>NZ_NPDD01000013.1 GCF_002272245.1 Bacillus sp. 7884-1 | reverse complement strand
GATTATTCGAAGAAGCATTCCTTAGTGGAGCACAAATCAACAGCCTGATTTAACACAGCCATTTTTTAAAAAGAAAAACTCCTTCTTTATTAGGTAGAAGGAGTTGGTGATTAATTACTGTATAGGGTTAGGTGATTTTGCTTCTTCTAACACTTGAGAAGTGTGTCTTCTTATGGACAATGCCAGTTCTGCAATGAAATATAAGATAACCGCTGGCCAAATCCATGCCCACAGTATTTCGACTGGTCCATAAACAGAAACGATTGCAGGATGAACCCATTTTATACAAGCTAAGGACAACAATATCCAGCAAAGAGAAAATGGCAGACAAATATGGCCGTGTATCTGCATGGGCATATCAGAATAATCCCACCATTGACGTTGAAAAAACTTTTGAAGCAATGCACCACTTATGTACTCAATAATAGTAGGAATGAAAAAACAGAGCAAAAGGATTATTCCCCAATTTGTTTCCGGACCAATTAAATAAACCAAAAGTACAGGGGCAAAGCCATACATAGGTTTAAAGGGACCGTGAAAAAAATTCGGTTTAAAAAATTTTCGTTTTGTCATGTAGCTGTAGCTATTTTCTAATATCCAACCAATTAATGAATAGGTAGTGAAATAAAAAACAACTGCAGAAACTCCTTCAAAGCTGATATCAATAGGAGTGGTAAAATCTAAAAAGCTAATCATATGGCTAAACCACCTTTCTTGGATATAAATTTTCCATTTTAGGTTTAGCACTCACACTCTCAAATATACTGATAATTTATGTAGAAAACAAATTTAAAGAGAGAGTTCTCTAACTCTCTCTTAGGTTTAAACTTCATCCAATTCTTTCATCAAACTTCCTTTGGTCCTGTACAAAAAGTATACCAAGTTCATAATGATCACCTTCATACAAGGCACGTTGAACGAAACGGACCTCACCATTTATGTCTAGAACCTCAAGCTTACAATGTGCTCGATTTTTTTGTAAAGCTTCATAAAAAACTTGTTCATCAAGAATTTTAACACCATTTATTTTTGAAATGATTTCCCCTACTTGAAGTCCCATTTTATCAGCAGGGGATTCGGGTATAATTCCAATAATCATTAAGCCGTTGTTTTTCTTTGAGAAGTAAAACGGTAAATTATCATCCTTCAATCGTTGCATTAAGGAGATTAATTCCCGGCCGATTATCGCCAACGCTGCTACTGCTATGGAAATTATCGGATACCAATAGCCAATAACAGATAAAATCAATATCAATATTCCAAGTGTTGTAACTCTACGCCCTTGTAACTGGATAGATTGTTTTGGCAGCATACCTTGAATTTGCTGGTTAAAACCAATCGCAAACGGTACCAGGATTAGCGAGTAGGATTCCGCTCCTATGTTGAAGACTGGCCACCAATCAAATGGCAGAGTCAAAGCCTCCCCAGGAATTAGTAAAAACATAGGCAGCAGCCAGAATCGTTTCACTTCGTGTGCTCCAACATTTTGTCCACGCTTGCTTTTTACCAGTTTTGGAGAGGTACCTTTACCTGCATTTTTAGTAATAAGAATTCCTTCTGAAATTAATAAAAGTGCCATTAAGATAACCAAGGAAGGATATACCTTTTCTTCTAAAACCTGAAATGTATCATTAAAAAGTGGTATGGTCCATTCATACTCAGTGATTAAAGTAATGGCAAAAAAAGCTGCACCTACCGTGTACACTGGTGACATAAGCCTAATATTGGTCGTTAAACTCCATAATATCGTAAAGAAAGCAATTAGAAGGATGGCTGCAAATGGAAGTGTTAACCCAGCCATTAATGTGACAATGGTAAGTACTAGACCCAGTATTAATCCTATAGGAAACAGCTGTCTTAGTTCAAAATAGGCATCAAATGTCCTTGTATTGAAATTTTTCCGTTCACGTTTAACCCTTGATACTCCCAGTATTCCTGAAAGGAAAATGAGATAGTAAAAAACCGGATGTAGAAAAAGTCTACCTGTCCCTTTCAACAGCTCAAAAAGCCATAATTGCACCAATTCCTCCACCTGCCTCTATCATAAATTCTACTATTCTAGCTCTAAAGATTATTTTACCAAAATGGAGGGATAAAACCTATTGCTAGATTCTTGAAAAAACAAAAAAATGTCGAATTTTTATGTATTCATAAAGATTCCACATACACTCTTCTGCGTAATTCGTGTTTTTTCATTAGGCTTCAACAAATATTTCCACGGAAATCTTGGTATTCCACAATCATACTTATCCTGAATTGTCGCACATAAAAAACAGAGGCAGCTGCCTCTGTTTACCTTTTATTTTGTAATTAGTCTTAATGCGGTTTGAAGCTGGATGTCGTTTTTCTCTTTTTTCATTTCTTTTATTACCTGTTCTTCTAGCATTGCTGCTGTTTTTGCATCAATTTTTCCCGTTGGCTGCAAGTTGTTGTTTTGCTGGAAAGCTTTAAGTGCTGTTGTGGTTTCTTTACTAAAATAACCATCTGTTCTTCCAGGAGCGAAGCCTAAACCAGATAATATTTCTTGAGCATTTTTGACCTGCTCATTGTTCATATCCTCTTTAAGCGGTTCTTCAATTTGAAGTGGATGTGTATCAAAGATGGCAGGCTGCTTGATTTCAACATCAGGTTTCACTCCTTTTTTGTGAATCCAGTTTCCATCAGGTGTCAACCATTTAAAGAGCGTCAGCTTAATATTGCTGCCATCTCCCATCGGAACTGCCTGCTGTACTGTTCCTTTACCAAAAGTCGTTTCCCCAACCAATTGATAGCCTGCCGCTTCTTTTAATGCTCCTGCTAAAATTTCTGAAGCCGATGCACTGCCTTTGTTAATGAGGACTGCTACTGGGTAATCCTTTTTCTCGGTAAGATTGGAGAAGTGCCGTTCCTTATCTCCATTTCGTTTCTCGATTTGAATAAATGGTTTTTCTTTCGTAACAAATTCTTTTAAGATATCCTCAACACTAACGAGCAATCCGCCAGGGTTTCCACGAACATCTATAATTAGGCCATTAATATCTTTTTTCTCCAGCTCTTTTAGCTCCTTTTTAAAATCAGCAGCTGTCTCTTGAGAGAACGAAGTAATTTCAATGTACCCTATCTTTTTTCCATCTAGTTTTTTCACAGAAGCATGAATGGTCTCAAGTGGAATTTCATCACGTGTAACATCAATGGTGAGAGGCTCCTTTAAGCCCTTTCGTGCGATTTCTAATTGGACCTTTGTTCCTTTTTTACCGCGAATTTTTAAGGTTGCTTTATTTAAATCTAGACCCTCAACACTTTTTCCGTCTACCTTCAAAATCTCATCATTCGGCTTTAATCCTGCTTTTTCAGCTGGTGAATTTTTAAATGGAGAAATAATGATGATTTTCCCATCCTCCATGCCTACCTCTGCACCTATACCTTCAAAGGATGATTCTAAAGCTTGACTGAATTGTTGGGCAGTTTCCTTATTCATATAAACGGAATAGGGATCATCTAAAACAGTAAGCATTCCTTGGATGGCACCCTCCACAAGCATCTCATTATCTACCTTTTCAACATATCGGCTTAGGATCAATTCATATGCCTGGTTGACCTTCGCAAGGTCCTCCATATCATTTTGATTTGTAACGGCTGTATCTGTTTTCATTAATGTTTGTT
Source organism: Bacillus sp. 7884-1 (assembly GCF_002272245.1). Classification (GTDB taxonomy): domain Bacteria; phylum Bacillota; class Bacilli; order Bacillales; family Cytobacillaceae; genus Neobacillus. The sequence continues at coordinate 44,635 of NZ_NPDD01000013.1, read as the reverse complement.
CAAGGGCTGTGTTTCCCTCTGTTTGTTCAAACCAATTCATTCCCACATATGTGCCCCCCGCTCCGGTAAGAAGCGAACCAACCATCATCAGGGCAATCCACTTACTTTTCATCCTGTTCCCCCTCATGTGCAGCTTCAAAAATTAATGAGTCTCTTACCCGTCTGTTTATTAACTATTATGTAAGGAATGGACGAGTTATGCCAGAAATATGGAGGTGCCCTTTTACTGATTTTTATGCAAAAAAAGGAAGAAGCATAGCTTCTCCCTTTAGACTTTATGGCATTGGTACAATTCCCACAGGATTGATTGCGTTACTCTTACTTCCATTCCATTGCCCTCTATGAAGTTCAAAGTGTAAATGTTTACCCGTTGAATCACCGGTGTTACCCATAATTCCAATTTGCTGGCCTTTTTTTACAACTGCTCCAGAGCTGACCATTCGCGCTTCCATATGAGCAGAAACCGTTGTATACGTTTGTCCATTCACAGAATGGGCGATAAAAACAACATTCCCATAACTGCTAGAATAGTAGGATTGAATAACAACACCATCGGCTACTGCCCAAATTGGTACATTTGCTGCACGATTAGCTATATCTATCCCATAGTGGAAGGAGCCCCATCTAGGTTCAAACCCTGATGTAAAAGTTCCATTCGCTGGCATTGTGAATGCTCCACTAGAAACAGGTGGAGATGGTTGTAACGGGGTAATATCCCCTCCACCACTGCCAGATTCAGAATTATTGTTGTTCGCAGCTGCAGCTGCAGCATCAGCGGCTGCCTTTGCTTCGGCAGCAGCTGCTGCTTGGCGTTGTTGTTCAAGCTCAATGGCTTTTTGAATGGCTGCTGATTGTCCCGCTAGAATTTGTGCCTCTTCTTGAAGCTCCATTTTATGCTCATGAATTTCATCTTCCTGCTCTTCTAACGAAGCTAATAACTTATCCTTTTCTGCTCTCTGTGCATTCAATTGTTGGTTCATTTTTTCTAAGTCAGCGAGCATAGTTTGAACACTAGCTAGCTCTATTTCCAGCTTGGCTTGATTTTCCTCGAGACTCTTTTTATCCGCTTCATGCTGAACTAGAATATCCTGGTCTGCCTGCATGATTGTAGCCACTGCACTTGCACGGTCAATAAAATCACTAAAGTTTTTTGATCCCATTAACACGTCAAGATAACTGACCATTCCACCTGTTTCTTGATAATTTCGGGCACGGTCTTTTAAAAGCTCATTTCTCTTATCAATTCGTTCTTTTGTCACCTTTATTTCTTCCTGGAGTCTAGTAATTTCTGTCTTTGTTTCCTCTAGCTCGGCCGTTTTTTCTCTGATTTTTTTATGTGTATCGCCAATCGAAAGATCAAGGCGAGTCATTTCTTCTTTTACATCTGCCTGCTTTGAGTTTAAACTATTAATCTGTTGATCTGCATTATTGATATCAGAAGATAATTCTGAATTTTTCTTTTGAATTTCTTGTTGCTGTTTTTGTAAGCCTGAAATAGAAGCCGCTTCAGCGATTCCCCCAAAAATACTGCTTACAATGAATGTTCCTGCAACAGCAAAAGTTACCAATGATTTTTTCAAGTCCCAGTTCTCCTCCCCACTTATACATTTATGTAAGGGCAAATCGTTATCCCCTGCTATTTAAATCAGGAAGGACATTTTACACTGCCCTTCCTGACAAAATTAAACCTTTAAGAACTTTCTAACTGACATCACACTGCCCCAAATTCCGATTAATCCTCCCATTAAAAGAAGGAGTCCAGAAACCTGATACATAAACGGGCTATATGGAAGAATTTGAATGAAGTTCCCTATTAACTTTGGTGCTAGATACTCATAAGCGTTATAGTAAGCAATCGATATTAAAATAATTGGCAGGATTGCACCAAGGATACCAAGCCATAATCCTTCTAAGAAGAATGGCCACCTAATAAAGTTATTCGTTGCTCCTACCAGCCTCATAATCTTAATTTCTCTACGGCGAGCTATGATCGTAATTTTAATAGTATTAGATATTAAGAATACCGCAGTGAAAAATAATCCAGCGATTAATACAATTCCTACATTTCGGCTTGCTTTGATAAAGTTAAATAATTTTTCAACCGTTCCCTTACCGTACACAGCCTTCGTAACATACTCTAGCTTTCCAATTTCCTTCGCTGCTTTCATAGTATCTTGTGGCTTTTTCGTTTTTACGATAAATACATCGTTAAGTGGATTGTCTTGTTCGAAAAGTTTAAACGCTTGTCCATCCTCACCCATGCTCTTAATTAACTCTTCAAGTTCTTGTTCCTTGGATGAAAATTTCACACTCTGTACTTCTGAAATATTTTCAATCACACTTTTTAACTTTTGCTGATCTTCATCATTTGCTGCAACATCGATGTGAACGCGAATTTGCACGTCCTCTTCTATGGTCTCTGCCACTTTATTGAGATTCATCATAATAACGAAAAAGACACCAACTAAAATGAGCGTTACCGTAACAGCACTTACGGAGGCAAACGTCATCCAGCCATTTCTTCCAATACTCTTAAAGCTTTCACGCGCATGACGGCCAAGAGTTCTAATTTTCATAACCGTAATCACCTCTTTGTTCATCACGTGCTATTTTACCAGCCTCAATCGCTATTACACGATGTTTAATGGTATTGACGATTTCCCGATTATGAGTTGCCATTACAATCGTAGTACCCCTGTTATTAATCTCTTCAAAGATATTCATGATTTCCCATGATGTCTCTGGATCAAGGTTACCTGTAGGTTCGTCCGCTATTACTACCTTTGGTGAGTTAACAATCGAACGGGCAATCGAAACACGCTGCTGCTCGCCTCCGGATAACTCTGTTGGAAGCATTCTTGCTTTATGCTTAAGGTTAACAAGGTCAAGTACTTCCATTACGCGCTTCTTGATATATTTCGGCTGTGCTTCAATAACTTCAAGTGCAAAGGCAACATTCTCATAAACGGTTTTCATTGGCAATAGTTTAAAGTCTTGAAAGACTACACCAAGATTCCGCCTGAAAATAGGCACTTTCTTATTTTTTATTTTAGCCAGGTTAACACCATTCATCGTGATTGTACCTGAAGTTGGGACTTCCTCACGATACATCATTTTAATGAACGTAGACTTCCCCGCACCACTTGGACCAACTACATAGACAAACTCGCCTTGGTTAATCCGTACGTCAATCCCATTTATGGCAGTAACCCCATTTGGGTACTTTTTAAACACATCCTGCATTTCTATCATTTTAGATCACCTTTATAAGTTAGTTTCGAACCAATATTATTCGACATTAACCTCTTATTTTCTTGCACAAAAACAAAATCCTAGACAAAATACTGCAGGATTTCGCATAAATTCATTATAACACTCTATAGACGTAAAAAAAGCGGTAAAATTATTACAGTTTCTTTTCAAAACCTACATAAATTGTTATATATATCCTAGATTTTTCGACAAAATCATAAAATTCCTATGAAAATATTAAGTTTTTGTAAAAATAAAAAACGTTCTGTATAAATCACAGAACGTTTACAATCATTACTTTTTAGCTGAAAGCCAATCTGCAACCTTATCAAGGTCTTCGCCTTCAATTAGACCTGCTGGCATTCCGCCATCTGTACCATCTTTGATGATAGCAGCAATTTCATCTTTTGACTTGCTAGCTCCAACAGCAGTTAGGTCAGGTCCCATACCACCCTTTAAGTCACCGCCATGGCAGCTCGAGCACTTTTGTGAATAAACTTTTTCAGCATCACCTGCTTGTGCTGTGTCTCCACCCTCGTCGTCCCCGCCGCCACATGCAGCAAGACCCATAACTAGAGCTGTTCCCAGTAACATCTTTAGCAGTTTTTTCTTCATAGTTACTCCCCCTTAATGAAAAAATTACCATACGAAGATAGTATAGCAGTCTTACGCCCTTTTGAAACCTTCTCCCAGCACTTCAGAAGCATCCATAACGACGACAAACGCAGTCGGGTCAAGGGTTTTAACCAATTGTTTCAATTTTGTGAACTCACGTTGATCAACTACACACATAAGAACTGGACGTTCATTATCGGTAAACCCACCATATGCAGATAGTTTTGTCACGCCCCGGTCAATTTTATTTAGAATTCCCGCACGAACTTCCTCTTGCTTATTCGTAATTATCATCGCCGTTTTCGACCTGCCAAAACCAACCTGAACCAAATCTATCGTTTTGCTTGTTACATATAAGGCAATGAGTGCATATAATCCACGTTCAATATCGAACACAAGTGCAGCTGAAATGACGATAAGTCCATCAATCAGAACAACACTCGTTCCAAGTGTTAACCCTGTATATTTTGTAATAATTTGTGCCGCCAAGTCCGTTCCGCCTGTTGAAGCATTTCCTCTAAAAACAATTCCAAGCCCAAGACCTACTGCAATCCCGCCAAACAAAGCACTAAGTAATGCATCATTCGTCCACGGTTCAATATTCTTTGTTAAAAAAACAACAAATGGTAAAAATATTGTACCGACAAGGGTTTTAACCCCAAATTGTTTTCCTAGTAAAATAACTCCAGCAATAAACAATGGAATATTAAAAGCCCACTGAACGTAAGCAGGTTCCCATCCGAGCACGCTTAATAATATCGTACTGATTCCGCTGACTCCTCCTGAAGCAATTTGATTAGGCAGCAGAAAAACATTAAAGGCCAGCGCGATGATAGCAGATCCGATAATTACGTTTATGTATTCTAAAGCACTTTCAAATTTCGGTGCAGTCTGGTTACTTTTTCTCTTATTCATAGTGCAATTCCCCTCTATATTACCTTTTTGCTATATTTTCTAACTCAACCGAAGGTGAGTATAGCATGGCAATAATTTGCTGTAAATGGGATTGAGATAACGCATTAAAGGGTTAAATTTTTATTAGTATTTACTATTAAATAAAAAAAACTCGTCATATTCTTTGTGAGTTTTTTGGAGGTACAAAAGCTTGCCTGATACCCTCAGCCAAGTAATTGTGTTTTTAAAGTCAAATTAATGTTAACAAAAGAAATGACGCGAGCAATTTGCACACGTCATTTCAATTTGATTATGAAATTCTAGAACGAAGGTAAGCATCAATAAATGGATCCAAATCTCCATCCATAACACCTTGGACGTTTCCACTTTCTGCACTCGTCCGATGATCCTTTACCATTGAATAAGGGTGGAATACGTAGGAGCGAATTTGGCTGCCCCAGCCGATTTCCTTTTGTTCACCGCGAATTTCCAGTAGTTCTTTTTCCTGCTGTTCGATTTCGCGTTGATAAAGCTTGGCTTTCAACATTTTCATCGCTGCTTCACGGTTCTTAATCTGTGAGCGCTCATTCTGACAGGTAACAACAACCCCTGTTGGCATATGGGTAATCCTCACAGCTGAATCAGTGGTATTGATATGCTGTCCACCTGCACCGCTGGCACGATACGTATCTATTTTTAGATCCTCAGTTCGGATTTCGATTTCAATTTCATCATTAAATTCAGGCATAACCTCACACGATACAAAGGATGTATGACGACGGCCAGAAGCATCAAACGGTGAAATCCTGACTAAACGATGGACCCCTTTTTCCGCCTTTAAATAACCGTATGCGTTATGACCTCTTATCGCCAAGGTTACACTTTTAATCCCCGCTTCATCACCAGGAAGATAATCAAGTGTTTCAACCTTAAAGCCCTTTTTCTCTGCCCAACGTGTATACATACGGAGCAGCATCGATCCCCAGTCCTGTGACTCCGTTCCACCAGCACCTGGGTGCAGCTCTAATATCGCATTATGTTTATCATATTCTTCGCTTAGCAGCAGCTGAAGTTCAAATTCATTTAATCTTGAGGTCAGTTTGATTAACTCTTCCTCAAGCTCTGCCTGGAGTTCCGCATCACTTTCTTCTTTTACAAGCTCATAGCTTACTTCAAGATTCTCAAATGTTTCGAATAAGTCACTAAACTCATTTACCTGATCCTTTAAAGCATTGGCTTCACTAATGACAGTTTGGGCCGCCTGCTGGTCGTTCCAGAAATCAGGATGAAGCATTTGGTCATCCAGTTCAGCTATGCGCGCTTCCTTATTTTCAAGGTCAAAGAGACCCCCTGAAGTCCACTAATTTCTTAGCTGATTTTTCAAGTTCATTTCGAATTTCTGCTAATTCCATTTTCGTCACCTCTATAAAAATTACGGTCTATTTCTAGCATATGTCATAAGCGTTCGTTTGTTCCTTATCCATTATAGCCTGAAAGAAGAAGAAATTTCAAAATTGAATTCAATAGGCCATACCTTCTGTGTATAACTCTACTTATCAACAGGATAATTTCCAAATTCCTAAATGGCACCTGTGGATAAGTGAGGTTATTACCGTACTTTTTTAAAAAATCTAAAAATTCCATCCACATATCTACATGTCCACAGAAGTTATCTACAATTTAATAGAGGTTTTCTTATAATTTATAACTTATCCACAAGAAAAAGCTCTCCATTTCTATAAAATGGAGAGCAGCACAAAAATACTTATTAATTAATAACTGTTAATATGACATTTTTTACAATCGCTGTGTACACCATTATGAAGTTGCTTATGACAAGAGGAACAGGACGTATTTCCATCACTAATTGCCTTTACCACAACAGGGTCAGTACTATTATGACAGGTCTTACAGGTCATCTCTTCATTATTTTTATCGGTTCTGTCTTCTCTAGCATGTTCACTGGTTAAAGATTTCGCATGACATTGTGTACATGTATCCTCCGTTTTGTGAAGTTCAGGAATATCATGGTTGTTTAAGGTTCTAGTAGGGATTGTTAGATAGCCTTGATATCCTTTAACCCCAGATCCTGGCTGATGGCAAATAACACAATCGTTCATGGATCGGTTTTCAACTACACGAACCGGGAAATTAGGATCAAAGTTTTTAGCCTGATAATGGATTGATGGTGTAGAACCGTGTGGAGCATGTGCATATTGATCACCTTCTGGATCATCATGACACTGACTACATCCCGCTTCCACAGTGATATAATTATGACAGTTCTCACAACGATTTTTAGAATGCGTTCCTCCAAAGCTTAGTTTTTCTTTATGGACATTTTCTAATACCCCATTTGAACCTTCAAAGCTAGAATCATCATGACATGATGTACATGCATCTGCACTAGAATCATCCATTTCTTTATAGGTATTGGAATAAAATTTCCATTCCCTATCTAAGGAAATCCCTGATTGGTCAGCCACCTTTATAGTAACTGTATGATAACTTTCATTTTTCAAGTCCTTTGTTGGTGTATAACTAACTAGTCCTTTACTTTGGTCAAAATCAAAATTAACTGATTCATTATCTACTTTTACAACAATTGAATCAGCGTTTATCTCACCATTTGGCGATGTCACCACTGCCGAAATCGTTGGCTTTAAATCACTCAGCCCATGTTTTATCGGAGATACATCTGAAATATTTGGTTTAACTGCCGCTGTAAAATTCCAGGTGCGTGTAATTTGGTTTCCAAACTTATCTTCCGTAAATAACTCTAACGTATGACTTCCATTTGGGACCATTCCTTCATATGTCAAGGTAGCAGTCTTTCTAGATGTGATTACATAATCTCCATAATAATCAATTTCCCCTGGATATTTAAAATCAATTGCTAAAGGTTCCCCGTCTAATTTTAGGGTTACATTATCCTTGATATCTACTATATCCTTTAACCCAATACTCAACTTTAGAGGACCATCAGTGAGTGTCATACCATCCTTAAAGTAATTTAAACTACTGATTTCAGGTGGTGTAGAATCGACTATGAATTTCCATGTCTTTGTAGTCTTTTTTCCGATACTATCTATTGCTTCTAAGTAGGCAGTATAACTGCCGGTGGAGATGGAGTTAATAAATGTCACAGTTCCTGTATCTTTATTTATCTCAAGTGGAGTTTTAACTACATTATTAATTTTTAGCTGCACAGTATCCCAATTAATTGCACCATTATCAGTTACAACAGCGGATACTTGATTTAGAGTAGCTTGTTCACTATTATTAGCTGGGCTCATGTTAATAATCTTTGGAGCCTCTGCCACTGTAAAAGTCCACGTATCGCTATAAACAATAGATGAATCGGCTTTATCTTTCATACTGACCTCGATGGTGTTAACACCATCATTGAGATTTGTTGCATTAAAACTAATCGTACCTTCCTTGCCCCCGGTGTAGCTTTTGGCAGCAAAGGTTGCTGGAACTTGCTGTCCATTTACCTTCAATATTGCACTAGAACTATTTAATTCATTAACGCTTTTAATATAAACAGATATTTTTGAGTTCGATACTGTGATAGTGGCATTTTTAGCAGGGTAGTAATTTGAATAATAGGTGTCATTTGCAGAAACGATAAAGTTACCAAGTAAAACGGCTGTAGTAATTAATAACATCAGAATAATAATTTGCTTACTTTTCAACTTAAAACTTCCCATTTTTTCGGACATTTTTCATGCCTCCTTCTATGTTTCTAACATGTCAAAAAAATTTCCGCTACTATTTCATTTAGCCCCCCCTATTTTCACAAAATCCTTTTAAAAAAAAGACCTATTTATCTGTGTATGGTCTTAATTTTCAACATCACATCGAAAAACATTTTCACTATTAAGATGTTAGAAATTTCATAATAATCCCTAATCAGGAACATTGTACCATCCAAGATAGGCATAAACTCCTGCCCTTTTTAACAGTTCTGTTAACATATTGGACATAAAAAAAATCAAGAGGCATAATCCCCTTGATTCTAGAACTTATTAATTTGGTACCAACCCTTTTTTAGGGGCATGGGCAGCACTCAACGCTTTTTCCACTTCAGACTCTCCTCTTCCATGACAATAAGAGCAGGCTTTGCTTGGATAAGCCAAATGTTCGTTAAGTGCCACATCATATATTTGACCTGTGACTCCGTAGATAGCAGTTGTACCATTGTGACACGCCAGACAAAACTCTCTTTCTTTTGATTCAGATAAAATACTTAACTCAAGCTCTTTGTTTTCCATTAATACTTTGACAGTCTTACTATCTGTTTCTAAGGCAGCAAATGACTGAATTCCCTCATGACCTAATGATGTTTTAAGTTGCTTTATATTGTTAGAGCCATGGGTATCGTGACACTCTGCACATGGTAATTGGCCAACAAGAGGACTACCATCCTGTGCTTTTATGATATGACCAGAAAAACTTTCCTCCGCAACGGAAATCTCTCTTTTAGCGAAGGATGATGGACCATTCGTTTTTTCATACTGTTTCATTATTTCTTCTGTCAAATTGTTATAGTGACTGGCAATATCTGCAGATTTGTTATATTTACTCTTGAATTCCTCATTATGACAACGAAGACAGAGTTCATAATCTTCATAGATTCCAGTTGCTGTACTAGATTTACTATATTTGAAAACAGAATACTTTACATCTGCATGAGCTATTTTCTCAGCACTATCGTTTTCATGACATGACTCACATAATTGTTCTTTACTGCTTATTTCCTCGGTTGGTTTATTTGGATCTACTGGATTAGACGGTTGATGCTTATAAGTAATGTGGTCTTGTGCCATGTTAGGATTATTTTCCGATTGCTCTAAATGCGGATTATGACAGCTTCCACAGGAACTGCCACTCGGTGTGCCATCAATCTTAACGGCTGCATCATGTGTATGGACAGCTTTACTATTTTCTGGCATTGGTGCCACTACTGTTCCGTCATGACAAGACATGCAAAATACATCTGCCGCTAAATCTTCTTTCTTGTTTGTTTCAGTTTCTATTAAGGTTTGGGTTGTTTCAGCCTTAGTGTTTGTTGTTAGCAAGTTAGCGTCCTTTGCGTTGTGCGTACTATGGCAATTTCCACATGTATCTACATTATTGGTATAACTCCCATGAGGATTTGGATGTTTTTCCGATTTGATGCCGACAGTCGTGAAGGACCAAATTCTTGGAAAAGCACTATTTTCAGCAGCGTCGATTATCCCCAATGGACTAATGAAAACATTATATTTTACACCTGGTGACAAAGCTTCTAATGGTGTGTAGGTTATCTCTTTTGTAGCTTTATTGTAGCTGAATGTCCCTTCGACCTTCGTACCATTTTGTGTTAGATTGATACTATTATTAATCTCTTCTTCATTTAGCTCTGTAGCATCTGAGATTTTCACCTTAATAGCTGGGTTTAATGAAACTTGCGTCATATCCTGTTTCGGAAAAACATCTGGCAATACTTGTGGTCGTAAGGTATCAACGATAAAGGTGATTTTATTAGTATTCGAAATGCCACCTTCACCGTCAATTGCTTTAGCATAAAAAGCATGATTGCCTTCAGTTAATTCTGGATCTTGATATGACCACTTCCCCGTACTATCCGCCTGTACTGACACCCACGATCCAATGATTACACCTTCTGAATCTTCTGTGCAATCCATACAAATACTAACTGTTGCAGAAGGTTCTGTGGTCCCTTCTAAGATTTTTGAATTTAGGTAGTCACCATGTTTAGGTTTTATAAAATTAATTGTTGGAAGGATAGAATCAATTGTTAACTCACTTTGTGGTGAAGGATTTTCAACTAATACATCTGGTTGATTGGAAGAATCATCCGTTACAGGTGGTTCTATATCAGTTAATTCCTCATTATTTACGTTTGTTTCATTGGAGGAATCGTCAATTGCTGGTTCCGTGATTCCCTCTCCTTTAACAGTTGAAATCGAAAACAATTGTTGGGGTCCTAATAATTGAATACATAAAACAAGTATGACAAGTACTTGAAATTTGGTTTTATGTAGAAGACCTCTATACCTCATTTAGCACCTCTCATTTCTACTATTTGCTTTTCGCAAATTGTTGCTCTCTCTATATATTTTATTCTTATTAATAGGAAGGTTCTAGAGAATGAGGTGATAATTCAACAAATCTTCATATATAGATTGTAAAAATATCGATAATTAATCTTTCACATTGTAAGTTAATATATTTGACAATTTTATGACAACGTTGGTAAAATATTTGCAAATAATAAGGTGCTATGCAATAGCATAACACCCTATTTTCCGAACATTTAATTTTGAGCTAATAATTAGTTGCAGCTAATTTTTAGCTTATTTTTTTAGTTTCCAGCAGGCATACCTGATGGGTGATCAGCACGACGCTCTGCGTTCTTAATTGTTTCAGCGTGTGAGCTGTTGTGACAAGCCCAACAAACTGACATGTTAGTGAACTTCTTAAGAGCTGATGAAGGGTTGTTGTCTTGCATGTAATTTAATGCGTCTATTTCAGTCATGGTATTGCTAGTTACTAAATCATTAATTGTACGTCCAAGTGAATCTTTCATGATATATGCGTCAGTACCGTGACCGAAGTGGCAGCGTACGCAAGTGTAGCTGTCGCTATTTGTGCTGTGACGGTAAGCAGCAGTTTCATCGCCGAAGTGAGAACCACCACTAGTACTGTTTGAAACTAAGTAGTCAGTGTGACAAGCCGCACAGAACTTAGACATTTGTACCCCAACGTTTGTTACAACATTAGTACCTGATACTTTGTAGCCAAGGTCTACTAATTCAGCAGAAGTTTTGCCATCGAATTTAGAAATATCTGCACCTGACCAGTAAGCACTTTGAATAGTGTCGTGTCCTTCTTTGGCCATCTGTACTACGACTGGACGAGCGATGAAACCTTTGCCTGCAGCTTTAAGTGCAGTAGCACCTGCAGCGGAAGTAGAATAGGCTTCAGCATGCTCGTAATCGAAATAAACACCAGATGTTGAACCGTAAGCAGCGATAGTATCATCTGCTTTAACTAATCGTGAATAGTAAGAAAGCCCGTCTGTACGGGTATCATAACCATATAACCATGGAGCCGTAGACTTTGCATACGCAGAAGCACCTTTGTTGTATTGAGCTACAGTTACTTTACCAGTAGTAGTATCTTCAGTACGTAGTAATACTACAGCAGGAGCAGCAGCATCGACTGCAGGTAATGTATTAACTACAGGAACGTTTTCTAATTGGTTACCACCTTTTGAAACTGGTAATGCAGCAATTCCGTTTGGATTATAATGTAATAAACGATCAGAGTAAGAGCCGTGTGGAGCATGACAGCTTGCACAGTTGAAGCTTTCTCCCCACATAGTTCCTTTAGTTTTAGAAGTTTCTACTGGGTTTCCACCAGGAGCAGCTCCGATTTTAATAGTATCGTTTGCCATGTGCATAGAAGAGCCGTGTGAACCACCGAATGTACCCGCACCAGTCGTTTTTGCTCCGCCAGTAAGTTGACCATCAGAGAAAACGTTTAAGTAACCTAATGTACCATCATGACAAGCAGTACAAGTGTTATATACTGTATCTGCAAATAATAGTTGATCACCTTGTGAAGTATGTGTTTGGTGACAGCTAGCACAAGAGTTTGTGTTGTTTTGGTAAGACGTATGAACATTGTGACCAGACAAACTTTTCTTTACAGAAGGATTTGCGCCTGGATCATCAACACCATCAGCAGTGTTGTTTGCGTTCGGTAGACCTTCCCCCGCTATTCCAGGAGTCATTGTTCCGTTGTTCCCCTCGTACGTCTCAGCAGACGCTGCAATCGCGAACAAACCAAACAGCATGAGTGCAAATAAAAAGCTTAAACTAAACTTTCTCATTCTTTAAAACCTCCCAAATAAATCTCTCTTTTTTTCTCTCTTTTTTTTTAATAAATTAATCTATGAAAATTTCTATTAGCAGTATCCTTTTCTAAACCACCCCCTTAAATTGTAAGGAAAAAAAGTGATTACCTTATTTGACTAGATTAATTAAAGACCTGTACCCTGAGGTTTAAAGTATCCGTAATATAAACATTGTCCTTACTGTCAATAAACAATCCATTTGGTAAATAGAATTGTCCATTCTGCTCACCCATGCCGCCCATTTGGAAGATTTTTTTGCCATCTTTATCAAACCCATAAACCATATGTGTTAGATTGCTGACAACATACATTTTGCCGGTACTGTCGATACCAATTCCTCGTGGGTTGACAAAAACTGATTCACCTTTACCATCATTGGAACCATTAATGATTTTTACAAACTTACCTTGTTTATCAAAAATCTGTACGCGTTGGTTACCAGTGTCAACAACATAAATGTTACCTTCTTCATCAGCTGTAATGCCATTTGGAGAGTTAAACTCGCCGTCATTTACTCCCGGCTTACCAACCTCAAGAAGCAGCTTCCCGGTCATATCAAATACATAGGCCTTGTTAGCTTTAATATCTGTGACATAAACCTTTTTATCTATGATTCGCAAAGCAGCAGGAGCGGAAACTTTCCCTTCCTTATTAGCTTCCGGTGCAAAGTATTCAATAAATTTCCCTTTTTCATCAAAAATTGAAATTTTACCATTATACAAATCTGCTACAAATACTCTTCCTTTTTCATCAATTGAAATTCCATATGGGAATTTGAATTGTCCCTCACCATTACCATCCTCACCAAATGAGTAAAGTAGATTACCACCGGCATCAAATGTTAGAACACGCTTATTATTCGTGTCAGTGACAAAAGTGAAAGAACTACTTACCGCTATATCCATAGGCTTATCCATTGGTTTACTGAAATCACCAGTAAGAGATTGGCTGTGACTTGGTGCCCCATTCGGATCAAGAACCTTTAATAATCCTGTATCAACTGCTTTAGTATTATTCATAAAAAGTAAGGTAAAAACCGCTGCCGTAGCTATAGCAATGAGCGCCATTCCGATATAAACATTACGTCTTTTCATTGTTATTCACCTTTAGCCTTTGTGTCTTTATCTTTCAATCTATCAAGGGCATCTACTGCATCCTCAAACAATGGGTCATAAGCAAGCGCGTCCTTGTAAATAAGAATCGCATCCTCATAATCACCTTTTGCTTCGGCTACCATGCCAATTTGGTAAATGATATCGGAGTTAGTTGGTGCTAGCTTGTTGGCTTGTTCTAGTGCCTTCGTTGCTTTATCGTACTCTTCTAATCCGCGATACGCGATTCCCATTTGCACATGGCCCTTATAGTCTTTAGGAGCGATGTTTACCGTCTTTTCAAATTCTATCAATGCTTCGTTATAGCGTTCTTCATCCAAAAATACCAAACCTAGGTTGTAATGAGCATCGTAATAGTTTTTGTCTTGTTCTAGGACATAATCAAACTCTTTAATTGCTTTTTCATTATCACCTTTTAAAAAGTAGGTGTATCCTAGCACAATACGATTCTGTAGATTTGCTGGGTCTTTTCTAACCTCTTCCTTGTAATAGGTAAGCTGCTCATTCACTCTATTCATATCAACATCATTCCAAAAATAAAACTGACCGAGAGCATACCCCGTGCCTACCGAAAATACTAATGTTAAAAATAACAACAGAATACTAGTCTTTTTTGTAAAAGTTTTCGGTTGCTTCTTGGCTGTCCTACCCTCAACTTCCTGAGGTACTTTTGCTGCTTCCATGTTAAATCCCCTCTCGGAAATTATTTCTTGGCCTTTTGATTACTATCTGGCCTATGACATTTCGTACATGTTGTCTCCACGTGACATTTTAAGCATGTTTTATCAAATTTCTGATTTTCTGCAAGTTTTACTGGGTGCTTACTCTTCCAATTCTCTTTGTGAGATCTTGTATGACAGGAAGAACATTGGACCTTGGTAACTGGTGCATCACTGTTAATCCGATTCTCGTGACAGGTGAAACATGTTTGTGTATCCTCTGATAGCTCACCATGTTTCGTCATGAAAGAAGTGATTTGATGGCTTTTTGGTCTTTCACCATGGCAGTCTTTACAGAAGGTATTTGTCTTTGCATATGCATTTACCGTTACATTGGATGAGTCAATTTCTTCATTATTTAAGTACTTCTTATAGCTAGGGTCTTCTTTAAATAGATCATATTCTTCTGATGACATATAAGAATGACACTTCTCACAAGTCTCTAGTTCTGAAGGTTTTATTTTTCCATGATCGCCAGCTTTAAATTCTTCTGTTTTATGATCATCCGGAACCATGGTTGATTCGTGACATGCAGTACATTCAAGCGTTACCTTTCTGGCCTTATGACATTCCATACAGGTGTCCATTTGGGGACGGATGTATTTACTGTCACTCATGACAGAGGCACCTAATTTATGATTCCATTTTCCATAGTCACTTTTGTAGGTCATTTTTCGATCTGAAATTTCCCCGTGTGCAGTACCACTATGACATTGAACACACTCGATTCCTTCTGTCTTATGTTTATCATGAGGGATGATAATATCCCCGGAAGGAGTTACGTCACGACTCTTCATATTATGACATCTTTCACAGGCTTCATCTGGTATTAGATTTGGCATTTTAATCGGTGCTAGATATGTGTCTGTTTGCTTTTTATAAAATTCAACTACACCGTTTACCTGTGCTTTCGCATAATTTTTAGCTCCTGGGTCAACATGGCAGCTGACACAGTCAACCTCACTATGACTCGATGCCTTCAATGTATAATACTGTGGTTTCATCTCATGGCAGGAGGAGCAGAACTCTTGACTAGAAGTCGTTTCTACTCCTATCAACCCTAATGAGAAAAATACAACGATAAACATTACTGCTACTGTTAAATATTTAAATAATTTGTAGCCTTTCCGGGGAGGGGGGTTCTGTTCTATATGTTCTTCTTCCATCCATTTTCCCTCCTATAAAACAACTAAACTTTATTTTTTCTCATCATCCTTAAAACCGGTTCTATGACAATATTCACAATAAACATCCGTTGGTGCTGCAAGTTCTGTTGAACCTGGTTTTGGTTCTTGTCGATCGTGACAGACAAAGCATTCTGCTTTTTCTTCTGGTGATAACGCGTTATTCGCGTGGCCAACTAACCAGTGATTGCTCTTTTCGTGGCTTGTTGGACGTTCACTATGACAAGCACTGCAGAATTTATTGATACGAGCTTGTTCTCTTACGACGGTCATATTTGCTGTATATTTGTGTTCTTTATCTTCTTCTTTAACCTCAGCCATTTTAAGCATGGACATTAGGTCTTCTTTAGGAATATCTCTTATCCACTTTGAATCCTGGTGACAGTCTACACATGTGTCTAGCTCTTGAAGGGCTGTACCGCCGTGATTACCATTCCAGTTTTCAACTCGGTGACTTTCTGGAACTTTGACTCGTTGATGGCATGTTTCACATGCCATAGAAAGCTTCACATCTTTCTTTTGCTTGCCAACCGCTTCTAAAATAATCTCTTGTGTTTTTTTAGTATGTTCTGCAACTGCTTCTGCTGCTTCTTCCTCAGTCGTTGCGTCATGTTTTACTTCACTAGTAGTGTTCTTTGCTTCTTCTTTCGCTGCTTCTTCTAAATGCTCTGGATTTGGCGGAACAAGATAAGCAACATCTTTCCATGGCTTTTCACCGTTATTCACTTTATCGTGACAGTCAATACAGGTTCCCATGTTTGGTGCTAGGTATTTTTGTTCCATCATTTGCTGTGCTACATCATCTGTCCAATGGCCTCGAACTTCTTCTGTATTAATACCACGAGCAGCGATTTTAGCATGTGCTACACCGGAGTGACAGCTGATACATGGAACGCCTTCTTCGATATGTCCTTTGTGGTTAACAATTAAGTCTTTTGATGCGGTAACTAAACGGTTCTTGGAGTGACACTGTAAACAGTTTTCATCTGAAACCGCTTCATGCTCGGTTTGTACGATTTGTTCTGGAATTCCCATTACGTGGTGATATACTTCTTTTAATGAAATCACTTTGTGGGTAATCATGTTTACAAACCCAGGTTTGATGTGGCACTGTACACAGGTGATTTCACTGTGAGCGCTTGCGGTAAATGTTGTTACTTCTGGCGCCATTTCATGACAGCTGGAACAAAATGATGGCGAGTTCGTAAAGGAAAGAACTCCGTATCCTCCTCCAAAAATGACAATAGACCCGATTAGGGCGACAAATAATGCTTTCCACCTATTTACGGGATCCTTCCAGTCTATGTTTCTAAATTTCTGCCAGAGTCTACGAAAAAGTCCAGGCTTCTTTTTACTCTCTCTAGATTCGGGTTTCTCTTTATCTTTCTTCCCCCAAAAAGCCACTTGACTCACCCTTCCCATTTTAAATTTTCATCTCTCTATATTTATCTAAGTTTAACCTCTCTAATGGTAGTATCTAACATTGCAAAAGTATTTTCCAATGTACAATTTGTGAATAATTTTTCATATAAGTTTCACAGGACCTTCTTCCTAAAAACAACATGAAAACATTGATAATTAAAGGATTAGGTTAATACCACATTCAGGTTGTAAACGTGTATAGAAATTAATTTTTATACATAAAATGAAGTATTTATTCATTACCAACACTATTTTTGTTGATTATTCTAGAAATAGACTGCATACAAAAATTTGACAATTTTGATAAAATAAAGTGTCCTCATACGGATAGACATTAAGGTTCGTTTTTTGAATATGTGGCTATAACGGTAACAATGTTGTCACTCTAATATGGAAGTGGTAAGATATAAAGGATATTTATCATGTATTTTTGATAGGATTTTCTGTAATTTAAAGCGAATTATTTAGTAGGATAAATCAGATATAAAGGAGCGTTTCATCATATGATGGGGATTTTAAATAAAGTGTTCGACCTCAATAAGCGCGAGCTGAAACGGCTGGACAAAATGGCGAAACAAATTGACGTACTAGCTGCTGAAACGGAAAAACTTAGCGACGTTCAGCTCCGTGAAAAAACGGAAGAGTTTAAGCTTCGCTATCAAAAAGGTGAATCACTAGATGATTTACTCGTAGAAGCCTTTGCAGTCGTCCGTGAAGGTGCCCGCCGTGTGCTTGGCTTATATCCGTACCATGTTCAGTTAATGGGAGGGATTTCTCTCCACGAGGGGAATATTTCGGAGATGAAGACTGGTGAAGGTAAAACTTTAACCGCTACCATGCCGGTTTATTTGAATGCCCTTTCTGGAAAAGGTGTCCACGTTGTTACAGTCAATGAATACTTGGCAAGCCGTGACGCAAACGAAATGGGACAACTCTATCAATTTCTTGGACTTACTGTTGGTCTAAATTTAAACAGTATGTCTAAGGAAGAAAAACAGGAAGCCTATGCTTGTGACATTACATATGGAACAAACAATGAGTTTGGCTTCGATTATTTGCGCGATAACATGGTCTTATATAAGGAACAAAAAGTACAGAAGCCACTTTTTTATGCGGTTATTGACGAGGTTGACTCGATTTTAATTGATGAAGCTCGTACACCATTGATTATTTCTGGTTCTGCCCAGAAGTCGGCGGTTCTTTATATTCAAGCAAATGCATTTGTTCGAACACTGACAAAAGGTACGGATTATACCTATGATGAGAAAACAAAAGGCGTAATGCTGACTGAGGAAGGAATCAGTAAATCAGAGCGTGCTTTTGGAATAGAGAATCTTTTTGATATGTCGCATGTTACTCTGAATCATCATATTAACCAAGCCCTGAAGGCAAATGTAAGCATGCACCTTGATATTGACTATGTTGTTCAAGAAGGAGAAATCGTCATCGTTGACCAGTTTACTGGTCGTTTAATGAAGGGTCGCCGCTATAGTGAAGGATTACATCAGGCAATTGAGGCAAAAGAAGGTTTGGAAGTTCAAAACGAAAGTATGACAATGGCTACGATTACCTTCCAGAACTATTTCAGAATGTACGAAAAGCTTGCAGGTATGACAGGTACGGCGAAAACGGAAGAAGAAGAATTCCGTAACATTTATAATATGAACGTTATTGTTATTCCAACTAATAAACCTATAACACGTGATGATCGTCCAGATTTAATTTATTCCTCCATGGACGGTAAATTCCGTGCAGTTGTCGAAGATATTGCTGAACGAAATCAAAAAGGTCAGCCTGTTCTTGTTGGTACGGTAGCAATTGAAACATCTGAGCTGATTTCGAAGTATTTAACGAAAAAAGGGGTCAAGCATAATGTCTTGAACGCGAAAAACCATGAACGCGAAGCGGAAATTATTGCTGAAGCAGGTCATAGAGGCTCAGTTACAATCGCAACCAACATGGCAGGACGGGGTACGGACATCAAGCTTGGTGAAGGTGTCGTTGACTTAGGTGGACTTGCGGTTCTAGGAACAGAACGTCACGAAAGCCGTCGGATTGATAACCAGCTGCGTGGACGTTCCGGACGTCAAGGAGATCCCGGTGTAACCCAGTTCTACTTATCAATGGAAGATGAACTAATGCGCCGCTTCGGCTCAGATAACATGAAAGCGATGATGGAGAGACTGGGTATGGATGATTCTCAGCCTATTCAAAGTAAAATGGTTTCTAAAGCCGTTGAATCTGCACAAAAACGTGTAGAGGGCAATAACTTCGATGCCCGTAAGCAGCTTTTACAGTATGATGACGTTCTTCGTCAGCAACGTGAAATCATTTATACACAGCGTGACGAAGTGTTAGAATCAGAAAACCTGCGTGAAATCGTTGAAAAAATGATTATTTCAACTATCCAGCGGAATGTTGATGCCCATGCGAATAAGCATGAGGATGAAGAAGAATGGAACTTGCAGGGTATTATCGATTATGTAAATGCGAATTTTCTTCATGAAGGTGACATTACGATTGAGCAATTACGCGGTAAGGATCCAGAGGAAATGAGCGAAGCTATTTTTGCAAAGGTGAAGGAACGTTATAGCGAAAAAGAACAAATTCTTTCTCCAGAGCAAATGCGCGAATTTGAAAAAGTAGTAACGTTGCGTGCGGTTGATAGCAAGTGGATTGACCACATCGATGCGATGGACCAGCTTCGTCAAGGTATTCATTTACGTGCTTATGGACAGATTGATCCGCTTCGTGAATATCAGCATGAAGGCTTCGCGATGTTTGAGTCAATGATTCTCTCGATTGAAGAGGAAGCTTCTATGTATATCATGAAGGCTGAAATCAGAAATAACCTGGAGCGCCAAGAAGTCGCAAAAGGTCAGGCTGTCAATCCGAAGGAAGACGGAGAAGCCGTTAAGAAAAAACCAAAAGTAAACCAAATCGAGATTGGCCGCAATGATCCATGTTACTGTGGAAGCGGAAAGAAATATAAGAACTGCCATGGAGTAGGGAAATAAGATAAGTTCAAGGGCCGGCAAATTGCCGACCCTTTTTATTTTTCTAATTGAATATACTTGGGAGAACTTTGATTCCCTTCAAAGAAGAAATTCGGGGCTAGCGGTAATCAAAGGTCGGCTTTGATTCCCTTCAACGGGGAAAATGCTGTGCGGTAATCAAACGAAAAAAATAATAGAGGGTCAGCAAATTAATTGCCGACCCTCATCCATTAATTTCTTTTTCTAAAACGAATGACACCGAATAGTATAATAAACAAAACTCCTAATACTAACAGTAAAGTCTGGAATGGAAATGCCTGCTTATCCTCTATCTGAACTTGATTATTACTTACCTTATTATTTATTACTTCCTTAACTGCCTCTTTAGGTTCTTCTTTAATGTAATCATCATAAAAGTTTCTAATTTTTTCTACCGGATGAACAACAACCTGACCATTTGTAATTTGAATCATACCATTTGGTCCGCCAACTGGTGTCAGGAAGCTAGGATCCTTTCTTTCTAAAAAAATCAGCATCTCCCCACCTTGCTGTTGAAATTCATCTACCCATCCATGATCAAAACCATCAATACCCGCGGTAATCGTAGTTGGAATATCTTCGCCTTTGTAAACCTTTGTTACCTCAAAACTAAGACCATTAAAGATGGATTGCCCACCTGGGATAGGATTGCTTGAAAAGTCGTATTTTCCTAGTACAACAACCTCAGCCCTACTAACAACTTCTTGGGGTTCTAAGACGACCCAGCTTGTCGCCTCTACTTGAATACTTCCAATCGAAAAACTTGTAAAAAATAAAACAATACAAAAAATGATTCTTTGCATTTCATTCCCCGCCCTTCGAATGGTCACTCTATAACTTCTTTGAACTCTTTAATTTATTTGTATATCTCTCCGCACTAAGAACCCCTTCAGTTACCCAAAATCTTTTGGTAATTAGGTTTCGGTCGCTCCAGTTTTTCTGCATTGACCCAAAACACTTTTCCAATCAGCTTTCGGTCACTCCAGCCAACATTTTCATTGATTCTTCCTCTTTCCACCTAAATAAACAAAAAGACGAGAGGTTACCCTCTCGTTTTCATTGTTTCGTCAACCATTTTTGCAGTCCCTCTATCTTTTCCCATAATTGAAAATGTTCATCTGCATAGATGATTGCCTCACTCTCGTCCCCCGATACATACCCTTTTGGGAGGAACATGGGGATGCTTTTTTTACCCGTAAGGAATGGGATTACATGTGGGTTAGCTTTTTCCGCTTCTTTCAATAATTTAGCTGCATTTGCAGAAAAACCATTTTTATATAATTCAAGTAAAAGCTTGTTATATAAGCCATTTGCAGTACCCTCTTCATACTGTTTCAACAAGCGTTCCGCAGCTTCGAATTTCCCTTCTTCTAAATAAGCCCCAAACAGGATATAACGAATACCTTGGTTATCATTTGGATTTAATTCTAGAAGCTGTTCGAATTCACGTATTGCAACAAGGGTATCTCCTAATTGATGAAGTGCATCCGCAAACGCTGCTTTCGCTCGCATATATGGTCTTGTTTCGAGCATGCCCCAGAAATGACCTTTATTTTCTTTAATAAAGGCTTTCCCAAGCTCTTTTTCCCCAATCTCCATGCCCTTTTTTGAAAGCATCATCGCTTCCTCATCAGTATCAGCATCATCCGCAAGAATCACGTAGGCGTCAACACAATTTGGATCTAACTTAAGAGCTTCTTGTGCAAGTTTGCTCCGGCGGTGACCGGTTACTTCCATCGCATCGTAAACCAATTGCTGAGCACGTTCCTTATTCGTTTTCGGTGCTTTCTTTGGAGTTGGGTTCAATAGCTTCTTATTCAAAAATTCATTTATTTCATCGATTGTTTCAAAATTTCCACCTTGGATCTCCGCCAATACTTCCTGCATGGCTTGTTCTGTCGGCATCGGTCCCTGTAACGAATTGAATGGCATCGCAGTTACTTGGTTTTCATTTTCTTCTTCATATGACATTTCAATAATGGTTCTTATTTCTTCCTCTAATTCGTCATCCAATTCAGCATATGTGGAAGAAAGGGAGCCTACTGATACACCATACAATTTAGCGGTTTCCTTTTGAGTAAGCGGGGAAACCATATGGTTAAACAACGTAAGTAAATAATGCATAGAGGCTGCATATAGATTCGGTTTTCGAATATTCTTTTGCTTTTTCTCACAAAATTTAAACCATAGAATAATGCCTATATCCACAGTTGAAGGCATTTCATCTAGCGACTCCAGGTTTCTCTTTAATAGCTCTGCCACTTCCTTGAATATAGGCTTCTGCCACTCCATACTATCAATATCAACCATTCCGCCAACCATAGTAAGGTCTTTCATTATCTCCATAAAAAACTCAATTAAAAACTGCTGCGGTGAATGATAACCAGCATCTTTACTTTTCTGCTCTATAAAGTCGATTGCTTGATTGACTGGTAATTCCGGCAAATCAAACGGTGCTGGGAAAAAGACATACTTTTGATCAAATGGCAGAAGGAAACCGATAAAAAATGATCCTGCTTCAAAGGATTTTTGTGTATTTATTAAAATTACCTCATATTTTTCAGCGGAAAATCCATCTTCCACAATAATTGAATTATTTTCAACATTAATAATTTCGCCTGCAATCGTTCTAGCTTCGGTCCATGATTGAAGGATTTGTTTTAATTTTGGGCGTTTAATTTTCCCAACCTCTGCAGTAATAAAGTGTTCTAAAATGGTTTCCCCATCTTCCAATGAGTTAAACAGTGAGAACCAAATTGTGTAAACAAATTCATAAAACTGGCGCTCGTCCTCTCCAATATCAAAGTAATCTTGATATTCCTCAAAACCATTAAATAATTCCTCTTCAAAATGATTAAGAGCAAAGTGAAGAAGTTTCTTTTGCAAATCATCAATTTCATTTTCAATTACATGTGTAATCGACACAGCTTCCTTAGCGCCACAGCACTTTTTATACTTTTTTCCACTCCCACATGGACAAGGTTCATTCCGACCAATTGCCTCTGTCATGAGTACTCGCCCTCTCTTCCTCTATGTATCTAATATCATTAATTTAATAGTACCATTTTTGACAGATTAGTATGTATTATACGTAAATATTTGATTATTCAAGCTTTAAATTTGAACTATTTGAATATTAAAATTAATATTAGCTTTATACTTGATTTATAGGATTAAATGGAAGGAGGTTTTGAGGGTTGAGAAAAGTTTTTTTGCTTCTATTTATGATTGTCGTAGCATTAGGGATATTACCGACTACTATCAGTCTCGTGGGGCCTCTAACCTCAAAAATAAGTGTGGTTAGAACCGACATCAATCCGTACCGAAACGCATTCGCTAACACCTTGATTGAGATTGTTGAAGGTAACCCATACCTGCTTCCTAGTAAGCCTATTCAGAGCGAGGACCCTCAAATAGTAGATCTTGCGAAATATTTAACTGCAGGAAAGGATAGCACTTCGGAACAATCAAAAGCAATCTTCACTTGGGTGGCACAAAATATTACCTATGATGTGGATACCTTAATCAATAATGAATATTTTTATCTTGATCATCCCGATGCCATTGAGGTGCTTAATTCTAAGTTGGCAATGTGTATGGGTTATTCAAGACTGAACGCTGCCCTGCACCGTGCCGCAGGAATAGAGGCAAAGGTGGTTTTCGGGGAGGGGCATGCTTGGAATGAAATAAAGATTAACGGTAAATGGCAGACACAGGATCCAACCTTTGCAGCTGGATTTTTAATAGAAGGTTCCCAGACCTTTATCAAAGCATATTCTCCTCTTTATTTTTCAAAAACAGACGTAAAGAAGGAAGGTGAATATGATTGGTAACAAAAAATATGCACCGATGATTTCCCAGCAGAAATCATCGGTGCATGATGCTTTTATAATGATACGTTATTATCAGAGTTATAGTTTGAATCTTTTCCAACATACTTAAAGACATTGACCATAAATAAAATAACGCCAATAACCACCGCTATTGAACCAATGATTGTTGGTGGAAGAGCTGCGGGAACACCCAATACTTGAAGTGCAATCCCGCCTAACATCACGGGAACCCCAATATTGTGTAACCAGAATTGAGTTTTAGCTAGTTTTGAATTTGCTGCCTTTGGATAAAGGTGATAAATAATTCCGAATAATGCCATTGATACCCATCCAAGTAAATTAACATGTGCGTGAACGGATGTAAAACGGAAATCATGAATAATTCCCATCGTTAGACCGGCCAAAACCCCAATTGTAAAATAAACGGTTGCTACTTTTAGATACGCTTTCCCCACTATTTACCTACCCCCATATTATAAATACCACAACTATTATACTATATTTCAAGTAATTTACAATATTACCATTATATTAATAGTATTTTTGTCATAAAAAACCTCCTATCTGCATAGGAGGTTGAGTAGATTATGATTTTGTCATATATTCTAGAACTTCTATGTCTATAAATCCAGAACTTTGTTCTCTCATTTCGAAGTTTTCAGTATGAATATAGGCTGTCAGGGCTTTGAATAACTCTTCATTGCTCGGGGTCTCACTGCTTAGATAGGACATTCTAGTCAAATGATGAATCAATTCATCTTTAACTTCTCCTTCAATCTCTGCAATTCGTTCAGGCTTTGAAGGTGCAAAATATAATTGCTGAAGTTGATAAATCCGAATTAACTCTTTTATTGGATCTGGATGGTCATCAACCCTTAAATCGATATAACGGTCATTAAACCCGCCGTAACCACCTTTTTCTTTTACAATATACAGCGCAGCAGACTGCTTACCCCTGCTATCGCCTCCGGCTCCCTGACCTGCATCTAATGCTGCTAAAAGCTTATCCGCGAGCGTCCCGTCGGTTTCTGTATATACTCGTGCCATTGCTTGTACGGTTTCTTCATCCACCAAAATATTACCCTGTGCAGCAAAATGGGTGCCTGTCACTCCGCCAGCCCATTCATAGCAAGCTTTCCCAGTGAAAGAGGCCGAATTACCTAAAGCATCAATCAGACCCACCTGGCGCATTTCTCTGTCTGAGTCTTCAGCTAATAGCAGCTCGAGAGTTTCCTGTGCAGACTTACCTTTTTCCATTAATTGCAGTGCTTTTGGACCATATCCAGTATTGGCATAGGATTGGGTTGCGACCGCTCCAGCACCTGCCTTTGCCCAAGGGACCACCGCACCAACACCTAAAAATTTTGATTGAACCGCAATACCCCATTCTTTTTCGGTTGGGTCAAAGCCTACAATTGAAAATGTCATATAAAAACCTCCTTCATTTCAGAAAAAACGCAGCTCCGATTTCTCAGAACTGCGTTTTGTATTTTATTAATGTGTTTCAATTAAGCCGTATCTTCCATCTTTACGTTTGTAAACTACGTTTGTACGGTTTGTGTCAGCGTTGTTGAACACGTAGAAGCTGTGTCCTAACAGGTTCATTTGCAGAATTGCTTCTTCACTGTCCATAGGCTTTAGATCAAAACGCTTCGTACGAACTAATTCTAAATCGTCTTCATCCTGCTCTATGACATCTGTATTTTCAGAAGTTGCGAACGTAACCGGGAAATCACCTTTTTCACGGAATTTACGATTAACCTTTGTTTTATGCTTACGGATTTGACGCTCAAGCTTGTCTGAAATCAAGTCAATGCCAGCATACATATCTACATTCGTTTCTTCTGCACGAAGAACTAGATTTGGCAGGGGAATGGTTACCTCTACTTTAGAAGTTTTATCTTGATTGAATCTTAAATTCACATTTACCTTTGCTTCAGGTGCTTCTGTGAAATATCGTTCCAATTTAGAAATTTTCTTCTCAACATACTCTCTAATTGCTGGAGTTACCTCAATGTTTTCACCACGAACGTTATAATTCATTTGTGGACTCCTCCTTTATATTCCTATGTAGATACATTTCTATTTTACCCTATGATTTTCCTGCTAAATCAGAACTAAAATTTTGTCGAAATTTTGACAAAAACACAGGGGAAATAGTGAGAACCACTTTTCTAGCTATTTTCTAATTTTTAAAAATCTTCCTTACACCTTTAGTCTATTATGTTTGAGGAGAAATTACCACTTTAAACTCTAATGAATAGCCTGCAAAAGCCTAAAAACAATAAACGCTCGGGGATGAAGGTCATCGTGCAAGCGTTAAGGATTGTATTCTTTCCGCTCCCGATTCTTTTAATAACTTGGCAGCATGCCTAAGAGTGGAACCTGTCGTATAGATATCATCAATTAGCAGGATATGTTTACCTTTTATTTCAATCTGACGGTTAATCTGAAAAACCTGCGGAATATGAATTCGTTCCGATCTTGATTTTTTTGATTGTTTTTCCGCATGTATTCGGGTAAGGGGCTTGGCCGGGGTTAATCCAGACTCTATAATCAGTGCCTCTGCTTGGTTAAATCCGCGCTCATAAAGGCGCTCATCACTTAATGGAATAGGCACAAGTAAATCTGGCTGTATCTTATTCAGGAATTCCTTTACACTATGGGCAAATATTTTCGCTAATACATAATCTCCACGGAATTTATATTTTGCCATTACCTCCTTAAAAAAATCATTATAGAGAAAAATAGAATGATTTGCGTGGAGGTATCCCTTCCAATCACAGTCCTCCTCCCAACGCTCGCAGTCATGACACATTTCTCCGCGACGAAACTTCTCTTCTAAAAATTGAAACGGACGGCTGCACAGCTTACATTTTTCTCCTTCCGCTCTTTGAAATTTATCCTTACAGGTTGAACAGATAATAAGTTCTTTTTCTTCTGAAAAAATCGCTGTCCACCCAATGACAGGTATGATTTTTTCATGACAAATTAAACATTGCTCCTCGGGGAAGATTTTCATGAATCAAGTAGCCCCTTTCTGTATCCTTCTTGGTTCATCGCTGTAATTTGTTTTCGCGCCTTTATCATTTCCTCTGTTTTTCCATAATGAAAAAATGTCACTACACCTTTGGGATAATCCTTGCTTCTTCCCGCTCTCCCAGCTATTTGTACCAAAGCACTTTCAGCAAATATGTTATCCTCAGCACCGATAACGGCAACATCAATATTGGGAAATGTCACACCTCGTTCTAAAATCGTCGTGGTCAGTAATAAAGGAATTTCTTTGTTACGCATTTTTTGAACCTTTTCTTTACGCTCTGGATCTTCGGCATGAACAGCCTCAATGTCGGGCGCTGACTTTCTTAGTATGGGGAGAGCTATTTCCATAAGAGCTATATGAGGAAAAAAGAGTATAGCTTGCTTATTGTGTTCGAGTCGCTCTTTTATCCAGTGAAGGATATTGGTTGGAAGCTTGTCTTTTTTCAATTGCTTTTGCCAGTTGCCACACCATGTAAAATGAGGAACAGGCAGAGGATGCCGATGGAATCTAGCTGGGATTGTGGTGAAAGCCCGTTTTCCTGTGCGGCACTCCCTTTGCCATTTTTCATTCGGAGTCGCTGTTAGGTAAATCATTGCCGACACTGGTTTTCTTGCCTGTACAGCGGCATACTGGAGGGATTCCTCCACTGTATAAGGGAAGGCGTCTACTTCATCTAAAATAACCGTATCGAAGGCATGGTAAAAACGGAGGAGCTGGTGGGTAGTCGCAATCGTAATCGGTGCATAAAGATGGCGGTCCTCACTCCCTCCATATAGGGAAGCAACCGTAATACCTGGAAAGGCTGCCTTTAGTCTTGGCGTCAGTTCAAGGACAACATCGGTTCGTGGCGTAGCGATACATACTCTCTTTTTTGATGCTAATGCGGATTCAATGCCTTCAAAAAGAACTTCCGTTTTCCCTGCCCCACAAACTGCCCAAACGAGCAGCTCTTTATTGGTATTCACCGCTTCAACTACCTGGTTCGACGCTGCTTGCTGACCCTCCGATAACTTCCCTTTCCACTCAAGGATTTTATTCGGCAAAGGGTGCTTTGGCGTTGGCCCATTCCAGCCAAGTAAAGGAGTACAAGCGCTGATTCTTCCCATCATTAAGCATTTACGGCAATAATGGCAGATTTCTCCGCACCGCGAGCAGGGAAATTGTGCAAACCAATTCTCTTCCTTGTTGCCACAACGTGAACAGGCAGGTCGATTTCTGCTGTATTCTATCCCCTTTCGGTAGGTAACATAACCATTTTCATAATGTTTTTGGATTTCTTCATGAGGGAAGAGCAGGTCATCCAGTAAAAGTTGTTTGCCTGTCAGAAGTAGTTGTAGGTCTGGGTTGTAGGGAAAGTTAGGGTTTAATGATGGCTGTGGAATGGTTTGGATTTGGGAGATTGGAAGGGAGTCTTCTCCTATTTGAGGGACCAAATATTCATCTTTTATGAAAAAACGCACGGGAACAACACCCCTTCTAGTAAATTCGTTTTTTGGTTTTATTAATAAACAATAAATAATCACTCCCTTTTTATTTCAAAAACAATTCTACAAGATGCGGCAAAATTCCTGCAAAATGTCGAATGAATTTTTAAAAAAAGAGAAAGAGCCAGGCAACAATTGCCTAGCTCCCAATAAATCTAACTTTTCATCCATCCAAGACCCATGGCACCTTCCCCCAGGTGAGTGCCAATGACAGGGCCGAAGTAGCTGAGCGAGAATTCTACATTTGGATATAGGCTTTCAAGTTCAGACCGCCATACTAACGCCTCTTCCTCGCGGTTGGCATGGATAATAACGGCTTGATAGGGCTCACCTGAAGCGGCGTCTTCTCCTAACAGGTCGACAATCCGTTTCATTGCTTTTTTCCTCGTGCGTATCTTTTCAAAAGGAACAATGACTTTGTTTTCGAAGTGAAGCAGCGGTTTTACTTGCAACAGGCTGCCAATAATCGCTTGGGCGCTCGATAGTCGGCCGCCTCGCTGTAGATGAGAAAGATCATCCACCATAAAATAGGCATGTGCTGTTTTTTTCAATTCTTCAAGGCGTGACACAATATCCTCCGCCACTGCGCCGTCTAGAGCCATTTTGGCCGCTTCAATTGCATATAACCCTTGTGGCATGCAGCTAACCTCAGTATCAAATGGATACACCTTGATATTTTCCACCATCGTACTAGCTGTGACAGCTCCAGCAAAAGTGCCGCTGATTCCACTCGAGAGGTGGATGCTAATGACAGCCTCATAGTCTTTAGACAATGTTTCAAACAGCTCTACAAACTGGCCGATTGGAGGCTGGGAAGTGGTTGGGAGTTCTTTCTCCTTCACTTGTTGATAAAATTGTCCTGCCGTAATGTCTACTTCTTCCTGATAGGCCTCATTGCCAAAGATGACATTTAGCGGGATCATATGTATATTCCATTTATCGCGTATTTCTTTTGGTATGTATGCTGTACTATCCGTAACAACGGCCGTCTTCATATTGAAACCATCCTTAGAGTATGTTTTGTTCTATTCTATCTGAAAAACGATAAAAAAAATAGAGGGCACGCCCATTCCCAAGTGGCGTGCCCTCATGTATATCTTAAATTAACGAACTTCAACCCAGCCGTTTTTAATAGCTGTAACAACCGCTTGCGTACGGTCATTAACATTCATTTTTTGTAAAATGTTACTCACGTGGTTTTTCACTGTTTTTTCACTGATAAATAAAGCTTCGCCAATTCCGCGGTTACTCTTTCCATCAGCCAGCATTTGCAGTACTTCACATTCGCGGCGTGTTAACAAATGTAATGGACGACGCAGTTCAAGTGTTTGAACAAAAGCACCGCCGCCTGAACGTCCAGCTGTCAGCTTGCGGTATTCATTTACTAGGTTATGAGTTACCTTTGGATGTAAGTAGCAGCCACCATCAGCCACAACACGGACGGCTTCAATCAATGCATCTGCGTCCATTTCCTTTAATAAATACCCTCTTGCACCTGTTTGAAGTGCATGAGTAACATAGTTTTCATCATCATGGATAGATAAGATGATAATTTTAGTGTCTGGAAATTTCTCTGACAATTCACGTGTAGCCTCAATTCCGTTCATCTGAGGCATATTTATATCCATAATCACAACATCCGGTTTATAAGCATTAACAATGGTTACCGCATCACTGCCGTCATCACCTTCGGCAACAACCTGGAATGCCTTTTCGAATTCTAGAATTCGTTTAACCCCTTCTCTAAATAGCTGATGGTCGTCGATAATTGCAATCTTAGTCACCATTTATTTCCCCTCCTGCTCCGCATAAAATCATTTTATTTTTGTTTTAAGCCGGTATTGGAACCACGATAAAAACGGAAGTTCCTTTTCCAATTTTAGATTCAAAAGCAATATTTCCTTCAAGCAACTCTACCCGTTCTCTCATTCCGATGATCCCAAAT
The DNA here is from genome assembly GCF_002272245.1 of Bacillus sp. 7884-1. Lineage (GTDB taxonomy): Bacteria > Bacillota > Bacilli > Bacillales > Cytobacillaceae > Neobacillus. The sequence goes on along the minus strand of NZ_NPDD01000013.1, from coordinate 14,167 downwards.
GACTCGGGCTTTTTTTGGGTGGTATCGAAACCTGCCCCATTATCCTTAATTAGAACGGTTAGCTCATTCTTTGTCATTTCAAGCCTTACATGTATCCCACAGGCATTTGCATGCTTTAATGCATTTTGCACAGATTCTTGAATCAAACGAAATAGTGCCACTTCATATTTCACTGGAAGCCTGCGTTCTAATCCAATGTTAGTAAATTCAATTTTCGACTTGTTATGATATTCTTCGATGGTTTGTAAATATTTTCTGAGGGTAGGAACTAGGCCTAAATCATCAAGCGCCATCGGACGAAGGTCATAAATGATTCTTCGGACCTCATAGAGTGCGGCGCGGACCATTTTTTTGAAGCTGCCAATCTCCTTAAAGGCTTCCTCAGGTCCCTGCTCGCGATAAACACGATCCACTAAATCAGATCTCATAATCACATTGGCAAGCATTTGTGCTGGACCGTCATGAATATCTCTTGAAAGCCTTTTTCTCTCTTCCTCTTGTGCCTCGATAATTTTCAAACCAAAGTCCTGTTTTGCTTTTGCATTCTGTAATTCTTCACCCATAAGCTTTAAGTCGCTCATCAGATAATTCATAACTACAGAAATCTGCGAAATAAGCTGGTCAGCACGGTCTATCGTTTCATCGAGCCCCAATAGCCTACGCTCGAGGTCTGCCCGCTTATCCAATAGCTGTTTTTTGTATTGCCAATTAATGGACAGGTCCATTTGCAGCTGATGCGCTTTTTCGTAAGCTTCCCTGACCTCAACTTCAGTATAGTCTTTAAAATTCATGCTAAGTTCTGATAGTGTTAACCTCGCCTTTAGAACCTGTTCTTCAAGGCGTTCCTCTTCTGCTATCAGCTTCACCATCATCTCTCTAATGGTTCTTAGTTCATTTGTCATATTATCGTAATCTTTTCGGCATTGCTCACTTATTTGAAAGATATCGCTTTTACTGCTAGTGACAGTTTCAATCATCTCTTCACGGATTTCATCAATTGATTTCAAATTAATCTTCTGAATTTTGGCCATGCTCTCCTCCAGAGACCTTTTTTCTAGTTTAACGCGTATTGGAATATTTTACTATATCAATGCATTAAAACAGAAATTTTCCCAACTTTCTAGTTCATAAGTAGTATAATATTTGATAGCTAAACTACTATTTTAAAAAAATAGATTTTACACCATTGAAACATTACTTATTATACCACGGGAAAATCACTTCTATATTAAAGTTATATTACACCAATGTTTTTTTTATATTATCTAAAAAGAAGTTATGGAGGGAGTACTATGCTATCTCGTTATTACACCGTTAAAAAGGAAGCTAGCGAACATGAAATAAATATTCAAAAGTCCCGATTTATTTCACATATTAAAAGAGCAGAAACGGAAGCTGAGGCTCAGGAATTTATTCAAACACTTAAGAAAAAATATTGGGATGCCTCCCATAATTGTTCTGCTTATATCATTGGTGAACATGATCAAATACAAAAAGCCAATGATGACGGTGAACCCAGCGGAACTGCAGGTGTACCCATTCTTGAGGTGCTGAAAAAAAAGAAACTGAAAGATACCGTGGTCGTAATTACCCGATACTTTGGCGGCATTAAATTAGGGGCAGGCGGGCTGATTCGTGCTTACGGTAAGGCGACTTCGGAAGGCTTAAATACCGGCGGCATTGTCGAAAGAAGGCTTGTTCAAATTGTTCATGTGACTGTGGACTATACCTGGATTGGGAAAATAGAAAAGGAACTAAGGGCGTCTCCATACATCATTAAAAAAATTCATTACCTAGATAAAGTTGTCTTTGACGTATTTGTAATTGAAGAGCAAGTTCAAGAGTTCATGAATTGGGTGGTCGATTTAACAAATGCAAATTGTAACTTTACAAAAGGCGAAAACGTCTATTTAGAAGAAAAAATCAATTTCTCTAAAGATATGTCATAAATCTACAAAAAATTACAATTTACTAAACCAGTAAAAAATAGTAAAATGTAACTCAGCTATGAATAGAATATAAATGTTGATATAAAAAAGGAGATTACCTTTATGTCTCAAGAAATTAGAACCATTAGAAAACAAAATAAACGGAAAAAAAGGAAAAAACGTTTCCTTACGTGGATTCTAATCCCATTAGTGGTCATTGCATTAAGTACCGTTGCTTACGGGACCTTCTTATATAAAAAAGCAGAGTCAGTTGTAAATGGGTCCTATAAACCCATTGAAACAGCCACACAAAAGAGGGAAGAAAAGGTTGACCCAATAATGGATAATGTCTCTCTTCTATTAATTGGTGTCGATGACAGTGAAACCCGTAAATTTGGAACAGGAACAAGATCTGATGCATTAATGGTCGTCACTTTCAATAAAGATGAAAACTCTGTAAAGATGCTGAGCATCCCTCGTGATTCCTACGTTAAAATTCCTGGTAAAAAGAATAAAACCAGAATTAACGCTGCTCATGCAATCGGAGGAACAGATCTTGCGATAGAAACAGTTCAAGAGGTTTTAGATATACCCATTGATTATTATGTGAAAATGAATTTTAACGCCTTTATTGACGTCGTGGACGCCCTAGACGGTGTAGAAGTGGAAGTGCCATATTTAATTACTGAACAGGATTCTAAAGACCTAGCAGATGCGATTACGCTACAGCCTGGACTCCAAACATTGAATGGTGAAGAAACGTTAGCACTAGCAAGAACGCGCCACCAAGATAGTGATATTTATAGAGGCCTGCGCCAACAAGAAATTTTAAAAGCAATCATTAAAAAAGGAACATCGATTAATTCTCTTACAAAACTATCCGATATTATCAGTGCTGTCGGAAGCAACATGGAGACAAATCTTACTTTTAATAATATGAAATCATTTGTGAATTATGTAATTAATGATAAGAGCATAAACTTTGAAACATTAGCTCTTGAAGGGAGCGACTCCACAATCAATGAGGCATATTATTATCAATTAGACGAACAATCCTTAGAAAATGTTAAGCTCCTGCTTCAAACTCATCTAAATGGAAACACAACTGATTTGACAGCAGCTGAAACAGATAATGATTTAGCTGAAAACGGAACAGAATAACCATTTATCTTATTACCTGTATAGAATTTATTCTATACAGTTTTTTTTCGTTATAATGGCTTGGTTTTACGGCAAACAAAAAAATGAGAAAGGCTCCACAGCACCATTCCCATTTTCCAATCGTATTAATTAAATCTTTTTCCGATTTTTTTCGGGAGAAAAACGGAATGTCCTCAATAATTTTAATAAAGGGTTAAATTCTCTTCCGAATAAGCCAATCTTTTCGGCAATAATTTCAATGAAAAATAATAATACAGCCCCTAATAACATTGCCCCCCAAAGCTTTGCCTGTGAAAACACTATAGCCAATAAACCAAATAATGCTGCCATTGCATAGATGATTAGCACGGTTTCTCTATGTGAATAACCGAGTCGGAGTAAACAATGATGCAGGTGAGACTTATCAGGTGCTGAAAGTGGCTGCTTGTTAATAATTCTGCGAAGAATGGCAAAAATAGTATCTGATATTGGTACTCCAAGGATAATAATCGGTACTATAAATGAAACAAAGGTAATGTTTTTAAATCCTAATAGTGATAACACTGATATCATGAATCCTAAAAACAAAGCACCTGTGTCGCCCATAAAGATTTTAGCAGGGTAAAAATTGTGGTAAAGGAAGCCAATCGTACTAACCAGAAGTATGGATCCTATCGTAACAACGTATAGGTTCCCCATGATAAAAGCCATACCTGATATTGCTACTAAGGCAATAGAGGATACACCCGCAGCAAGTCCGTCTAAACCATCAATTAGATTAATGGCATTCGTTATACCGATAATCCAAAGAACCGTAAAAGGAATACTTAAATATCCAAACTCAAAAAGACCGCCAAATGGCAAATTAATAAACGTAATTTGTAATCCGCCATAAAGAACAATAATAGCCGCAGCTGCTATTTGTGCCATGAGCTTTAGTTTTGCAGATAACTCATAAATATCATCAAGAATTCCAGATATAACAATAATTCCACTGCCAATAATGATAGAAGTAGAATATGGATTTACAGGCTGTAATAAAATGACCCCTGCTAAAAAAGCTATATAAATGGCTAAACCACCAAGTCGAGGCATTAAAGTCTGATGGACCTTTCTATTATTTGGTCTATCTGTTGCCCGTATTTTGTAGGCTAATTTTTTAACCAGAGGTGTTATTAGAATGGAAATCATAAAGCATATTATTAAGGTAAAAAATATCATGAACATCCTCCTTACTAAATATCTTGTCCAATATAACCAAAACAAAAACAAAATAAGGGTAGTAATATTCGGAAATTCACCATGATAAACTTTCCAATCACATAAAAAAAGTCTAAGAAACCTTTGATAGGTTCTTAGACTAATAGATTATCTATTTTTAGCATTAATTGGTTTTATCCCCTTTAAGAACTTAATCAAAGGTTGATAGTCATCGCGTATTAAGCCAATCTTTTCAACAATTATTTCAATAATCACAACTAAAGTAAGTATCATAATTAATGATCCCCAAACGGTAGCCTGTGAAAAAATGAAGGCAGCAAGACCAAAAATAGCAGCCATTAGATAGATTAATATAACTGTTTGACGATGTGAAAAACCAGATTTTAATAGACAGTGATGCAAATGTGATTTATCTGGCGCAGACAAAGGCTGCTTATTTACTAATCTTCTAATAATCGCAAAGAACGTATCAGAAATCGGAACTCCCAAAATGATAATTGGAATGATTAGTGAGATAAAGGTAACACCTTTGAAACCTAAGAGTGATAATACCCCGATAAGATATCCGAGGAACAATGCTCCAGTATCTCCCATAAATATTTTTGCTGGGTAGAAATTGAAAATCAGGAATCCAAGTGTAGATACGGCCGCAATAAGTGCTACCATTGTCACGTAAGGATTTCCCATAACCGCTGCCATTCCGGCAATGGTTAACAATGCAATTGTAGAAACCCCGCCAGCAAGTCCGTCTAGTCCATCAATTAGATTGATCGCATTCGTGATACCAATAATCCAAATCATTGTAAGCGGGATACTGAAGAACCCAAAGTTTATTTGACCACCGAAAGGTAAGTTAATAAATTCAACGTTCAAATCACCCAGAACAACTACAATAAATGCTGCAAGTATTTGTCCAGATAATTTAAGTTTCGGTGAAATCTCTTTAATATCATCTACAATTCCAGTTAAAATAATAATCACGCTGCCAAGAATAATTCCCCAATGGAACTCGTAGTGCGGCTGTAGAATTAATATCCCGATAAGGAAGCTTAAAAATATTGCTAACCCGCCTAGTCTAGGCATTATCTTTTGATGAACTTTACGAGTATTTGGTTTATCTGTGGCACCAATTTTAAATGCTAATCTTTTCACAATTGGTGTTAGGAGTATTGCCGCTATGAAACTAATAATCAATGTAAAATACAACATACAGGCCCCTCCGCAAACTCGTTATATGTCTATATTAGTAGATTTTTGATAAAGAATGTACCATATTGGATTATAGCACACACTTTTATTGAATGAAACAGTTATTCTTAAACAAACTTCTTATATGTCTGGTAAATACTATCAGCCGTGGATTGAATCGAAAAGTTTTGGGATGTATAGATATAGAATTTTTCGCCCATTTCTTTCAATTTACCGTTCTCTTTAAATTCAATCGCAGTCATAATAGCTTTACTGATATCCTCAACCTTATCATCACCTAATACAAAACCGTACGATTGATCGGGTATCATATCCTTTACACCGCCAACATCAGTGGTAATAACCGTTGTTTTTTCCTTGGAGGATTCTAAAAGCACTAACGGGAAACTTTCTGTTTTAGACGTAAGCAGTGTGATATCACAAAGCTTATAAAAGGAATCCACGTTTTCTCTATGTCCTAAAAACAGTACACTTTGTGTTAGATTTAATTTTTCCACTAACTCTTCCATCGGTTGACGGGCAGGTCCGTCTCCTACAAAGAGGAGCTTTACAGAGGAATATTTCTTTAAAACTTCTTCGATTGCTAAAATCGCCAATTCATGCCTTTTTACTGGATCAAAACGCGCTACCATTAATATGACGAAATCTTGAGGGTTTAGTTTCAAATCTTCATAAGAAATTCTATTTGTGCTTTTTTTGTCAAAATCAATCCCATTTAAGATTGTAGTAATTCTATCGTGTTGAACACCAAAATCACCCATCATTTTAGCAAAGCGCTCAGAAATGGCAAAATAATGATCTGGCTTTTTTAATACGGCAAGATTTAACTTAGTAAAAACATTCCCTTTTAGACCGCGTCCAAGGAAGTCATTTCTCGGATCACTGTGAACAGTTGTCATCCAAACTACCTTGGTTAACTTCCGTATTAAATAACCATATAAATTAGCCCTGGCTCCGTGAGTATGTACGATATCGATACTATTCTTCTTAATGTACTGGATAATTTTAAAAAGCACAGATAAATCATAGCGGGAGGTTTGTTCAAAAACGAGAGTATTTACACCCAATTCCTTTGCTTTCGTCTCAAAAGTCCCATGTTCAAGAAGCCCTAGATAAAACTCTTCACGGTTTAATTGATTTAGAAGGGATAAAATGTGGACCATTCCCCCACCTGTTTCATTTCCAGCATTAAGATGCAGCACCTTCATTAGTTGTTCGCTCCTAAGATTACTCGGATTTCTTTATATATTTTTCAACAACCACTTTTAAAACAAATTGAGGTAATACCAGCATTCGTTTCCATCTGCTTGGCTGCTGAATCAACCGATATAACCACTCAATATTCATTTTTTGCCAAACTAACGGGGCTCTTTTCACTTCACCGGCAAGGACATCAAAACTTCCTCCAACCCCCATAAAAAGTCCCTTTTCAAAGGACTCAATATTTTTAGAAATCCAAATTTCCTGTTTTGGAAACCCCAAGGCAACAAAGATTAGATCTGGTTTCTTTTCCTTTATTTCATCAGAAATGTTGGAAGAATTCCAATCAAAATAACCATCATTCCAACCTGCTATTTTTAGCTGAGGATAAGTTGTCTTCACATTATCGACTGCCTTTTGTACAACTTCCTTTTTTGCTCCTAAAAAATAAGCAGACCACCCTTTTTCATTGCCAACCTTTAATAATTCTACTAACAGATCATAACCAGCAATTCTCTCAGAAAGCGGGTCACCAATCATTTTTGATGCTATAATGACCCCAATCCCATCAGGAATTGTATAATCCGCATTGTTGACAACAGAAAAATAGTCTTGATCTGTATTAGCATACATAATAATTTCAGGATTTGCGGTAACTAAAAATGTTTTTTGATTTTGTGAAATTTTTTCAACTAATTTGTTCACTAATACACTTTTGGTTATATGATTAAAAAAAACATTCAATATTTTTACTTTATGTTTTTCTTCTTTCATTTTTTCATCTCCAAATACTCCATACAGTTATAAAAACCGTTTCCATGAAAAGCCCATTTTAATATTCTTCAGAAATCATTATATTCTATTAGGGTATTGATGACAAATATGTTTGAACTCAAAAGAATTTAAGGGTAGTGTATAGATAGTAATGAAGGGGTTGTATTTGACGGTTTCCCTTCCATAAAATATACTTTAAGCGGTAAACATCTTTGTGAATTGTGACCTTTATACACCTAACTTTGCACATTAAAGGGACTGATATCCAGCATGAAAAAAATTATGTATATACTCAACTATCCTGGGGATGGGGGAACAGAAAAATATGTTCTAAATTTAATATCTGCTCTTGGGAAAGACCGATGTGTTTTTGTTTACTCTGAAAATGGTCCTTTTTTAGACAAATTTAAAGAATTGGGTTTACCCTCCTACCAAGTTACCATGAATGGTCCATTTGACCTGAAAGCTGCAATGGAGATAAAGAAAATTTGCCAACAGGAGGGTGTTCATTACATTCATGCTCAATTTTTAAGAGAGAATTACATTGCACTGTTAGCGACATTACTTGGTGCAAAGGTTAAAGTTGTCTGGACCTATCATGTCAATGTTCCAATGCCTGCTTTGTTTAAAGTTTTAAACCGCTCTATGATCAGGTTAAACCATAGGGTAATATCAGTAGCGAACTTTATTAAAACGGAACTATTACAAAAGGGCATACCTGAGGATAAAATTACTGTTATATATAATGGAATAAGTGAGCCAAAGGTAGACCATTCAAAAAGAGTATACAGTAATGAGAAAATGATTTCAGTGGTTGGACGTTTAAGTGAAGAGAAGGGCCATAAATTTCTGTTTCAGAGTTTAGCAAAACTAAAAAATAACCACCCCCATTTGAAATGGAGGTTAAATATCGTTGGAGACGGTCCTTTAAAGGAAGAGCTAAAATTATTAGCCGCCAAATTAAATCTACTCTCTAACATTAACTTCCAAGGTTTTGTAAATAATATGGATACTGTGTATATCAATAGTGATTTAATTGTTTTGCCATCAGAGAACGAAGCATTTCCCTTTGTTGCAATAGAAGCATTGGCCTATGAAAAACCAGTTATTTCAACCAATGTTGGCGGATTGCCTGAGATTATTAGACATAATGAAACAGGACTTCTGGTCCCTTATGGCGATGAAAACACAATGGCTGACAGTATCTTAAGGGTATTAGAAGATGAAGAATTCGCAAAGAAAATTGCAAATAGCGGTAAGGACTTTTTCTTAAAAAACCTGACCTTTGATAAGATGTTAAATCAAACATTAGCAATTTACAATTTGGAAAATGAAGATAATAAATAAATGAGGTACTATTAATGACTATCATATCTAATCGATTTCTATCCATCTTAATAGGAGTTTTCCTTGTAATCATAGGATTATTTGTTCCTAATCCAATTATCGGCATCGTTATTTGCCTGCTTTTAGCTGCAGTAGTATTTTATGATGAAAAAATCGCCCTTCTCTTTTTGATTGTATTCGTTCCCATTCGGCCGTTTTTAATTGTTTATAATAGCGGATTTAAATTTATTGCAGACATACTGATTTTTTTCCTTCTTCTAAAGGTGATTTATAATCAGAGGAATAATATTCGAAATTTATTCCGTTTTAATTTACTTGAAATTTCCTACATCCTCTTTCTTATAGTTGGAATCGTTTCCGCCTTACTGACGGGAGTTTCGATGATTGCCATTATCATGCAGGTACGAGCATTCCTTGTCTTTTTCCTTCTATATTATATTGTGAAGAGAATGAACATTGGCGAGAAGGATATAAGGGATTTTGCTTTAACCACCTTTATTACAGCCGTTGTTTTATCTATCCATGGACTCGTAGAAAAGATTTCTGTAAGAACCCTTCTTTTACCTGAATTATGGGCAAATATGAACTTATCACCTACAAATAAAACGCGTATTTATGGCTTAATCAGTGGTCCAAATGAACTCGCTCTTTACTTATTAATCGCATTTTTAATTAGCTTTTATTTATTAGCTATCACAAAAGGAAAACCAAAAATTATCATTTATATTGGGATGACATTAATGCTCTCTGTCTTCCTTTTAACGTATTCAAGGGGCGCAGTCTTAGCAATCGCAGCATTCTTAGTCGCTTATCTTATTGTTAACCGTAAAATTTACCATTTCAAATCGGTCTTAATTATTGTTATAGCGTCTGCGGTTACATTCTTTGCCGTAGCATCTCTAACAGATTATATGGATAAACACGTCATTACCGAAAAGGCACCAAGCGAAACCGATGAGCAGAAGAATAATAATACCGGAAAAAATGATGGTTTGAATCGTTTTAAAGAAGCACTATCAGAGGAAAATATCGAACTAAGTAATGCAGATGGCCGGGTATATTATGTCAAAAAGGCAATAGAAGTCTTCAAAGACAAACCGATCATGGGCTATGGCTTTGCAACATTTGGAGGTTCTGCAACCCAAACGTACTCTTCACCTATCTATAAGGAATATGAAATAGCATGGAATTTTTATTCCGATAACCAATATATCCAGATCTTGGCCGAAACAGGAATTATCGGAGTAGCATTAGTGGCTTTGTTTATTTATTGTATATTTAAAATGACATGGGCATTACGAAAAGGATCTATAATTTCCCCATTACTTCTCTTTTTCCTTTTTGGCGGTGTGACTAGTGCTGTCGTTTACAATATTCTAGAAAATGACGTGTTTATGCTTTATTATTTCATTGTTCTGGGTTATGCCTATCAGTTATTGGAAAAAAGGAAATCAAATTCAATAAACTAAACAAATAACTTCATACATTTAATTATATTGAGACACCTCAAACGATCAGAGGGTCTCTTTATCTTGTATTGGTGGAAAGGGATATACATGAAGAAATTATTAATCGCCATAGATAATTTAGGCGGGGGCGGGGCTGAAAAGGTCCTAATAAACCTCTTGAAAAATTTAAATACGAACAAATACAGTGTTACATTATTGTTACTATTTAATGAAGGGGTCTATTTAAAGGAAGTTCCTCCTCACGTGAAAATCAACTATCTTTTCAATCCTAAGAGCACCTTGATAAGAAAAATAATTTATAAAATATTTAAGTATTTCCCTGCAGAGAAAATATACAAGAAATATGTTAAGGGTACCTTTGATGTTGAAATCGCCTTTCTAGAAGGCTGTACAACAAAATTAATTTCCGGCTCTACGAATCCTGCTTCAAAAAAAATCGCCTGGGTTCACACTGACTTCTCTAATCACCATTGGACCGTTCATTATTATAAAAGTGATGAGGAAGAAAAGCAGCAATACAAAAAATTTAATGATATTGTGTTTGTCTCAAATGATTCTCGGAAAGGGTTCGAGACTACTCTCCAGCTCCATGGGAATCATAGTGTGATTTATAACCCGATTGACGCAGAGGATATAATCATTAAAGCGAAAGAAGAAAAAATAGTAAACAAAAAAGTAACGGTTTGTTCGGTTGGTCGATTAATCAAGGCAAAAGGCTTTGATCGATTAATAAACGTTCATGCCAGACTGATTAAAGAAGGGATTGAACATGATCTTGTATTAATCGGGGAAGGCGAAGAGAAAGCATCACTGCTGCAGCAATGCCGGCAATCCGGGGTCTCAAATAGCGTCCATTTTCTTGGTTTTCAAAGTAATCCCTATAAGTATGTAGCGGCAGCTGATTTATATGTAAGTTCTTCACGAGCAGAAGGCTTACCGCTGGTTGTGGCAGAAGCTTTAATTCTTGGAAAACCAGTATTATCGACAAGATGCAGCGGTCCAGTAGAACTATTAGATAATGGAAGATATGGTATGATTGTTGAGAACTCTGAGGAAGGTCTATATCAAGGCGTGAGACAGTTCTTATTAAACAGTGATGAAAGAAAACAATATGGAGAACTTGCTCTTACTCGAAGGAGTTTTTTCGACATAAAGCGGATTCTAGAAGAAATTGAAGAGTTAATAGATCGTTAGAGTTTTTTAAGTTTAGATTACTTTTATAAGGAGGGGTAAATATGGGAGATTTAGTCTCAGTTATTATGAGTACCTACAATGAAGAACCTGATTGGTTAGAGAAATGTATCGATTCAATATTGAATCAAACCTATAGTCACTTTGAATTCCTCATTGTTTTGGATAACCCTGAAAATGAGCAATTAAAGTTACTACTGGAGGATTATCAGAAGAAAGATTCGCGAATAAAAATTATCCCCAACCCGAAAAATATGGGGTTAGTAAAAAGTTTAAATACTGCTTTAGAGCATTGTAATGGAAAATATGTGGCTCGGATGGATGCAGATGATATTTCCGATCCTGAAAGACTCAGCAAGGAAAAGAGTTATTTAGAAGAAAAGAATCTGGATTTTGTGTTTTCTGGCATGATTGTCATTGATGAGAATGACAAAAAACAGTATGAGTGGGATAATAATGCTTTTACCCCTGAAGAAATTAAAAAGGTCATGGGAATATGGAATATCTCTCTTCATCCTACTTGGTTTTTAAAAAGAGAGGTCTATACGGCGATTGGCGGCTATCGAGACATCCCTTACAGCGAGGACTATGATTTTTCACTTCGGGCCTTATCCAATGGTTTCAAAATTGGGAAATTAAATGAAAACTTACTGTTGTACAGAATGCGAAGCACCGGCATTTCTAAAAGTAATAATTTTGAACAATTTATTATTTCACGAAAGTTAATACAACTATATAAGAAAAATAAATTAGATGATTATTCCTATGTGAAAGACGAAATAAACAAAGTTGAAGGTCAATTAAAAACTGGTGAAAAACAAAAGTATAGTGAAGCTGAAGATATTTTCCACCAAGGTGTTGGACAAGTTAAGGAAGGTCACTATCTTAACGGGATATTTAAATTAGTAAAAAGTCTACTGATTTCAAAATACCATATCAGGAAATTTAATGAACTCATTAAATACAAAGTCTTAACAAAACAAATGAAAAATCAATAAAAAATAATTCTACAGTAAATGCTGTTCAATAAGGTGATCATCCTTGAGTATTAAAAAAAATTATTTATATAACCTGGCCTATCAAGTGTTAAATATGGCCTTGCCATTGATAACCGTACCTTACATCTCACGGGTTCTTAAACCAGAAGGTGTTGGAATATATGCCTATACAAATTCCATTGTGCAATACTTCATGTTACTGGCCATGCTCGGTATCGGAACGTATGGCAATAAGATGGTTGCAATAGCCAGAGATAATAAAAAGGAATTAAGCAGAACCTTTTTTAGCATTTTTCTTCTGCAATTATTTTTTTCGTTCATCTCTCTCTCCTTGTATTTAGTTTTTGTATTCTACTTTTTCGAAGAGTATAAATTAATTGCTTTGCTGCAGGGAATTGCACTTCTAGCAACTGTTTTGGACTGTTCCTGGTTCTTTAGCGGTTTGGAAGATTTTAAAAAGATTGTGACCAGAAATATCTTTTTCAAGGTATTGAGTTTAATCGCCATCTTTATATTTGTAAAGGATACTAGTGATTTAACCCTTTATACGATTATTATGGGGCTTTCTCTCTTCTTGGGATCCATGGTTCTATGGTATTACGTTAAACCACATGTGGTCCCTGTTTCCATTTCCTTTCAGTCAGTCTTTTCACATTTTAAACCAACGATTGTTTATTTTTTGCCACAAATCGCAACACAAGTCTATTTTATATTAAATAAAACGATGCTGGGATATTTATCAACAACTAGTGAAGTCGGAATTTATGACTATGCAGATAAAATCCTAAAAATAGCATTAGCGATTGTCACTTCATTAGGTATTGTTATGCTCCCTCGGATGGCAAATACGTTCGGCAAAGGCGACCTGGATAAAGCCAATGAATATATCAGAAAATCATTGGAGTTTACCACCCTTTTAGCAATTCCGATTATGTTCGGATTAGCTGGTGTCGCACAGGAATTTGTTCCTTGGTATATGGGGGAAGAGTTTACATTAAGTGCCAATGTATTAATCATTTTAAGCCCTGCTATTTTTCTAATGGCGTGGAGTGGTGTATTTGGAACACAGTATTTAGTTCCATTAGGAAAAATGAAGCAATATACTAGTACCTTGTATGTCGGTGCGATCGTAAACTTAATCGTAAATTTTATTCTCATTAAACCTTATGGTGCAATAGGAGCAGCAATAGGTACATTGGCTGCGGAAATAGCCGTTACCCTTGCGCAGATGTACTTTGTAAGGAAAGATATTAATATCTTAAAGGTAATGCCCAAGACGTTGTATTATCTCGTTTCTGGCGGTATTATGTACGGGGTTGTAAGGTGGATTGGTCTTTCGCTTGGTTCGTCTGTTATTACTACTATTTTACAAGTGGCTGCTGGGGTTGTTGTATATATTACATTTGTTATTTTGTTTGAGGTTTTATTAAAAGATGGGTTGATTATGAATGAGATTAAGCGCAGGCGTTCGAGGTCTTAATCATATAAAAGCGAAAAGATTCTTAGTTAAGAGAATTCTTTTCGCTTTTTTTATTCGCTGAGTTCTGTTGATTGGAGCTCCAGGCACTTCGCTTTCCGCAGGCGGTTCGGGAAGCCTCCTCGCCGCTTACGCGCCTGCGGGGTCTCCCCTGTCCCGTCCTCCTGCAGGACACTGATTTTTACATCCTCGAATCCGCCCACGCACGAAGAA
>NZ_NPDD01000012.1 GCF_002272245.1 Bacillus sp. 7884-1 | reverse complement strand
CCGCTCCAATCAACAGAGTGCAAAAATTAATCTTAATATCTTTACCTAGTCTAATTACTTCTGTAAATTTTTTTTAGTTTGTTTATGATGGTTTGTTGGTCGTGTTCTTCTGCTCTTTTGAGACCATTTTCAATGAGGAAGTCTCTTTTTGTTTTGTTTGTTAGGACTTGGCTAATTCCTTCTGACAGGGCTTGGCTGTCGGAGGGGGGAATGAGGATGCCGCTGCCGTTATTTAGTAAGTAGGAGAGCCCCCCTACATTGCTTGCCACCACTGGGGTGCCGCACGCCATAGCTTCTAGGGCTACCAGTCCAAATCCTTCTATGTAGGATGGCAGTACAAAGACATCCGCTGCATTCATCCACTCTGCAATATCCTGCTGCGGCTTAGGTTCGTGAAAGACAATACCTTCTATCCTATCTTCTTTTATAATGGTAGTAAGTTCCTCAACAAAAGGTTTATTTTTTGTTGAACCAATGAGATGTAATTCAGCTTGAGAAATTTGTTTTTTTACTAAAGCGAATGCTTTTACTAAATCGATTAATCCTTTATCAAGAGTAATATTGCCGACAAAAAGGATAACAGAGGAATTTTTGTTCAACTTCAATTTGGACTTCATTGACTCTATTTCTGCTATTTTTCTAAAGATATTACGATTGACACCCATTGATAGCAGCAGCAGCTTTTTGGGTTCTACCTGATAATGGTCCTGTACTTCTTGATATAACCTCTGCCCCACTGCTATAACAAAATCCGCCTTATGGAGAATAAACGTGGTGACCTTTTGAATGAGAGGGCTTTTTTTGGCCATTTTATCTATATCCCCGCCATGCGCAGTAACAACCAATTTCGACCTCCATACTAGCTTGAAAAACAAGCCTATTAATCCTGAAGGGAATACATAATGAGCATGAACAGTATGGTACCGATACCCTTTAAACAGTAGGAAAATCCCTCTTCTAAGCCATGATAGATATTTACGAATAACATCCTGTTTTTTTGTGCTTGCATTTGTAATCGCAAGAACATCAACCTGAACTCCCTCTTTTACTAAGGCATTTACTTGATTTTTCACGAAGATGCCAAAGGTAGGTGAATTTTCACTTGGATACATATTACTTATGATCAACAACCGGTTTTTTCTCAATGTCAGTCACCCAATTTTATTATTTTTGCGTCATTATAAAACGGGAGGCAAGTAATATACTTGCCTCCATTGTAAGTTCGGTAGGTTAACTTATTTTTTCCTAATAGATATGGTATCAAAAAAGGTGGTAGATTTTAATACAACGAGAAC
The DNA here is from genome assembly GCF_002272245.1 of Bacillus sp. 7884-1. Taxonomy (GTDB): domain Bacteria; phylum Bacillota; class Bacilli; order Bacillales; family Cytobacillaceae; genus Neobacillus. The sequence continues at coordinate 21,869 of NZ_NPDD01000012.1, read as the reverse complement.
ACCTACAAAAACTAGCCCGCCAATAAACGTGTTAATCAAAATATTTGGAATATCTCCCCAAGTGGAGAGTTCTAAATAGTGTTCTATTCCTATTAATAAAAGAACCATGATTAAGGTTGCAAATCCAATTTTTCCAACTTCTTTTGATAAGTATTTTAAATCAAATCCACCAGATATCCGGTAAAGTGTTGTAAAGGTAAGCGTTGAATAAATAAAACCAACAATGGATGCTGACAGTGCTAATCCTTCTGGCCCCATAATCTCTGCTAAGAAATAATTTGTAATAATATTTATTACAATCGATAGAAGACCAATCCTCATGATATAATGGCCCTTTTCTAATGTATAAAAGCCCTTTGCGATGACAGCTTGAATACTATAAAAGAAAACCGACCCCATATAAAATAGTGCATATTCCGAGGTAAGCATGGTTGCACTCTCTGTAAATGCACCACGTTCGTATACGATCCGAATAATGGGCTCTATCAGAAAGACCATTCCTGAAATGGTCGGAGCAAGTAATAACAGCATGACAGATAAGCCTCGTTCAATCCCGCGTTTGAACAAATCGTAATTGGTTTCTGCCTTTGCCTGCGCCAAAATAGGAAAGATAATCGTGGCTATGGTAACCCCAAAAATGGCTTGCGGGATACTTATGAGCCTGAACGCATAGTTTAAATTGGATACCACACCTTCACCCATCCCTGCAGCAAAGAGCATGTTAACGGACAAATTAATTTGTCCAACGGCAATGGTAATCCCAACTGGCAGGAAGATAAGATAAAATTCTTTTACCTCTTTCCAGTCGATTCTTTGATTCCATAAGAGAAATCTCTTTGGTGAAATGATAAGGAGCTTCAAGATAAAAGAAAGAATAGTCCCTACAAGATAGCCAATGGGTACTGAATAAATCCCCCATGGCCTGTGGAATAATAGTGCAAACAAAACTGTTACCAAGACGACAATAGTTTGAGAAAAAGTAGAAATAGAAAACTTTTTCTTAGCATCAAAATAACCTTCATAGATTGCATTTATTCCCACAAAAACGACAGAGAGAAAATATAACATAATCGTCCATTGCGCAATACTAGTCCCGTACTGATAGTTACTAAAATCAGGATAAAGCAGGTCAACTAAAAAAGGGGACAAAATTGTCCCAATAAGTGCAATGGCAATCGAGAAAAGAAAAGTACTTTTTATGATATTAGTCTGATGAGAGAAGCCTTTTCCCAGCACGTCAAATTTATAATAGCTAGGAAGAAAGGCATCCTTCAATCCGGTTAACAAAAAAAGAATAATCGTATTAGGAATGGTCATTGAGGCAAAATAAGCATCAGCCATATAGGAATCGCCATAAAGTCCAGAAATGACTAAATCCCGGATCATACTTGAAAATTTTAGAACCAATGTTGATAGCAGGAGCAATATGACAGAAATTTTTAATTTTGACATAGTATTATTCCTTAAGGGCCTTAATTAAAAATTTAGGAAGTATGGTTTGACGCTTCCACCTGACTGGTTCTTTTAAAAGGCGGTACAGCCATTCCAAACCAAGCTTTCTAAAAAACGATGGCGCCCGCTTAACACGACCAGAAATGACATCAAACGAACCACCTACCCCTTGGAACACTTGGGCTGAGAGATGATCCATATTGTTAACGATCCAGTATTCTTGTACGGGACTGCCAAGGGCAACAAATACGATATCAGGATTGGCACGATTGATGGTGCTTCTGATTATTTGTTCATCCTTTTCATAACCGTTCAGGACACCAGTAATATTAATATTTGGATAGATAATCTTTAGACATTCACAAGCCTTTTCAGCAACCCCTGGCTGGCCGCCATAAAGAAAAATGGATTTATTATTCTTCGCGAAAGCCTCACAGAGGTACATCATTAGGTCAATACCCGTTACCCGTTGACGTATTTTTCCCCCTTTTAATTTCGAAGCCAGGATAATACCTACGCCATCAGGGATTTGAAAATCGGCTTTATTGAGAAGCTCCATTAATTTAGCATCACTTTGAGCCTTCATAATCTTTTCCGGATTAATCGCGACAATAAATGATTTTTGATTATGACGTATCCTGTCCAAAAGTTTTTCTGTTATCTGTTCATAGGTTTCATTACTGACATTTACGCCTAGGAGATTTTCTTTCATTAGAACCACCTGTCTAAATGGTAAGCGTTGGTTTAATTTGAGCTCGAATCACCCAGTACGTGTACCTCAAATCCCGCTTGCTTCCATTTATCTTCATCAATACATTTTTTTGTATCATAAATTATTTTCGTTCTCATTTTATCCTTAAGGCTTCCTGGATTCAACTTTTTAAATTCTTGATGATTAGTCATAATTAAAATCAAATCAGCGTATTCTACTGCTTCCTCGATGGTTTTCGTTTGCTTCATAAAAATTTGTTCTTTTATATGAGGGTCGAATACACTGTATTCTATTTTTTGTTCCTCAAGCGCTCTGATGACATCTAGTGAGGGACTTTCCCTAGTATCATCAATATCTGCTTTATAGGATAATCCTAAAACAGCCACTTTTCCATGATAAATCGATTGTTGATTGATAATTGATATGACTTTATTCGTCGTATAATGCGGCATAGAATCATTAATATTCCTAGCTAATCCAATCATTTTTGCGGTCTCAGGCTGGAGCTCCACTAAAAACCATGGATCTACAGCGATACAGTGACCGCCAACCCCAGGACCCGGGCTGTGAATGTTGACCCTTGGATGGTAGTTGGCAAGCTTGATGGCTTCCCAAACGTTAATGTTAAGATTATCACAAATTCTAGCTAGTTCATTTGCAAATGCGATATTTACATCACGGTAGGTATTTTCAATAACCTTAACTAACTCTGCAGTTTTTGCATCTGTTATATGAATATTTCCTACAACAAAGGTTCGGTATAACTCAACCGCTAATTCAGAGGATTTCTCATTAATCCCACCGATTATTCTATCATTATTTATCAATTCTTCAAAAACTTTTCCCGGAATAACCCTTTCTGGGGAGTGTGCGACAAAAAGTTCTCTCCCGATTTCTAAGTTCGTTTTCTCTAGAACTGGGAGCATGACTTTTTCAACCGTTAATGGAGGTACCGTTGATTCTAGGATAACCAAATTACCTTGTTGGAGATACGGAACAATTGCTTCCGTTGCTTTTTCCACATAGGTAAGATTCGCTGTCTTATCGTTCTTAATTGGAGAAGGAACGGCAATGATAAAGACATCTGCTTCCTCTGGCTTAGTTGAAACCGTTAAATGTTTTTGGTCAATTGCCTCTACTAACTTTTCCTTTAACCCTTTTTCCTCTATATGCAATTGTTTTCGATTGATTTTATTTACTATTTCTTCATTAATATCTACACCATGGACTACTTTACCATGATTCGCAAACATCACTGCTGTTGGAAGACCAATATAGCCTAGACCTACCACACATATTTTATTTATCACAAGTATGTCTTCCCTTCAAAATTACATTTTAGCCTATTTTCCATTATATCGAATTTTGTCGCCTTTCGACAGTATTTCATACTAGAACATATTGTAAGATATTAAGGCCCTTAATTGAATACTGACGAAAGAGACGCTCACTATTTATTTTTACCCCAAATCATCAAAAAAGGGATACAGTAGTAAACTTTCCACTGTATCCCGCGCAATTACTATTTAATTTAAAGTAGCTCCTGGGTAGTAAAAATCCAGAATTTCTGTATAGGATTTATTGTGTTTCTCAGCCATTGCTTTTGCTCCGTACTGACTCATCCCAACACCATGGCCATACCCTTTTCCATTAATGGTAACGGTTGTTCCATTATTAACTACACTTGATATATCATAGCTTTTAAACAATGTCCCTCCAAGGATAGACCTGAGAGTTCCAATACCTACATTCTCTTTTTCGAGTGTAAATAATTTAATGTCACCTAGTAAGGTATTTTTTATTTCCGCTCTAGTCTTTTCGGTAATGGCAACTGGTCCACCAAGGTAGAATACCTTTGGTCTTTCAGATAAGCCTTTCAACCACGCTTTTGGAGCAGTTGAAAATGTATCTTTCTGTGTAAGAATAACCGGCGCATTATACTGGGCAGCTAATGCGGCTCCAGGTAAGGCGTCAATAAATAAATCTCCGTTTGCAAAGAATACATTATTTAAATCAAAGTTAAATCTCTTTGCAATCTCAACACTTGTATCATAGCGTTTTTCACCAGCAATTCTTTCAATGTTGCTAATACCAAGTTCTTTCATTTCAGTCACAACATTATCTGAAACGGCTATTGTTCCTCCAATAACATATGCTTTACTAATTTGGTGATTCTTAATGTAGTCCTTAACATCATTTGGCAAACCATTTGATGGTGTGACCAATATCGGAATCTGATTTTTTGCCGCATAGGAAGCAATGGATAAAGCATCTGGAGATTCACTGCTGCCGCTGGTAATAATAAGTTCTGTAGAAGAAGTGATTTGTTCAGCAATTTTTACAGCCGTTTGATACCTTGTGTCTCCAGAAATTCGTTTAACCTCAGTCCCAGTAGTTTGAATTTGTTTGATAACATCATCAGAAATCGCAACCTTTCCACCTAAAACATAAACAGTGGATGGTTTTAAGGTTTTAATTTTATCTAATACGGTTTGAGGTACATTATTTGATGTTGTTAATAATAATGGTGAGTTATATTTTTTAGCTAAGACTGATCCTGTCAAGGCATCCACTGGTATATCACCACGACCAAGAATGACAGCGTCAGATTGACTCCATCCTTGAGTTGCGATCGCTGTGCTCGTTTCATAGCGAGTATTTCCTGCTAAAGTTACGGAATAATTTTCCGGTAACTGGCTGCCTGAATTCCTCACATAACTCCCATCAGCATCCTTCATAAAATAGTTAACAACTAAAGACCCTTTTGTTGATTTTCCACTAGAATTTTTTTCATTAGAAATTTCAAGTTTAGGAACTGAAGCGATTTTTATTTGAGCATTTGGATAATAATAATTGTTAATATAACTTTTTATATTATTTATTACCGTTTGGTCATTTGGATTTTCAGAAACCGTTGACCACCATGCATCCGGATTTAATAAATCTAAACCATTCGTCGAGAATTGTTGTTTATTTACTGAAAGGTTCCACGTAATTTGTGGATCATATGGGTCTGGCTTAGAAGGTAAATAAGGCACGTAAGCAGAACCCCAATAGTTTGAATTTGATTCAGTATGACCACCATTGCTTGATGAGTATACAGCTGAAATCAAATTACCATTGTATCTAAGGACTTGTCCTTTTGTTTCTTCTACAGCTTTATTGGAATTTGTATATTCAGGACTATTCCATATATAACCGCCATAGACCTGATACGAAATCGTGTCATCAATAACATTATTGATTCTGGCAAGTGCATACGTTCTTGCCGCAATCGTTTGAGCCTTTAATGCGTCAACGTCCCAGCCAGCAGGCATTTCATAGGGGACTACTCCCTTTAAATAATCTTCAAGTGGGAGCTTATTAATAGCTTGTATGGAATTACTAGTTACAGTAAATTGCATATCACCTAGATATTTCCTGCCGTTAATAGAAACATAATTACTCATTCCGTATTGCTCCGGAGTTATGGTAAAAGAACTGCCATAATTTTTCACAAGACTGTTATCTTTATATAGTGCTAACGTACCATTTTCAATACGCACATTAAAATTTTGATTGGAAAGGAGATTTGTATTTGCATCACCTTCGACAATATACTTACCATTTATATTTACTTGGACACTCTTTTGTAGTCCTAAGTAATTGTTTAGTTTAACTGATACAATAGGATTTTCACTATTTGCACTTGCAGTTTCCGGCGATACTGTTAACGGAAATAAAAGCAGCAATAGTAGAAAACCTAATATCGTTTTTTTCATTTACTCTCCCCCAAAAAAATGAAATAGTAATAACTTACTAGACAATATGATACATAGATTTACAATTTTCATCAATAGACCAGAAGAATGTAAGATTTCCCTATTTATTATTCTTCAATCTTTTGAAGCAGTGATTCTGCAGAATAACCTTGTTCACCGGTAACTTCAAATGTTTCTTTTATCAGTCCAATACCAGGTGCAATATAATTGGTATATATTGTTTCTGCACCTTCTACCTCATTTGTGATTTTTTGAATCACATAAACGTTAGTAAAGGTTTGGTAGGGTGTTTGAACCGTTTCATTCTGATTAATTAATTTCCAATCTGCCTCTAAAGCATCTGCCTTAGAAATCATTACTTCTTGTTTGGTCTCTTCTTTGATACCTTCGAGATAGTTCTTATATGGGTCATCTGGATTTTTTATGGTCTCTACAATAGAGATTTCATTTTCTGTCCATTTATAAATAACGACACTTGCTGACTGGCCAATCGTAATGATGCTCTGAACATAGTCCCCATTCTCAAAAACAACTTCTTCTGTAAGGGATGGAACATTTTCATGATCAATAAAGATTTTTTTTATCCCGGTCTTCGGACGATACGCTTTTAAACCCTCTTCGTCTTTTTCTTCATTGATGACGGGTTCATTCTCTTTGACCTTATTTTCTTCTTTATCTTGGTTGATAGGTTCCACAATCTTTTCTTCACTATTATTCTTGCTTTCTTTATTAAATAGTGAGCAGCCAGAAATACTTCCTACTAGTAGTAGTAACGTGATGAATAACCTAAACATTACTTCTCCTTTCTAAAAAGAAAGCAAACTCAAGAAGAGAGTTCGCTCATTATTTTGCTTTATTAACAATCATAGATTCTAAAGAATCAGGTACAGCAACAGGTCCGCCAATAACGTTTACCTGCTTAATTAAGTTTTCCTCTGTGTATTGGAAAAGGAATGACTCAATATTTTTGTATAATCCGTTTCCTAATAGAATAAGCGGAGCTTTATTCTGAATGGAGAGTGATGCTGCCGTTAACGCATCCGGGAAGTTCGCCCCAGTCGCAATATTGATTGTATCGGATTTCATTTGGTCTTTAAAATGCCATAATAGGCTTGCCAGAGTTTCATAACGGTCTGCACCCGCGAGTCTAACTACATTTTCAGTACCATTTTGTTGGACAATTTGCTTTTGAATAGAATCAGAAACTACATTTGATCCTCCAAGAATCACTGTTTTCTTACCCTTTAGATAGTTTAATGCTTCAGCTGAAATATTATTTTGCTCCGTTAACACGATAGCCCAGTTATTAGCGGCCGCGATTGGTGCTGAAGCTAACGCATCAGGGAAACTTCTGGCTGACGCAACAAATACTCCTTCAACGGAATCTAACTTTTCAACAATACGTAGATTTGTTTCCACGCGTGTTTGGCCAGATATTCTCTCAGTTTGAATACCTAGAGAGTGAATCGCATTTTCTACATTAGGAGAAATGGCAACCGGTCCACCAATGATGATGACCTTAGCAGCACCTAAACGCTTAAGCTCATCTTTTATTTCAGGAAGTAAGCTGCTGCTATTATTTAGCAGTATCGGAGCTTGTCCGTAAATAGCTGATAATGGTCCAGCCGATAACGCATCAGCCGGTTCAACCCCTGTAGTTAAAATAGCAGTTTTTTCTGTATTTTCAGCAAAGCCATTTGGATGCAGCATCTTCGAAATAGACACAGATGTTGAGTAGCGCGTTGCACCATTCAATCTGTTCGTTTGGATAACCCTAGTTATCTGTTCATTTGGAAAGCTTGTCCAAATAATGTCGTTTGAATCGGCTCTAACCACTCTAGAAACTTGTTTGGTTTGTGCGAATGAAATGGCTTTATTCAAGTCAAAAAACGTAGTGCTATTTCCTGCTTGATCTTGAACATCATACTTTTGAGAGAAGAAATTTGCCCAAATGGTTTCACCATTTGCCTTTTCTATTACTCTCGTATTTGCATAACCAGCTGCAAACGCAATTGCCTCCTGCTCGTTTGCAAAACTTTTTAATATGCCCATCGATTTGTGGTATACCTCAAAGTTACTATTTTCCCAAACATCCTGCTGTGCATCTTTATCAAACACTCTTACGCTGCCGTTTAGTGTTTGTGCAAAATTTACCGCTTCATTTTTTGTTTTAAATGTAGCCTTTTTAGTTTCATTTTGATAGACCTCAAAGACTTTGAAATATGAAATGATTGAGTTCGCAAGAGCCTGAGCAGCTTTTTGCTGATAATCAGCGGTTTTAATCCTGCTTTCCTCTTCTCGATTGGTCATATACCCAAGTTCAACTAATACTGAAGGCATTTGCGCATTTCGAATAACATAAAAGCTTTGATCATTATGTATCTTTCTGTCAATTAAACCGAGTGCATTCCGAACTGTTGGGTGAATGGTTTCTGCAAACCGTTTACTATCATTTAGATACTTAACTTGGAGTGGATCATAAGGATACATTGGATCCAAGTTGTTAAAATCATAGTAATAGGTTTCATAGCCCTTTACATAGGGACTTGTTGGTGAAGCATTATGATGAACAGATATAAAAATACTATTATCATTATTACCCTTAACAAATCCGTTAGAAAGATTCGTTCTTGCTTTGAGATCATCACTTGAATTTGAAGCAAATCCTACATCAGTCTCACGTGTCATAAATACTTTAATTCCGGAGGATTTAAGCGCTTCTCTTAACTTCAATCCAACGGATAAATTAACATCCCTTTCACACAAGTCCTTTCCACTTTCCTTCGTATACCCACAGGTTCCAGTGAATTGACCGCCATGACCTGGGTCAATAACGACCATCTTCTCAGCAAAAACACCTGTTGGAAAAAGGAAAATAGCGAATAAGATGCACATTCCTATAAAACTATAAATCTTTTGTTTCATTCCGAACTCCTTCCCACACTTCTACAAAAATTTTAACACTATTACATTATAACAGTAATTTCTACAAATTTTTCTATATTTTACATAGAATTTACTAATTATTAACTCTCACTACTAATATAGTTCTTGTCTGGTAAATGAACTTTACTAAGTGGATTTTCCTCTAATCGATTAAACATTTCTGGAACCGATTGATAGCCTATTGAATATCTTCCTGCTTCGGGGTTATATAGTTTGTATGCAAAAATGGCGTCAATCACTTTACTTTTATGAATAGGTTCAATATAAAAACCTTTAATGGAACGATTCTCTAAATAAGGGGAGATATAAAAACGGGCATTTTTAACCTGCCCACTCCAATATAAGTTGTTTAAAGCTATTCCTGTTGCACGATGGTCATTATTTGCCTCATTAAATGAAAGGGCCCTGTGTTCAGCATGAGGGAAACGTTTTTCAAAATCCAAAATGACACTTCTTACATCCCCTTCTGTTAGTCCGGAATCTGGAAAGTCATATACAAATATATTATTCTCTTTCACTTCTAATCTTGAAAGTGAGTCTTTAAACTCTAAGACTCTTGCTTCTCCAAATTCCTCTAGGGTCAGATCATGGAATTGAGTTTGTAACCGAGGATATACACCAGAAGCTTTCCCCTTCGTTAAAAGAACAACCTTTACATCAAATCCACGGTTAAGATAATGGTCAATTCCTGCCCCAGCAGCTAACAATTCATCATCAGAATGAGGCATATAAAAAATGATAGGGTTGCTTCGATCATTAATTTCATAGATAACCTGCTGATCAAGTTCTTCTGCTGTTTCCTGTTGAATTGCCTTAGTCCCCCCTATGACAAATGTTTTAGAAAACTGATAGTTTTTTAAGCTATCATGAAGTTCTGGTGGAATGGCATCTGGTCTTACAAGTGCTATACCACTATCATTTTTAGCTGCTAAAGCCGATCCAGCTAAAGCATCTGCAAACTCCGCCCCAGTAGCAAAATAAAGATGCGGCTGAATTTTATAAAAAGTATTTAGAATCATGGCCGATGTATCATATCGATTTTCACCAGCAATTCTCTCTGCATTTAATTCTGACAGGATTGAGTCATTGACGGCAACTTCCCCCCCAATTACATACCTCTTCTCTGCTTTATTTGCAGCCCGCTTTATTTCCACAGGTAAGAAATCAGACTTTGTTAGAAGGATCGGGGAACCCGTTTTAGCTGCATAAGGGGCTATGGCTAATGCATCAGGAAAATTATTCGCATTTACAATAAAAACCTGATTATATGTGCCCATTTCAGCCGCGATAGCTTCGGCTGTTTTATAACGGGTTTCCCCGCCAATTCTCTTAACTGTGAGCTTTAATGTTTTCACTAAATAATCTTCAATATTTAAAGATACTGCTACTGGTCCACCCAGTATAATGACATTTCTAGCTTTTAATCTTTTTATTTCCTCAATTGTTATAGACGGGAGCGCCTGAGGGCGTGTTAGCAAAATGGGAGCATTTAATTTTTGGGCCAAAGGAACACTAGCCAATGCATCTGGAAAATCCAATCCCTGCGCTAGAACTACTGTTTCGGCAGTTTCCCAGCCTGCTTTCGAGATGTTAGCCGCCGTTACAAATCTGTCACCGCCGGATATTCTAACTTGTTCTGCTACCGCTATTTCATATTGAAATGCCAGTATAATGTAGCAGATTATTACAAATGATAAAAAGACTTTCAGTTTATTTAGCATTCTAATCCCCCAATAAAATATAGCAATCTAGCAAAAAGTACAGTATTCCCCAAAGTAAAGCCTTCCCAAAAAATAATTAGGAAGGCATCAAAATTATTTTTACTATTTAATTTCCGACGTAGCCATTTGGATTTTCACTTTGCCATCTCCACGAATCCCTGCACATTTCCTCAATCCCTTTTTCAGCTGTCCAGCCAAGCTCAGTCTTCGCTTTGGATGAATCCGCGTAACAAACTGCAACGTCTCCTGGTCTATTTTCTACAATTTGATAAGGAATATTGATTCCAGAGGCTTTTTCAAATGCTTTAACCATTTCTAAAACACTATAGCCATTTCCTGTACCAAGGTTATACGCCTCTACTCCCGTTGCTCCTGTTACTTTTTCAAGGGCTTTCAGATGACCTTTAGCCAGGTCAACAACATGGATATAATCGCGTACTCCTGTGCCATCAACGGTTGGATATTCATTTCCAAAAACACGCAGCTTCTCCAGTTTGCCTACAGCGACTTGTGTGATGAATGGCATTAAATTATTAGGTATACCATTAGGATCCTCACCAATTCGCCCGCTTTCATGGGCACCAATAGGGTTAAAATAGCGAAGTAACGCAATACTCCAGGATGAGTCTGATACATATAAATCACGTAGAATTTGTTCAATCATAAGCTTTGTGCTTCCATAGGGATTGGTTGCACTGAGTGGATCTTCCTCTGAAATCGGCATTCGTTCGGGCATACCATATACGGTAGCAGAAGAACTGAATACGATATTTTTCACTCCGAACTTATTCATGACTTCACATAGAATAAGTGTGCCAGAAATATTATTATGATAATAATGAAGAGGTATTGACACCGACTCACCTACTGCCTTGAGTCCAGCAAAATGAATAACAGCCTCTATGTTATTTTCTGCAAACACTTCTTCAACCTTAACTCGTTCCAGTAAATCCACTTCGTAAAATTTAAAATCTTTACCTGTTAACTCTTTAACTCGTTTCAACGCTTCTGGCTTACTATTTAAGAGATTATCTAAAACCACAATCTCATAACCACTATTTAATAATTCGACACAAGTATGGGTACCAATATATCCGGCCCCGCCTGTTACTAAAATTGCCATAAGGGAAATTCACTCCTGTCTTAACTCAAATTAAAATCTTCATTTACTCTATCATTACTTTTCAAGCATTTGTGACATAAATTTTAGTAAATCATCCCGCAGCTCTTCCTTTTGAAGAGCAAATTCAATCGTTGTTTCAATAAACCCAAGCTTATCCCCAACATCGTATCTTTTCCCTTCAAACTCATAGGCAAAAACACGCTGAATCTGGTTTAGTTTTTGTATGGCATCTGTCAGCTGAATCTCACCACCGGCTCCAATTTCTTGTTTTTCTAAAAATAAGAAAATTTCCGGTGTGAAAATATATCTTCCGATAATGGCTAAATTAGATGGTGCAGTGCCTTTTTTTGGTTTCTCCACAAAGTTCCTTACCTGGAATGACCGATCAAACTGATCAATAGGGTCGATGATTCCATACCGATCCGTTTCATCTTCTGGGACTTGTTTAACCCCAATAACCGAAGAATGAGTTCTGTCATACTCATTAATCAATTGTTTCAAACAAGGAGTTTCTGCTTGTACGATATCGTCCCCAAGTAAAACGGCAAACGGTTCATTCCCAATAAAATTACGTGCACACCAGACCGCATGTCCAAGGCCTTTTGGTTCTTTTTGTCTAATATAGTGAATATCAACCATCTTTGATACTGCCTGAACCGTTTCCAATAACTCGAACTTTTCTTTTTCCAATAACGTTTGTTCAAGTTCAAATGCATTATCAAAATGATCCTCAATAGACCTTTTGCCTTTTCCGGTGACAATGATGATGTCTTCAATTCCAGATTCAATCGCTTCTTCCACAATATATTGAATCGTTGGTTTATCAACTATTGGCAGCATTTCTTTGGGCATTGCCTTTGTCGCTGGTAAAAATCTTGTTCCAAGTCCAGCTGCTGGAATTATCGCTTTTTTCACATTTTTCATTTCTTATTCCAACCTTTCCTCTTTTTCAAAGGGATGTGATTACTAGATATCATTCAAATTATTATACCAATAATAAAGCTCAACATAATTATTACATAGTTAAATAATTATTCAAGAAATTCATAGGTTGGTTTCAGCTTCATTTTAATGTTACCTTTTTCGAATTTGATTCTTCTATGACGGTTTTTCCATCATCGTCGAGAACGGCAACACTTACTTCATGAGAGGAGCTTCCTTTCGATGAATCTCCATTTATCTTAATAGTCGTTGAAATCAAATTCTCATTGGTAAACTTGATTTTTTTCTTTTCACCATCAATAAAGATGGTTGCACCAGAAACAAAATTCTCACCGTGGATATCAAAACGATATGTTCCATTTTTGCTTTTCTCAACCTGAACCGAATCGATTTTTATTTTTCCATTACCTAGTACATACCCCTCAAACGGTTTAAGATTTCTGTTCGCGTAACTATATTGCTTACCCTTTAAGGCATCATATTGAAGCAGTTGATAATCTTTTAACTCTGCTTCTTTAACTCCTTCTTGATCATAAAAGGTCTTTTTAGGAATAACGGTTTGCCCCTGTTTATATAGATCACGGCTGTGGCTAAAGATTGGCGACATTTCCTTTTTGGCATGGGCCAAAATATAGGATCCTAAAAAGTTAGGTGTCATCCTTAAATCTTCTTTCTTCGTTTCTCCTCCGAAATTATCCCAGACCAATAATGGTGTTTGATACATTTTTTTGTATTCCTCGTAATTGTTTAAATCACCCTGGAAGTAATCTAATTCCCGATAAACCGCATATTCTTCTCCTAAAAACGGTAAATGATCTCCATAGATGACAACCATTGTGGGCTCATCGATTTCCTTTACACCTTCAATTAAAAGGCGAATGGAGTCATCTAAATCTTTTAGCAAATTGGTATATAGGTTAATGATATACTTAGATAACTCTGTCATCTTCATATCGCTTGTTGCTAATATTGGTAAATCTTTATAACGAATATCATTATAGGGGCCATGGCTCGCTACTGTAACCACATTTAGAAAATCCGGACCCTTTGTTTTTTGTAACTCATCCAGCGCTTTTTGCATCAATATTCTATCGTCGATATATGGACCGATATAACTAGGATTATTGAAAAACTCCATACTGAAAAATTTCTCAAACCCAATTAGCTCATAGATATCTTTGCGGGTATAGTACCAATTTTTAAAATTATGGATAGCCGTTGCATGGTATCCTTGTTTTCTTAGTAAATAAGCTAAAGAATCAATGGGCCGATTCACTTGATTATAGTAGACTTCTTCAGGTGAAAACCGAGTTGATAGGCCTGACAAGACTTCCAGCTCAGTATTAAACGTGCCACCGCCATAAACATGGGTAAGCATGCTCCCGGATGAATAATTCTGCATTAATGACCGGAAGTATGGAAGTGGATCCTCTTTAAAGTTCGCATTTTTCAACAATAATGGATCCCACATTGCTTCTGCGAGTACCACAATAATATTGGGTTGAAAATCTGGGTCTACTACATCCTCTGCATTTGTCTCATTCACTTTTTTAACAATTTTATTAATTTCTTCCTTATCATAATGATCGGGGACAGCAATATTTGCTTTCTCCACTAATGTTAAATAAGCACCAATAAAACCAAATTTCCCATAACTTTCAACCTTCGGCACCTCTTTTGTGAAGCTTCTAAACGTAAATAACGACGGCTGAGTAAAAATGATTGCCAAACATACAATGGAAAAAGCAGAAAGGAGTAAGCGCTTACGAAAGGCTACCCTCTTTTTAAACCGAGTAAAGAAAAAACTGAAAGCGACAAGAAGGATTAACGTCACCACAAAACCAATAATTTCTTTCCAGCCAATTAAATCATTCATTAATGTAGAAATATCTGCACCTTCATTTAGCGTATATAAATCTGCTGGTGTGAAAAACTCTCCCCTTAATTGGTACTTAATAAAGCTTCCAAGGGATAAAACAAACCAAAAAATAACTTCTATCGCTATAAGGGAAATAAAAATGATTGTGGGTAAAAAAAGCAGCGCCCCTACTAAAAATAAGAGGAATAAAAATGTCATCACAAAGGATACAGTGCTTTCATCCGCCCAATTAAAAAATGCGGCAAACGAACCTCTGTGTATCACTTCTATGATCATAAGTGTGAATAGCGAAAATGCGCTGGCCGTTAAAGCTAATAATAATCCATTTTTAGAATGTTTTATGTTGGAAACCAGATGATTGATACCCTTCATTCATAGGACAACCCCTTCAAGTAATTTTTTTATTAGTATACCCTTCAGTATGCTCCAAACGCAAAAGAAAGCTAACCCTGTAATTCTTAGAGTTAACTTTCATAAGCAGGTTTCTAAAAACCTCCAAAGGTCATTGGTTTTTCATCGGTAAGTTTAAAGTGGTAAAGAATCGCTTCCACAATTCTTTTCGAAGCCAGTCCATCACCATATGGGTTTGAAGCCTTCGCCATCGAATCATGGATCTCTTTATCTGATAATAGTTCATTTGCAAGCTGGAAGATGGTCTCCTCATCCGTACCAGCAAGCTTTAATGTTCCTGCTTTTACCCCTTCAGGACGCTCAGTTGTATCTCTTAACACAAGGACCGGAACACCAAGGGACGGAGCTTCCTCTTGGACGCCGCCAGAATCGGTTAGAATGATATAAGCTCTAGAGGCGAAATTATGAAAATCGATTACATCTAATGGTTCGATTAAATGGATACGATTATTTTCTCCCAGTATTCTATTCGCAATTTCTCGAACAACAGGGTTCATATGTACGGGATATACCACCTGTATATCCTCATGCTCTTCCACTAATCTACTAATCGCACGGAACATATTCTCCATGGGCTTTCCTGTATTTTCACGACGGTGTGCCGTCATTAATACCAAACGATCATCACCAAGCTTATCAAGAACTGGGTGAGAATAATTGGTCTTTACAGTTGTTTTTAAGGCATCAATGGCCGTGTTTCCCGTAACAAATATGGATTCTTCTGGCTTATTTTCAGTGAGAAGATTTTCTCTTGATTGACTAGTTGGTGAAAAATGCAAGTCTGCTAATACACCTGTAAGCTGCCTATTCATCTCTTCAGGATAAGGAGAATACTTATTCCAGGTCCTCAGACCAGCCTCGACATGCCCAATCGGAATCGAGTTATAAAAAGCAGCTAAGCTTGCAACAAAGGTAGTGGTTGTATCACCATGTACTAAGACAATATCAGGCTTTACCTCTTGGAATACTTTACTTAATCCTTCCAAGCAACGTGTAGTAACATCAATTAGGGATTGACGATCTTTCATGATATTTAAATCATAATCAGGTTGGATTTCAAATATTTTCAACACTTGATCCAGCATTTCTCTATGCTGTGCAGTAACGGTCACAATGGATTCTATTTTAGAATCATTTTTTGCTAATTCTTTTACAAGTGGCGCCATCTTAATAGCTTCAGGTCTCGTTCCAAAAACTGTCATTACCTTTATCTGGTTCTTCATATAAACCTCCAAATGGATAATCATTGCACCGAGTTAACTTCGGTATGCTTCAACCCTTTAAATAATATCAAAGTATATGGAGAAAAGCACCTTAGACTGCTTTCTTCTAGTAAAAAAGGCAGACTCAAATTTATGAGTCTGCCCTTTTATTGTTCAAGGCTATTTATTCACTTTGGTAATGCGGCCTTCGTTTGTTGGGTTAACAGTTCCGAACTTTTTAATGTAATTGATTAATGCATCCAAATCAGTTACATGAGTAACACGGTTTTTGCCTTCCTTCAAGATCGACAGCTCATCTCCGCCATCTGCCATGAAGTTATTAACTGTTACTGTGTACTCTTGTGTGTCTACAAGATCTGTACCATCAGTCTTCATAATAGACACCATACGGCTGCCTTTTTCTTTTGAATCATCGTAGCTTACTTTTAAACCAGAGATCTTAAGAATTCTTGGCTTAGACCCCCACTGTTGTTCAAATAATGTTTTAATTTGAGCACCAGTTAAAGTCATTGTAACTAAATCATTTCCAAATGGCTGAACTGTGAAAGCCTCTTTCCATAGGATTTGTCCTGAATCGATTTCAGCACGAATTCCGCCTGGATTCATGAAAGCAAATTCAGTACCAGTCTGTTCTACCATTGAATCAGCAATGAGATTACCCATTGGTGATTCACCATCGGCATTTTCTGTTCTGCTGATTCCTGCAGGTGCATCTCCGATTACTTCATTTAGAATTGGAGCAACATCTGCAACATATGCATCAATCTTCGCCTTTACTTCTGCATCAGGCGCAATTTTATCACGGTACGTGGTTACGATTTCAGCTTTTCTTGCAATAACGTCCTTCGTAATAGGATCAATTGTTAAATCTACATCGGAGAACGCAGTTCCAGATGCATAGGATTGAACAAGAAGCTTGCCATCTACCACTGTATTCGCGTATTGGTGGTTATGTCCGCCATAGATAACGTCTACTTCATCATCAACTGCATTCGCAATATCAACTAGCTCTTCAGTTGGATTTGTTCCATCTGTATTTGATTTCACCGCATTATGAGCGAGAACAACAATTGTTTCCACACCTTGTTCTTTAAGTTCTGCAGCATATTTATTGATTGACTGTGCTTCATCTAGGAATTTAACACCTGCAACACCGCTTGGCGTAACAATAGTTGGAGTATCGCTAAACGTTACCCCGATAAAACCAATTTGTACTCCATTTACTTCTTTCACAACAAATGGTTTTAAAATAGGTTCATTTGTGTTTTCATTGACAACGTTAGCAGATACATACGGGAAGCTTGCGCCTTCAAATACGCCGTATTTTGCTTCTGTTTTTGGGTGTGCGCCTCCATTAATTAAGCGCATCATTTCAGCAACACCTTCGTCAAACTCATGGTTGCCAAGAGTACCTACATCAAATCCTAGAGTATTAAGGAGTTCGATCGTAGGCTCATCCTGTAATAGTGCTGAAACCGGAGAACTTGCACCAACAGAATCACCAACATGAACCATTAGGGTATTATCTGGGTTTGTTGCTTCACGCTGTTTTAAGTAGGCAGCTAAATATTCTGCTCCCCCTGCGTTAAGGCTTGTGCTAAATGTATCTAATTGACCATGGAAGTCATTGATACCTAAAAGCTGTACATCGACTGGATTTTTTAATGAGTATTGTGCATATCCAGTATCTAATGTTTTAACATACTTAATATTGTTCGTTTTATTAGCAAAATCTTTAGCTGCTGGACTTGATTCAAATGTTAAGTTTACATTTGCATTTAATGAAGCTAATTTCCAGTTTTGGTCCGCAGATGGATTGATTACTTTATTATTGATAATGTAATTCATCACAACCTGACGGCTCTCATCAGCAGATGCGTAAATTGTCTTAGCTCCGCCTGGATTAATAATTGGAGATGACGCACGGTAGTTATTTGTAGCAATAACAAACTTCATGTCATCTGTTACAGGCTGGCCATTATACATTAAGTTCTTAATTCGGTTAGCTTCTGGATTCGCAACAATTGTTCCTTTTGAATCGTAGCGTAAGGGCTGTGTTACATCGACTTCATAAGTAACTCCGTCAATGGTATCAAAGTTATAATCAGGGAAATCCTTATTGATTAAAGGCTGTTCTTTTGTTTCAGCAGGATTAATCTGATTAAAGTTGGTAGCTGTCCATTCCAAATAATTCTTCAATTCTTTACCATTTAGAAGTAAAGCTGAAACAGTATTCGGGAACTTATAAAGATCTGCTACGTTTTTAATTGTCATTTCGCCAGCAGGTATGCTTGTGTAGTCATTACCACTATTACGACCTGCTTTAAATGGAGCTGCAGATGAAAGAACTGGAATTCCTTCATATTCTGTTCCTTTTAATACTCTTTCCATGTACTCTTTTTGAGCATTGCTGACAATTTGTACAGAAGGATCATCTTGAACCCTTGAGAAAAAGCTGTGAATTGGAGCAGTTGTTTCCCCAACAGAGCTGTTAATATAATCAATGGTATGGTCATGAACAGGCTTCATTAGCTCAACCATTTCTTTGTCTGCAGCAACATCAGTTGTTGCCATAACTTCAGATTGAGAATTTTTAACTACCCATTTACCATTGACTAAATCTAAATCCAGGTCAATAACACCAAGGAATTGTCCATCAACCTTCGCTTGAACAGCAGGTACACCATTGATCGTTCCTTTAACGTTATCTACGATACCAGGGAAGTTGTTATAAGCCTTATCCCCAGGAAGTGCTAAATGACTGTGGCCTAGTAAAATAGCGTCTACATTTTCAACTTCACTTAAGCCAAGAATTGCATTTTCCTTGTCATCTCTATTTGTTGTGAATCCGCTATGTGCTACAACAACTACTAGGTCTGCACCGTTTTCCTTCATCTCTGGAATCCATTTTTCAGCAGATGCAACGATATCCTCTGTAATTACTTTTCCTTCAAGATTTTGCTTGTCCCATTGCATAATTTGCGGTGGTACAAAGCCGATTACACCAACATTAAGCTTATGCTTTTTGCCGTTTTTATCTACTACTTCTTTTTTAATAATCTTATAAGGATTCACTAGATTCTTATTATTGCTTGGATCACTATCGCCATCAGCTTTATAAACGTTTGCTGATACAAATGGGAAGTCCGCTCCATTAATACTACTTTGTAAGAAATCTAGACCGTAGTTAAATTCGTGGTTACCAAAGTTAGAAACATCATAATCTAACATATTCATAGCGTCATAGATTGGGTGAGTTTCGCCAGTAATGGCTTCTTCAGAAACTACACTTGTTCCACCAAGAACAGTCACATATTTATTTTGTACTAGTTCTGCTACATCTGAAGGAAGTTCATCCTTTTGTACGAGAACTACTGGTGCTCCTTCTTTTGCAGCAAGCACAGAGCCAGTAAGGGCATCAGCAAAGCCCCATCCTGTTGCAAGGAATACTTTTTCCTTCACACTGCCAAGTTCTGTTGCCACTTTTAATGATGTTTCAAAGCGATTTTCTCCGCCTATACGCTGTGGATTCTTTACAGCTGATTCTACTTTTCCATTAATAACGCTAGTGCCGCCTACTAAAATAGTATCGGTAACATTTTTAAGCGCTTCCAAGGTTACGTTAGGGACAGCATCCGTTCTTGTTAATAGGATAGGGTATCCATTTTGAGCCGCATAAGAAGCTGCTGAAATCGCATCTGGATAGTTAAAACCATTCACAAGAACTACTTTCGTTGGATTTCCTAGTTCTTTTGAAATGGCTACAGCCGTTTCAAAGCGATCTTCACCAGAAATTCTCTTTACCCAAAGATTTAATTTTGATGATAATGCATTGGTTACACGATTTGAGACAACACTCTTGCCGCCAACCACAATTGCTTTTGTAGCACCCAGACGTTTGATTTCTTTTTTCGTATCTTCATTTAATGAATCTGTTTGTGTTAATAGAATAGGAGCATTATATTTATAGGCTAACGGGGCTGCTGCTAGGGCATCCGCAAAGTCATCACCTCTTACGATGATTACCGTTTCTGCCGTATCCCAGCCTTGTTTCGATACTTGAACTGCTGTTTCGTATCGGTCAAGACCTGCTAACCGATTAACAAATGTTGGGCGATCTACTTTTGCCACATAATCTGTAAAAGGATTCCCTTGAAGCATATCCCCGTTATCTACTAATAGATTGTTAGGGTTTTCTTCACGTTCAGACTTAACTAGTGTTGAAATCCTAACCAAGCCATTTTTTACTGCTGCATCAGCAAAGTAATCATGGTCCATAATCGTTCCATGAATATCTGTGGTTTCCATAATCTTAAGCTTTACAAATGCTTCATCTGCCAATACATTCGTTGGTAGATTTCCTTCTGCATATACTCCTCCGTACGGAGTTGCTAGAAGTCCCAAAGCCAATGTAGACACGGCTAGTCCTTTAAATTTCTTTTTAATGCCTTTCTTCACTAGGTTTCCACCTTTCGACAAAAAAGTATTATTACAAAATTCATTATAACTGCAATAGTTGGAATAAAATATATCTTTTTTTGTAAAATTTGTAGATTTTTAGTAATTTTTTTATTCTGAATTATTCTTAAATTAGCAGAGTGACAGACAGCTGTACTTTTAATCTAGCAGAGAGATTTAGGACGTGGATTATGGCATACTAAAAGGCTGCCATCGCGGTTGGCAGCCATTACTTTTTTAATTGGCAATTTCTTCAGAAACAACTGTTTCAATAGACTTTTTCAATTGTTGATTCTTTTCGACTGCCATTAAAACAAGGTAAATAGGCAAAAGAACCATTGCCGCCATTTCGACAATAAATTCATAGTAATACCAAGACAGCGTGGCCAGGATGTCGTAAACGGAATGCACTAGAACGGTCATCCATAGATTTCTCGTCCATAACAAAATGAAACCAAATAATAATCCCATATTCGCGAAGGTTACAATGGCTCCAACTTCATATTTCCATGATTGAACCGAGTTTAAGGTATGATCAATGCCAAATAACACCGAGGTGATAAAAAGCGCAAGCATGACAAAAATATCACGTCCACCTTTTTCCCATCGCCTTGGAAAGACTCTTTTAAAAACAAGAAGGATCAAAATAATATAGGCCAACCGCCATACTTCTTCAAGACCGGCAAGGATATCCGTGAAAATATCGTACCCAATACTATCAATCTCTCCAACGACTTCCCACATATTGTCGACAGTCTCTATTGGTTGGCCAGGTTCCAACTCAGGTTCCTCATATGGAACCACTTCTGTATACGCATCAACATATTGCTCATAATCTTCGCTAAAGTCCTGGAAGGCGTAAGAGGAATAGATATTGATCATCGTACTGCCAAGAATAAAGAGAAGGAATGCCCCAATAAATTGGCGTATAAGCATTGTCTTTGTTTTTTGCAATCCGTCACTTAGTCTTGGCTGCAGCTTTAATCCGATAAAAAAGGAAGATACCATAATCGCATCATAGATGGTACCCGCCAAGAGACTGAAACCGCTTAAATAGAGGACAATTTCGACTCCAATCGTTATCGTAAGCAGTGCAAACAAAAGCCTTTTCGAAACAGGCTTGGTTAAATTATTGGTCATTATTCTCAGTCCCTGTTCTATGAAATTAATGTTTATTAATTATCTTATGGCTATGTTAAAGCTTAATATTGATTTTGGCACTCTGTTGATTTGTGCGAAAA
>NZ_NPDD01000011.1 GCF_002272245.1 Bacillus sp. 7884-1 | reverse complement strand
CCTGAGGAAAGCGAAGCGCCTAGAGCACAAATCAACAGCCAAGTTTAACAGAGTCTCTCTTATAAAAACTGTACGGCCAAAATTCCTAGTCCATTAAGTAACAGCAGGAAAAGTAAGCACGCAACAACCCATTTCCATATTCTTGTCACAGACTTATCCCCTTTAATGTTAATTAGTACTAATTTATCATATTACTAGAGATGTAGCACTAAGGTTTATATTTACAATCATAATCTCCACATTTATACTTAAAATGAGTGAATATTACCAATTATTAGAATGGGGCTGAAAAGTGAAAAAGGTCATTTCTATTATCCTATTGATAGTCATTGTATTCGTATTATCCGAAACAAACCCTGGGCGTTCGGAATACATAGAATGGATTACCCATGAAGCGATGGATCAATCTTCGAATATCCTTGAAAAAGGGATTCTTTCACTAGCAGGGGAAGAGGTTTTCGATATGGGAACAACGGAATCAGATTACTTCATATTTTCAGTCTACAAAACCGATTTTTCCGAAATCGGCCTGAGTCAGGTCACCTGCATCGGGTTCTTCAATACATTTATTCCAATTTCCAAAAATGAAAAATAAGAAGACCAGATGAGGTCTTTTTATTTTTATATGATGGAGTATTCCTTTTCATCCGATAAAGTTTCAGAGCATAAATTAACTATATTAATAGCAGAAACTGATAAGGGAGAGAGTAGGTTTGAGTGCTTTCTATGAGAAAAATAATAAGGAATATGTAATTGAAGCTTTTAAAGCTGTGCTTGAATCTAACCAGAATGCCCTTAAAGATGAAGGCCTTGCCTTTATTCTGAACACACTCGAACATTACCAGAACCAATCAGTTTTTCATGCAATATGGAAATTGATTGAGGGCCATGAAAGTATCTACAACTATGTACTAGAATTTATTCATCAACAACAGGACTACAGTAATCTGTTAAAGCTAATTCTTGAAAACAAATTCAATCTCACTCAGGTTGAAGACATTTTAGCAGAGATAAATAATCTGCTTGAAACTGCACCCTATTTACGTAAGAACCGTTGTTTTCAGGTACTGGCAATCCAAAAGACAGCAGATGCTGTTGGCAATTCCACCGATCCATATAAAGCAGCTAGTGCTGTACAAGCATTTAACGTAACAAACCTTGAAGTTGATTTTTCAAAAATAAAAGACAAGATGATGGTTTACGCGGAAATTGCGTTAGTAGATGATCTTGAATTACAGAATATAACTCTCAAGGACATCGATGCCTTTGCGCTCCTTTCAACTGGAAAGCTGACTGAGATAGAACTAAAGGATAGAAAAATCATCAGTAAGTACCAGAAATTGAAGGTCCTGCATGAACTGTTCACCAAACCTGTCGTTTCTGTGGGAGTAATCCTTCAGCGTTTATCACCTGCAAACCGCGATGAACTTCGTGATATATTAAAAAATATTCTGCGGGGTAACGTTTCGGAAAAGTATTTCCAGCATATACTCGCTGCTTTTGATAATGAAGAAGGGAGTTATCATTATCCACAGCTTTTTGGATATTTGAGTAAACATGCAGATGATGAGCGAATGTTATCATTTATTAAATGGAGTGCGAAAAACCTTCAGCCCGATCATCATTACCATCGAGCATTGAAGGCCTATTTAAAAACCCATCCAAGGTCGATTTGGAAGAATAAAGGTGCTAAAAAAGAGCTCCAAATGATATCAACCACAAGCTTTAGCAGATTGGTGAAAGAAGTTCAAAATGAAACCGCTAGTCCCGTCGTTAAATTTGTTAAAAGGTATGGCGTGCATGTATCCATATTGCTTCTCAGCACCCTTGTTGTTGGAAGCGGGATTTATCTTGGGAATGATATATTGTTTGACAAAAATGAAAAGACAGCCTTTTCAAAAACCAACAAACCTGCAACACCGGTTCAAGTGGAAGTGAGTGAAAAAACCTCGTTAAAACCGTTTCAACGTTGGGACGCTGGTAATCCATATGTGTTTCTTGTAAATGGAGAACAACAGACCATAACCTTTGGGCAGGCAAATCCAACTGGAGGAAAAAGCCTTGTATTAACTGGCGGGCAAAATATCGAAACCCCTTTTGAGTTGGTGATTGATTCCGAGGCTTCACCTTTTGATGAAAAAGGAGTTTTAAAAGAAGGGTTTTCCCTTTACCATACAGAGCATGATTTCGATAAAAGCGGCACCCCTGAGGTGGTGATTATGGCACTCAATCAAACCTATGAATCGTTTGTATGGGTGTACAGCCTGCTTACTGAAAATGGAAGTGTAGGTCTGCGATCTGACCTAGCCATAAATGGGATGTCTGATGCGAAATTAGTTGATAATACACTTACACTCCTTGGCGCCCAAGGACAATCGGAAACGTACTCATTCGTCAATCAACAATTTGAGAAGAAATAAGCTGCGATAAAGAGAGCAATCCTCGAACGGGAATGCTCTCTTTATCGGATTTTCCAGTAAACATTTAGGCGGATCATGAATGATACCTTTAAAAAGGGGTTGCCACCATGTTTGAAATAAAACCATATCCTGAATTCTCTTGGTCACTGTCACGCCACAAAGCACTGATGGAATGTCCGAGAAAGTATGCTTTTGAATATTATATCAGTCACAATGGCTGGCTGCGTGATTCTAATATTCTCGCCAAAGATGCCTATCGTTTTAAGAAAATGACAAACTTAAAGATTCTATTTGGAAGTGCTGTCCATGACCTTATTCTTTCAGTGATTGGAAACTATTTAAACACAGGGTTCATCCCGCCGGAAGCAGAATTAATTCAGCGATTGCGTGGCACAATGAATACTGCCTTTAAGGATTCAATGCTTCGGGCTGATTTATGGAGAGAGAGACCGAACCATTTTCAAATGCTCCATGAAATTTACTATAATGGCGGGCTGCCGAGGGATAAAGTGGATGAAATCCAGAAACGCTTAAGTGTTTCGATGGGGAACTTTTTGACGAGCAAAACCTTTACGGATGTAAGAGAAAAGAAAGAAATGCAGTTTGTTGAAGCCGAGCGTTTTCGGTTTATGTTTATTGATGGAGTTAAGATCTTTATCGTTATGGATTTTTTGTACCGGGATATAAAAGAGGGAAAATGGATTATCGTTGATTGGAAAACCGGAAAAGAATCCTTCGAGGACAGACACCAATTAGCACTGTATGCTCTTTATTTGAAAAGGGTATTGAAGGTGAAAACCATTGAAGAGATTGTCATCCGAAATGAATATCTGTTAACCGGTACACACAAAACCTATCAATTAACGGAAACAGACCTCGAAAAAGTTCATGAACTCTTTGGAATGAGCGTTGTTCAAATGCAGCGCTACTTAGATGACATTCGTGCAAACCAGGCATTGAACTTTAACCTATTCCCAAAAACCAACATCATCAAAAAATGCGACCGCTGCAACTACAAAGAACTATGTGAAATGTACTAACCAAAAAAAGGACCTCAAACTTTATCATAGTTCGAGGTCTTTTTTTTTTGACCCTTCTGTCCGCCTGTGGTGGACAGTGTCCACGAGCGGTGCCTGTCACCAAATGGTTTCACCATTTGGTGACAGGCACCCTAATTCGGCACCCTATTTCCCTTCCTTCTCTTCTGCTTCATCTTCTTCGAGGATTTGCTTTAGTTCTCCCTCGTCACCTTTGGCGTTGATGATTTCGAAGATTTGATTGAGTCCTTGGCTTGTTTGGTCTCTTTCTTTTTCTTTTTCCATTGTTTCCTCCAGTTGTAGGTTTATTTTTAATATGCCCAGTTATTTCAATGTATGAACGATTTCTACTGCTTTTTCTAGGGAAACACTTTTTAAAATGCTATGGTCTATTCTTACCGCTGTACCGAAGTGATAACAATTTGTTCCTACCTGTGTATGTACTTCAGAGATATTATCTTTTGACAGGCCGCTGCCAATTAGAATCTCCGTTTCCTTACAAATTTCTTTCAATTTTCTTAGGGTATCCAAACGTGTTTGCCAGTCGCCATGTCCTCCAGAGGTTAAAATGGTTTTAATTTCTTTATATTGATTTAATTTCTCTGCGTTCTCGACTATATTATTGGAACTGTCGATGGCGCGGTGAAAAGTTACCTCCATGGTTCCTACTTCCGTAAGTAGCTCTTCAAGCTGATAGAAGTCAATATTCCCTTCTCCATCCAGCATTCCTAACACCACACCATTTGCCCCTAAGTTTCGAATAACACGTATATCATTTTTCATAATTGCAATATCATCTTCTGTATAACAAAACGATTGACCATGCGGTCTAACCATAACGTTAACTGGAATAGAAACACTATTAACCACTTTTTCGATTAGCCCATAGCTGGGTGTTATGCCTCCCTCGGTTAAACCTGATACCAATTCAATTCTGTCTGCACCTGATCTTTCAATTAGTTTCGCGTCCTCTACAGTTACTGCAATAAATTCAATTAACATCCTTTATTCCTCCTTCATATAAACGAGTTTTACCAAAGAATTTGTATTAGTTACTTATTTTACTTAATTAACTTATTTACATTATTAATTGTTCAACATTTCACAAAGTGTTCAAACAATTCCGATAAATGAGTGATTCAAATCACTAGGGTATTTTATACAAATTTTACAATGTAAGAGTAAACAATTTTAATTTAAAGGGGTAGAATCAAATGAGAAATTTCTTGAAGTTTGCAAGTGTTATTGTCACCTCTGTAATGGTTTTAAGTGCTTGTAATTCTGCCAAAGTTTCCCTGGATACACAGTCTGCAAAAGTAGCAAAAGCTAATACTGCCTCACAAGTCATTGAACCTCACAAAAATCTCAATCAAAAGCCAATTCCCGTCAACATAGAACGTGTCGGTGAACACGAAGTCAATATTGACATGACCGCACAAATTACCGATATCGAAATTTCCAAAGGCAATCTGTACAAAGCATGGACATTTAATGGTGAAGCCCCAGGACCAGTCATTGTTGTGAATGAAGGCGATACCATTAACTTTACATTAAAAAACATGGATCCGTCCATCCCGCACAGCATGGACTTTCATGCCGTTCATGCCTCCCCATCACAGGATTTTATAGATATTATGCCAAATGAATCTGGCAGCTTTACCTATCCAGCGAACAATCCTGGAGTTTTCATGTACCACTGTGGTACAAAACCAGTTTTAGCCCATATCGCAAATGGAATGCACGGAACCATTATTGTTAAGCCTAAAGACGGCTACCCGACTGATTCTGAAATTGACCGTGAATTTGTCATCGTTCAAAATGAATGGTATAAATACAACGACTTAGAGGATTTTACAAATGGAGTTCCTAGTAATGTGGTCTTCTCGGCTAAAGCCTTAAAAGAAGGCGATTTGAATACAAACGGTACCGTTGGCGCCCTAGTTGATACACCGCTCCTTGCGAAGGTTGGCGACAAAGTCAGAATTTACATTAACAATGTGGGGCCAAATGAAGTCAGCAGTTTTCATGTGGTCGGAACCGTATTTGACAATGTTTATATCGATGGTAATCCATTTAACCTCATGAAAGGTTTGCAAACTGTCATGCTGCCGGCAAGCGGCGGGGCGGTTGTTGAATTCACAGTCACAAAAGAAGGCAGTTATCCCATTGTGACACATCAGTTTACCCATGTAACCAAGGGCGCCGTTGGAATTTTGAAAGTAACAAAAGACGGAACGGATGATGGAAGCCAAACCATGTCACACTAAACTGACTGATAAAAAGCATCGGAAATTACTCCGATGCTTTTTTATATGAAACTTTAAATCTAGAACTTATCAACTTAGGTTTTGAAAATAGCAAATCTCCAAGGAATTTATCCACAAGGATTATATGATTATCCACATTATAAACATACTTATTCACAGCTGTTGATTATTTACTAACATTTATCTATACTCTATCCACAACTTATCCCCAAAGTAAAAAGCCTGGAAACCCCAGGCTTTTGTTCTATATTCTTGCTCCTAATTCAATTGCTTTACTATTATGATACAATGACTTCACTTTAAGCTCGCACTTAAGTTCCTCACATAAACAATCATTTTGCATCATTTCCATATGCCGATACTGAAATACGTGATAATAATATTTACTCCGTAATAATACATTTTTCAACAACACAAAGAAAACCTCCTCTATTGATTTACATAAACCGCAGAGGATCGTGTTCGGTAACTGGCTGGCATCGTCTTAAAACATTAGCCCCTTTAGTTTTGCGTCACCATTTTTCAATAGTTTTGCCGTTTCGTACGATTTATGTGTTTAATAGAACTATAAGATACAACAAAATTATTAAAAAGAGTCTTAGGTCCTACTTTGATTCCGGTTCCAATTTTCCCAATAGGCTGCTATTCCTATTTTTTTAACAAAACGAACAACCTTGACAACTTCTTTATAACCAAAAGCGTCAAGCTCCATTATTGGAACTTGACGCTTTTTTATTTACCTTTGATTTCTAAGAGTTTTAATCTTAAGTCATTTTCCATATTGGCCAGTTCTTGTTCAGCCAGGCGGCGTTTGTGACGCCCTTCTTCTTGGATTCGCATCGTTTCTTCCAACGTGGTGATTAAACTTTCCTGAGTCTTTTTAAGGGTCTCGATATCAACGAGACCACGCTCATTTTCTTTCGCTGTCTCAATCGTATTCGTTTTAAGCATTTCTGCGTTTTTCAAAAGCAGTTCATTTGTGGTCTGTGAGACCTTTTTCTGCGCCTCTACTGCATGGCGCTGACGAATGAGGGTTAGCGCAATCGCAACTTGATTTTTCCAAAGCGGAATGGCCGTCATGATGGACGATTGTATTTTTTCCACAAGCGCTTGGTTCGTGTTTTGGATCAGACGGATTTGCGGAGCACTCTGGATGGTAATCTCACGGCTCAATTTCAAATCGTATAGGCGTTTATCCAAGCGGTCTGCAAACTGAATCATATCGTTCACTTCTTGGAATTTCATTTGATCACTTGTTGCTTCCGCTTCCCTTTTCATTGCTGGGATTGTTTTTTGATTGAGCTCTTCAAGCTTAATTTCTCCCGCTGCAATATACACGTTTAGAGCATGGAAATATTCTTTATTTGTTTCATAAAGCTGTTCGAGCAATTTAATATCCGATAAAAGCACGTTCTTACTCCGGTCTAGTTTCACACTAATCCTGTCAATTTGTGCACCTGTCTTTTGATATTTGGACAATACCTCTTGAAGAGAATTTGAGATTTTCCCAAACATACGTCCGAAAAAGGATGGCTTCCCATCCTTTAATTCATCCGGATTGACCTCATCAAGGCGCTTCATCAAATCACTTATGATTTCGCCAACCTCGCCGATATCCTTTTTCTGTACATGCTCAAGCATCGTATGTGAAAAGCTTAAAAGCTTCCCTTGTGCTTGGGTACCATACGTAATCATCGCCTGGTGGTTTTTCGGGTCAATTTGTTCAGCAAGCTGGTAGGCTTTTGCACGGTTTTCTTCCGGTATGACATCAATCAGCTTAGTAGGCTTTGCTTCTTGAAGCTGTGGCGATTGCTGGGTTTGCGGAGCTAGCTCTTGATTTTCACCAAACGGGTTGGCTAGGATGTCATCTAATAAATTCCCTGTTTTATTTAATTGGTGTGAGTTATTTTCACTCATTTTAGCCTCCTGCTTTCATCTATGATTTTAGGATCATTGAGTTTTTTTATGGAATGCTTGGCAACATCAATTTCAAAATTCAAGGAATCTAAATCATCTTCCACCACATGATAGAGATCCTCTTCTAATGCCTTAGTTAGGTCGGTTAAGGTTTGGCGTGTCTCGTATAAAGAAACATCAATCTCATGACTTTTCTTAGGCTGCTGCGCTAAAAATCGATATTTCTCTGTAAGCTCGACAACAGAATCTAAATGGGAAAAGTAAAATTTTTCAGCCTTATAAAAGCGCTTAGGTTCTGCATGCGTCATGCTTTGTATTTTCCGTGTAATCCGGAGAACCTCTAGTCTCTGCTTTAAAGTCGATAGATCACGAATGGAAAAGAGAGATTTATTTAAGCGATTAATTTTTTGTTTGGCTTCATCTAGGTTTTTCTTTATATAACGATATTCTTTTCTTGTGAGCTGTTGTTTTTTTAAAAAGCGGGATGTCATGACCCCGGATGTAATTTTGTAAACGATGACTCCACCTGCTAATGAAATGGCGGATGAAATCAAAAATGTTAAATCGAATGCAAAATAACTTAAAAACCATACCGTGACGGCAGATGGAACAGTCACAACACTTTGGACTAAAAACGTTAAAAATCGGTTCATCATAATCGACTCCTGACTAAAAAATCCTTTATATTCATACGAATGACCAACAAAAATGTTTCAACAAAACAAAATACCTACAAAGGCAAGACTTCCTTCATTACTTCAACAATACACCATAAAAATCCTGCTTTCCATAGACCACAAACGTAAACAAGCCTAAGACCTAAGACGTATTTTTGGATGACGGTGACAGGCACCGCTCGTGGACACTGTCCACCTAGGGTGGACAGTTCCACCCTTCAGGCGGACAGTCTGCCTCCTCTTTTCTGCTGTTTATTGTTATCTAGGCTTTAGTCCAAGAGGATTACCCAGATACACATAGGTTATGAAGGTAATACTTGAAAATATTTCAAATTTATAGATAGAGGAGCGCGATGAACAAATGTATCAATCATTTGGAATGCCCTTTGATTATCGATATGGACAACAAGGAGGCCAACATGGTGGCGGGCAACATGGCGGCGGACATCACGGCGGCGCACATCACGGCGGCGGACACCACGGTGGCGGG
The DNA here is from genome assembly GCF_002272245.1 of Bacillus sp. 7884-1. Lineage (GTDB taxonomy): Bacteria > Bacillota > Bacilli > Bacillales > Cytobacillaceae > Neobacillus. Next base: position 59,963 of record NZ_NPDD01000011.1, on the reverse strand, counting down.
CATCATGGTGGCGGGCACCACGGTGGCGGGCACCACGGTGGCGGGCACCACGGTGGCGGGCATCATGGTGGCGGGCATCATGGTGGCGGGCATCATGGTGGCGGACATCACGGCGGTGGACATCACGGCGGCGGACATCACGGCGGCGGGCACCACGGTGGTGGCTTTAATCTAGGTAATGTAGGTGCTGGACTGCTTGGTCTTGGATTAGGTTATTTAGGTTCAAGTCTTGGTGGTGGTTATGGATACGGTGGTTATGGTCAAGGATACGGTGCTGGATACGGATATCCTGGAGGTTACCCTGGATATGGTCCTGGTTATGGCATGTATGGACCGGGATATGGTCCTAGAATGGGTGGTTATGGCGGCGGTTTCGGCCAAGGATATTGATCTTTTATAAAAGATAAAGCGTGTGGTCCATATGTAATATACATGGACCCCACGCTTTTTTATATTATTAAGATATTTTTACTGTTTTTTTGTTTCAGCGGGTGTAAAATGTTTCTCAAAAGAAACATTTCTGTATTTGCGCATATATAATATTATTCAAAACCTTCAAATAAAGAAACATAATATAATAAAGGGAGAAGAGACTATGACGGAAAATCTGCTATTTGCGTTTGGACTGACATTATTTGCAGGCCTTGCAACAGGTATAGGAAGTCTGCTCGCATTTTTTACATCACATACAAATACGAAATTTCTATCTGTTACCCTTGGATTTTCTGCTGGTGTCATGATCTATGTATCCATGGTAGAGATTTTTGTAAAAGCAAAGGTAGCTCTTGTCGATGCAATGGGTGTTGTTCCGGGGAACTGGTTAACGGTTGGTGGATTTTTCGGAGGCATGCTATTGATTGCTGCTATTGACAAATTTATTCCAAAGCAATCAAACCCGCATGAATTGAAAACAGTAGAAGATATGAATCAACCTAACATAAATGACGGTAAAAAGCCTGACCTATTAAAAATGGGGACATTTACGGCACTTGCCATTGGTATTCACAACTTTCCGGAAGGAATTGCTACCTTTACTTCGGCTTTACAGGACCCAGCTCTTGGTATTGCCATCGCGGTTGCGATAGCGATCCATAATATCCCAGAGGGCATTGCTGTTTCGGTTCCTGTTTATTTTGCGACAGGTGATAAGAAAAAGGCTTTCAAACTATCATTCTTGTCGGGCTTATCGGAACCAATTGGTGCAATAGTTGCCTATCTATTCTTAATGCCTTTCCTAAACGATGTTATGTTCGGAATTATCTTCGCAGCGGTTGCAGGGATCATGGTGTTCATCTCCCTCGATGAATTATTACCTGCTGCAAAAAGATATGATGAAACCCATCTATCAATCTATGGGCTCATAGCAGGTATGGCCGTCATGGCACTTAGCCTTTTACTATTCATCTAAACAAAAATTCCAAGAGAATGCACAAAAGCCAGCAAATTGCTGGCTTTTTTACTGTCCAATTCAAGAAAGTGTCCACGAGCGGTGACAGGCACCGGGGTGGCACCGGGGTTATTTATTTTTAAGTACAAAGTTTCATGGTTCCATTAGGGGCATATATTAGATGGAAATTCCCAAAATTTATGGAGGAGGGTGAATTTATTGATGAAAAGGGCCCTTTTTACAATACCGCTTTGTTTGATACTCATTGGGGTAATGGTTACTTCCTTTGTTCTAATGGGTATTAAGCCAAGCTCTTCGAATATTTCTCAAGCTCAAAAGCTAGCGGAATACACGAAGCCAGCGGTTGTTCGGATTCTAGGTTATTCTGTTGTTAGTTGGCAGTTTAACAATCCAAATGACCCAGAGGTAGAGGCCATACTAAGTCAATTAAACTACCAGTCTGTTGTTGGGGGCTCTGGTTCAGGTGCAATAATTAGCTCTGATGGGTATATTGTCACGAATGCTCATGTTGTAGAATCGGCTCAGATGGAAGACGAAGATATTGCCAATGCTGCATTTGATCAGCTTGTTACGATTATGGCAGATTATTTTCAGGTAGATTATGAAACAGCGTATGAATATATGTTGACTTACACGCAATACACTGGGATTCAAAAGGTCATTAAAGTTATTTTACCTGGCGGAGACACACTTGATGGGGAAGTAAAAAGCTATGGTGCACCTGTTAATGAAGGGAAAGATGTAGCGGTACTTAAGATTGAAGGGAAAAACCTTCCTACCTTAAAGCTTGGAAATTCTGATAATATCCAAAACCAGGATAACATTTGGGTAAGCGGCTACCCAGCTGCAGCCGATTCTGATCTGCTATCACCTGATTCCTCTCTCGTATCCTCAATGAATGCTGGTCAAATTTCTGCTACTGATAAGAAAACGGAGCAAGGAAGCCCGGTTATTCAAATTAATGCAGCTGCTACACATGGGAATAGCGGTGGACCAGTAATCAATGAAAAAGGAGAAATCATTGGCTTACTAACCTTTAGAGGCGATACCGTAAATGGTCAAGAGGTTCAAGGCTTCAACTTTTCAGTGCCAGTTAATACTGTAAAAGAATTTACAAACCAAGCAGGAGCAAAGAATACATCAAGCAGCACAGATAAACTTTATAAGGAAGGGCTGGAGCTTTATTGGGGTGGCTATTATGATAATGCTCTAGAAAAATTTGAAGCAGTCCAAAGACTCTATCCAAACCATTCCGAAATCAAAAAGTTCATCACGAATTCCGAACAACGAGCTGGTGACAGCAAAACTTTATGGTCAGATTATAAAACCATCTTCTATATCGCAGATGGTGTTGCCGCCTTACTAATAATTCTGCTCTTAGTATTCACCTTTGCCTTTAAACCGAAAAATAGACCTGCACCTGCTGCAGCAACGCAGATACCACCAGCAGCACCACCGCCACAGGTACCGGAAAACACCATTCAGGACCTAAACAACGATGGAATAATTGACGTCCAAGATATCATACTTGCACTCCAAGAACAGCAAAAGAAACAGCAGAAAAAAGATGAAGAAAATGATAGTTAAAAGTCATCTAAAAAAATGTATGTATAAATGTATGTATAAATGAAGGAAAATGAATAAATGGTGACAGGCACCAAGGGAATCCCTTGGTGTTTTATTTTAGTTACAAATATGGATTAAACGTATAAAAAGTAATAGGAGTTAATATCTATTAATAAATGTTAACTTTAGGGGAGGAATGTCTTCTGAGAGGGATATTACGATTGGTTGGTTTCCTCATTTTTATTTTTGGGGTATTTTTAATTTTTACTGATCAAGTATTTTTTGGGGTTTTATCGATTATATTAGCTTTTTTAGTTTTCCCTAACCGAAGTAATAGCAAAAGCCACCACTATCATCATTACGACAACGACTATAGCAACGATCATGCCTACAGCTCAGACAGCGACTCCGGGGGCGGAGACTCGGGCGGTGGCGGCGGCGGTGACTAATAGAAAAACATCCTCAACTGGAGGATGTTTTTAATTTAACTCATAGGTAGAACTCCCTCTTAATGCTTGGTGTAGGTCATTCTTTTGCTTTTTAAAGGTTGTTTTCACAAAGTATATGTGAATAATGTAAGAATCATATTATAATGGTAATAAATTCATTTTTTCCTATAGCCAGAACCCACAAAGGTTGTGTTTCGAATGATTTGGTTATACCTTATTCTTTCCTATTTTATAGGTAGTATCATGTTTGGCTTTCTTATCACGAAAATCATTTATCGGAAGGATATTCGTGTTCAAGGGAGCGGTAATGTCGGTGCAAGAAACGCCGGCCGCCTTCATGGCAAAACGGCTTTTGTACTGATTTTTCTCGGGGATGCACTTAAAGGTGTCCTAGTTATCTTAGCTGCCCGTTATTTGCAATTCTCAGAAACTATTCAACTAGTAGGGCTTGCCCTGGCCATTTTGGGGCATATCAAGCCGGTTACCCTTAAATTTAAGGGTGGAAAAGGGATTTCTACCTTTATTGGTGGAATTATTACCTTTGAACCGCTACTTGTTCCAGTAATTATCCTAGGTTTTTGCGTCCTTTATCCTTTTTTTAAAAGCTTCACTTTAGCAGGATTAGCGACTTTTCTTTTTATCCCAGTGGTACTTTTTATAAAAAATAATGATTGGCTAAGTTGCCTGATAGCATTAGGTATTATCGCTATGCTTTACGCAGCACATGCAGAAAATCTCAAGGAAAGGCTGAAACCTAATGAGTAAGCACGAATTCTTTTTCAAAATTGCCACCACTCCTGATGAATTCGAACAAATTCATCGCTTAAACTATCAAACCTTTTCAGAGGAAATTCCACAGCACCAAAAAAATGAGGAACAAAAGTTAGTGGATGCATTCCATGCTGAAAATACATATATCATTTGTATTAAAGAAAACGAAGTGATTGGTATGGGTGCGATTCGCGATAATCGACCATTTTCACTTGATCGAAAAATCGGTCCCGTTGAGCAATCATTGTCATTTCCAGTTAACTCTCCGTGCGAAGTTAGACTATTATCTGTCAAAAAGGAATATCGAAATGGACGGGTATTTTTAGGGCTCGCGCAGTTTCTAATAAAATATTGCCTAAAAAAAGGGTACGATATTGCTTTTATCTCCGGAACAGTCCGCCAATTAAAGCTTTACGGTCAATTAGGATTCCAGCCTTTTGCTCAATTAACGGGGAGTGATGAAGCACTCTTTCAGCCTATGTACTTGACGAAGAAAACGTTTGATGAGTCGATAGCAGGCAGAATCTTACCACCGACCATTCCCTTTTTACCAGGACCGGTTCAAATCTCGAATAACGTAATGGCAGCATTAAGCAAAACCCCGATTTCTCATCGGTCGGACCTTTATAAAGAAAAGCTTGAAAAAGCAAAGAATATTCTTGGTCGTTTGGTTAATAGTAAATATGTTCATATTTTCCTAGGCTCTGGAACACTTGCCAATGATGTTGTGGCAGGACAGCTTTCCTTAGAAACTGGACGGGGGCTAATTTTAGCTAATGGAGAATTTGGCAGCCGTTTAGTAGAACAGGCTAGTAGATTGGGACTGAAGTTCGATGTACTTCAAAAGGATTGGGGACAGGCTTTCACGCGTGAGGAAATTATTGCTGAATTATCGGAGGATACGAGTTGGATTTGGGCGGTTCACAGTGAAACTTCCTCTGGGATGCTCAACGATTTGGGTTTGTTGAAGGAAATATCGAGACAATATGAACTCAAGCTTTGCCTGGATTGCATTAGCTCTTTAGGGGCAATGGAAGTAGACTTAGAGGGAGTATTTTTGGCAACAGGTGTTAGTGGAAAGGCCATCCGCGCTCTGACAGGCCTTTCGTTCGTTTTCCACCACCATGAGGTTCAGCCATCATTAACACTTCCGAAATATCTCGATTTAGGAACCTACATGGCAAAGAAAAGCATCCCGTTTTCGCAGTCATCTAACCTCCTAGAGGCACTACTGGCAGCATTAGAAGATATTAAGATCGAAACCTTTGAAAAAGTGGTGGCAACACATTCTTTCTTAAACAATCTGCTTAAACAATTTGGCTTTACCATCATCAGTGAAGAGGACAGCTCACCGATTATTCTCACGATTGAGATACCAAGTTCTATTTCTTCCGTTGTTGTTGGAGATATTCTATACAACCACGGCTACCAGCTGCACTACGAAAGTGATTATCTACAGCGAGGAAACTGGATTCAGATTGCCTGCATTGACCACTATGCAACCTCAGATTTGGAAAAAATGGCTCACCTTCTGAATAGAGTAATAACCTATGAACAAAGTGCCTTACAACAAGCATAAGGGAATGGTCAAGAGGACCAGATTGAGTCACTGCCAGAATGTAATCCTTGCAGTGACTTTTTTATTTTTGAGTGTCCGCACCAACAATTCGTATAGAATCATTTCCTACAAACGTTTTTACTTCAACATGTAAACGATAACCCTCCATCACTTTTAATCCAATACTCGTTACTTTTGCACACATGGATTTTCCTCCTTTCTAGAAATCATCAAAACTTTACCATTGTCGAGTAAAAATAAATCCGCTAGTGGGGTTTTTATGTATTCTTCATAATGCTTGGACGCAGGAGAAGGAAAATAGGAAAGCAGATGTTTGGTGTCAACAAGGGTGCTAATTTCGCCATACACATAAGCGTGGTAACTGCTCCATGGATAATCCTCTAACCCATCTACTAGACCGGCCTTTAGCGGATTCAGATGAATATATTTACTGACATCGAATTCATAATCAAGGGAATCTAATAATTCGGCTCCATATCGCTTTTCAAATACGTGGCCGCTGTAGTTGTACTTTTTATTGAAATATTTGGCGTATTTTGTATTGAGATGACTCATAAGAATGGTTGGAGAGGTGTCTGAAGTTTGAATCTGGAGGTGTGTGTGGTTGGTCATTAAACAGAAGCTGTGAAGCGTAAATGGAAAGCGCCCCATTGTTTCTTTTAAAAAGCTAAGGTATTTCATTCGATCTTCGTCATCGTAAAAAAGCGTAGATTTACGATTTCCTCTGCTTGTAATATGATACTTTGCACCTGGAAACCAAGAGCGGCGTTTTCGACCCATAGCGGTCACTCCTAATTAATTGGATTTTGATTGATGAAAAATTGGTGAGTTGAAAAGCGGAGAGAATAGATTACATTAAATTATACCATTCGACACCATCCTCCAAATTCCTCCCTCAAAACCACCCAAACAAAAACTTTATGACTGTCCGCTCCAGGTGGACAGTGTTCACGAGTGGTGACAGGCACCAGAAGGTTATGATATTCTTGAATAGAACTGAGTACTCCAGATTTGCCAAAAACAAAACGGAGGTTTTATTTTGAAGAAACTATTGATTGTATTGTCTGCGAGTATGTTATTTTTACTTGGGGGATGTTCTTTCCTTAATGATGCACAGGATACGATTACTTATATTAATGAAGCAACTGATTATTTGTCTGCAGCGACTGATTTTGCAAGTGATGCTCCTGCTCTTGCGCAGCAAGCGGTTAGTGACATTCAGGCAGCTGAGGATCTCCAGACCATGCTTCAACAAATGCAGGAAACCGCTCAAGCCTTTAGTGAAATTCAAGCACCCGATATTGCGGCTGAGCTTCATCAGCAAATCATCGAGCAAAACAGCCTCATTGTAGCTGAAATTGAAACATACTTGACCAATTTTAAAGATGGACTGCTTGATCCAGCTATTCTTGAAAATACGGAGCTGTTTCAATCTGTTCAAGATATAACCAGCATCATTGACCAAATTCAACAGCTTGGTGGTGAATAGTTCGACTCCACACTAAGGAGGTAGGGCTACATGAAAAAATATCTAATCTTTTCGTTCATTTTATTTTTCCTCTTACCAACAGGCTGCAGTGTTAAAGGTGAATATGATATTAAAGGAACGGTTATGGAAGTTGAGAGCAGCAGTATTTTAGTTGAAGATGAAAAATTGGGATTAATCTGGCTCTCACTGCCTGATGGAACCGATGGCCGGGACTTCGAAAAAGGTCAAAGTGTTACGGTTTGGACAGATGGAAAAGTTCGAGAGTCCTATCCCTTACAAGGCACGGCTTTAAATATTGAGATCATCAAATAGAAAACAGGCTGACTCTTTCAGCCTGTTTTCTTTTGCAATCATAATGCCTCGTATTTACAGTTCACCATTATAAAACTGTAAATATCCTAGTTTCCAAGAAATAAAAGCACTGAGACAGACGGCACCAATCATGAGAATGAAAAAGAGCCAATCGATACGCGATACCGTAATTTCACGGTAGAATATTCGATTTTTTTCTCCAGTGAAGCCTTTTGATTCCATCGCGAGTGCGGTTCTCTCTGCTTTACGTATTGCACCGGCAAGAAGTGGAATAACGTATCGTTTCAACTGCTTTACTTTTTCAGGTAGGGTTCGTGCCCGCGCTACGCCCCTGACTCGATGCGCATTTTGCAGGGTCTGAAACTCCTCCTTGATTAACGGCAGGAAGCGGTATCCGGCCATGATTCCGTAGGCGAGCTTTGGCGGAAGTTTACACTGCTGCATTAGGCTAAGCAGAAAGTCGGTTGGCTTTGTCGTTAACGTAAACATAATGGATAACGTGGCAAAGCTTAACACTCGTAAACCAAGTGAAGCTCCTCTCTGAAAGCCTTCTGCTGTCAACGTCAAGAACCCCCATTGCCAAATCACCGAATCGCCTGCCTGCAGCCGTGGGAACAGCATAGTTGTCCATACATATATGAACGCGATAAATAAAAACGGAGCGAATAACAACAGCCATTTTTTAAAAGAAACGCGGCCGAATATGAAGGTGACCGTTATTGACCAGAGGATAGTCACCAGCGGTGTAATCGGATCGAAAAACACTGATAATATCAAGATAGAAATGACGATAGCAAATGCTTTTATACTGGGATTCACCTCATGTAGCAACATGAATCTCTCTCCTTACGATTTCATTTTGCAGCTGTTTCCTAAAAGGCAGCTTTAGCCTTGCTCTGCCTACGACTTCTTGGTTTTCCCACAAGCTCTCAGGTTTCCCTGAGAAAATCAACTCTCCATCATCTAATACATGTACGGTATCAGCATATTGGTCAACCAGCTCCATATCATGGGTGATCATAAAAACGGCACCATTCTTTTCATCAAGGACCCTCATGATTTCATATGCGGTGTTGGCATCCTGCCCAAATGTCGGTTCATCCAGGATAAGCAGCTCTTGTTCATGAACGAGCATGGTTGCCACACTCAGTCGCCTCTTCTGCCCCTGACTAAGGGAAAAAGGATGGGCATTTGCATGTTTTTCCAGTCCTATTTTTTCAAGGATGGCAAGAGCAGATGCCCGATGCTCCAACCCGAAGGCAATTTCCTCATAAACACTGTCAGTGATAAACTGATGCTCAGGATTTTGAAAAACGTATCCCAGAAGCTGAAATAAATCCTTCTCCTTCCACTTGGAGAGCGGAACATCGAGAAAATGAATCTCACCTTGAGAAAGTGGAACCAGTCCGGCCAAACATTTTGATAACGTCGTTTTCCCCGACCCATTGGCGCCAACCAGTACTGTCAGTTCTCCTTTATGAATCGTCAGACTAACATTTTTCAAATGTCCCCGAGCATACAGACCATTGACTTCGAGGATGGGTTCGCTATTGGGCATGATTTTGATTTCTTTTTTTAAAAAAGCAGCCGGATCCTGCAGCCCTGACAGTAGTTCATGATTTCGGAGCGGAAGTCGCTCCCCTTTATACACGCCAGATTTCTTTGCTGTTAATGCTGCCTCGACTACCTTTGGCAGCCAAATGCCTTCCTTTTTTAAAAAAGGAGCAAATTCTCCAAAACATTGTTCAGGCGTGCCATCGAAAAGGATCGTCGCGCTAGAATCTAGGACAAGGCAGCGGTCAATCAGCTCCACCCAATCGTCAAGCTTATGTTCAACGACGATCAGCGTAAACGGGCGCTCTTTCTTTAAACGAGCGATGGTATCTACCAGGTCTGAGCTTGACAGCGGGTCTAGGTTAGCCGTCGGTTCATCAAGAATGATAACCTCAGGCTGGAGAACCAAGACACAAGCAATCGCCAGCTTCTGCTTTTGCCCTCCAGATAGAGTATGAATGGTAGTCTTTTTTTCAGCCTGCAGGCCCACCAATTCTAATGCACGATCAATCTTTGCTTCCATTTCAGCACGTGGGACATGGAAATTCTCCAAGCCAAACGCTACTTCCTCTTCAACCGTCAGCATACAGAATTGGCTTTCTGGATCTTGAAAGACAATCCCTATTTTTTGGTTGAGCTCACCGGGTTTAAAATCATCAAGCTTTTTTCCCTCAAACGAGAGGTCCCCCTTCAATACCCCGTCCACCGCTTCTGGATATAACTTGTTGAGACAGAAAGCAAGCGTACTTTTCCCCGAACCGCTTGGGCCTAGAAGTAACAGTGATTGATTTCTTTCAATCGAAAAGGTTAAGTCTGTAAAAATATCGACCTCTTCATAGCTGAATCCCAGCCCGTCCGCCTTAATCTGAGGTTCAAACGGTGACATTGCGCTTGTGTTCCTTTCCTAATGGAAAACTGTTTAAGGCTCCTGTTTTTGCAAGGCCTTCACTTAGATACTTACCAAGTAACCCTGCCAGCAATGCCCCGCTCACAAGGCGGACAAAGAACATTGCGGTCACATAACCTGGTGAAAGAGCAGCAAATCCGGAGACATAAAAGCCCCAAGCAAAGCTAAATACGGATGAACCCATCCCTGCTGCCATCAATACCCAGGTCGAATAATTTTTCCATTTCGTTGCGGCAAAGACTGCTTCCGCACCTAAACCTTGGATCATCCCAGAGACAATCAACTGTGGTCCAACAGCGTTTCCAAGCATAACCTCCACCGTCGCAGCCACAGTTTCTGAAAGAAAAGCAGCACCCGGCTTGCGGATAATATAAGCTGCAATAATCGAAACAATAAACCAAATTCCAAAAATAATATCATAGCCAATCAAACCAAATAGACCGAATAGAACATTCCCGAGTTGAAGAAACAAAAGATAGACGACAGCAAAAACAACGGCTAGCACGGATAAAACAATAACCTCACGGAGTTTCCATTTTGCGAGCATTTATTTATCCCCCTTTTTTGAAGGGCTGTTCGCAGACATCGCAACAGTCATTACAATATGTGTGGAATCGCTGTCGTGCGCACCTTGGAAGGCATCCTCTAACGTTTTAAACACCTTGTTCGCATCGCCATCAAGTCTTGAGGCATAGTGAACACCTTTTGTAAAAATTCCCTGTTCTTGAGCAAGTTTACACTGGTCAACAATTACATTCATATAGGTTGGAATACCCATTGGGTATAGCGCAAATTGAACAGCAACCTCTTGCTGGATCTGCAGCGATTTTTCCTCATTTAGCCGATCCGAGTTCTCGGAAAGATAAACATCGCCTGCAGAATCTCCCGGACAGCCATTTGAATAGGTAGCTTGCAGCACAACATGATCACCGTTTTTTGATGATTCTAGGAAAATAGCTTTCACAACATCAAAAACATGCTCGGACCTGCCTCTTACACATGTACTTACATCGTCCGACTCCATCCAAACCTTTGAAGTATCCACCTCTTCTAATGCTGATAGAATAATATCTACAAACCTATCAGACATTGGATAAATCGAAAAACGTGCCCCTGTAATTTCACTCGTACCACAAAAATTAGACATCCAAAATTCCCCCTATCGTTATTTGGCAACAAAAAAACTGCATCCCATGGGAATGCAGTCGAATCATATCAAGGTTCACGTAACGATAATCTTCTCCTGCACTTCCCCACGCTAGTATTATCTAGATCGGGTCATAAGGGTCGGAACAAAGTCCTCTCAGCCATAAAGCTCCCCTAGTGCAAAAACCGTATGCAATTTTTATTGTTGGCTTAATACTAAGATAAATTTTCCATCTTGTAAAGGGCGTTGTTTTTTGGTGCCTGTCACCATAGCCTTTGGCTATGGTGACAGGCACCGCTCGTGGACAGTGTCCACCTCAGGCGGACAATTTATATCAAAAAAAGTGGAAAGAGTATTCCTACTCTTTCCACTTTTTTACTTATTTGTTTTTTCCTTTACTTGGATCAACTGTAAAGGTCATTTCAGTTTCGGCCTCGTGATAGAATGCGGAGAAACCATTGTTGAATTGGTCTTTCGCTAGAACAATTACTTTGTAGGTTCCAGGCATTTTAGGCGTCCATGATACTGTGCTGTTTACTCCATAATCTTGTAATAGGGTAATGTCTCCCTTTGCATCTTGGAGTAAGAAACGATATACTGCATTTCTGCTTCCTTCTGAGGCAGCAGTGAATTGATGTACATTCCTAAAGGCATGGTTACCATTTACAACGTAGGATACGCTGACTTTTGTCACTACTTCATCTGTAACCTTCACTTGAGCCTGTATGCTTTCGTTGCCGGAAACGTCTGTTGCAGTCACTAAAATCACTGCACCAGCTAATTGCTTTGATATCTCAATTTTGAAGTCGCCTTCTGCATTGGCTTTAGTATTGCCAATTTCTTCATCATCAACTTTTGCTGTTACAATTGAGCCTGGTTCTGCTTCTCCACTAATAAATAGGTCATTATCGTTAACTCCATTTACAACAGGGACTCCTGGTGGAGTAACGTCAATAACAGTTACTTCAGCAGCTTCACTAACATTTCCTGCAGCATCTGATGCAGTAACAAGAATCTTCGCACCTGCTTTTTGCAAGGCTATTTCAATTGTAAAATTGCCTTCTGCATTTGTAGTAGTTGAGCCAATTTCTTGACCATCAACTTTCGCAGTTACCGTAGCATTTGCTTCTGCTGTTCCGCTAATCACTGTGTCTTTGTCTTTTACCGTATTTAAAACTGGGACTTCTGGTTTACTAGTATCCGTACCAATTAATTCTTTCGTATCTCTTACACGAATACGTGTACCATCAGCAAAAGTACCAGAAAGACCGACTGCTTCAAGTGTATCGCCAACTTTAAGAACAGGGACTGGACCGCTTTGGTTTACAATATAACCATCTGTGAAGACTAAAATGTCGCCAGATCCATCATTGATTACATAAGAATTAACGTCAAAAATGGATACCACTTTACCTTTTACCTTAACAAGCAGACCTTGGTTATCATCGGATGTTGCTTCACCTGTAGGTACTAATTTAGGCTGTAAAGGTTCACCTGTACCAATTTTTATAACATCCTGATTAAAGCTAGTAAACTCAATTTCTTTGTTTCCGTCAAAAGTAATAATGTGTCCGTAGATTCGAACTTTATCACCTGGTTTAATGCTACCTGCCGGCACCTCTTGGAATGCCATAATTCCGCCAGTTTCATCTTGTACATAGAATGCATCGAAGAATACACCGGCACCTGTTGTTACCGTTCCTTCAATAACAGTTTGAGAATCTTCTGCTAACTCACGTGCGTCGCCAATTTTCGTTACTTGTGTTCCGCGTCCTGCTAGCCAGTTAATGGCATTTAGAGAGAACTCGTCATTTCCTTTTGGCTCGTATGATTCATCAATTTGCTTATCATTGAAAATGTTCATACCAGAAACGATAATACGTCCATTTTCTCCAATTTCTTCTGATGCAATTAATGGAATTGCTGAACCGCCAGAAGCATCAGATACAGCGTCATACGTGTAGCCGCTCTTAATATTACCTTGATAAGTGGTTTCATTTCCTTTTGCTAAAATCGTTACCTTACCGCCGTCTGTTAACGGTTGGTTATTAGCTGCGGATAAACTTGTTCCACTATAGTAATCTAAGAATGATACGCGGTCCGTAATATAATTAGAAACTAAGCCTGGGGATACACGGACAGCAAATGGGCTTACCTTTGGATCACTCCAGAAGTTACCTTCCTTACTATCATCAAATACTCCATCATTACCCATTCGAATCGCTGAACCAATTTCCCCTAATAAAGAGTTATTGATTGTAGGGTCCGTGCTATTATTGCTCTTACCTGCAAACAAGACGGAGCCGCCATTTTTTACAAACTTGGCAATGGCTGCACTTTCCTCTGCTGTAAACGCCGTACGATTGTGTGTAATGACTAAAACTTTTACAGTGCTTAATACTGCATCTGTAATGGTTTCTTTGTTTTCAACAACCGTATATCCTTCTTTTTGTAAAAGAATGGTAAAGGCTTTAAGGTTGTCTTTATACGTTCCACCGTCTGAACTTGTGTTTTCATTGTTGTGTTTTGCGTCAATTATTACTTTTATTCCCAGTGGCTCTTTTACATTAACATCCAGGGTAAATTGGTGATTCCCATAATCAGATGAAGCCACAGCGATTAATTTGTGATCGCCTTTTATTGTGTTGTTCCACGTAAAGCTTGCAATTCCAACGCCCTTCGATACGATAGATGAAAGAGTTTGCGTCCCAATAAGGTTCGCATCTTTTACCTCATCGTAGTAAAGGACAACTTTTACATTTTGTACATCCTGTGTACCGTTATTGCTTACACTTGCTTTTAAAGTAGCCGGATTGCCTTCAAAAATGACTTCGCCTTCAACGTCGATTCCGTTAACACGAACGTCAACTGCTTCTTCTTTTGACCAGATTGGAGCAGAATACATTCTTTCACCATCCGCTTGTGTTACACGAACTACAAACCATTGCTGTCCGCCAGCCACATTGTATGATGGTTCCCATGTGAAATCTTTGGTCATTGGAGAATAAGAATCAACAACCACGCCGCCATTAGTGATTAATTCTACTTTTTCAACTCTATCATCTGATTTATAATCAGCTGCTAAGTAGTCATACTCACTCATAGAGCGATTTTCAGCAACTAAGTCGCTTCCTGAAATCTTGAAATTCAAGTTCTTGCTATCAACGGTAGATCCCATATAATAACCATTTGCTAGTACATCTAGCGTAAAGTTTGGATCTTCTACCATGTACACACGCATATTACGCATAGAGTGTAATAGAGATGCTTGTGAAAGATCGTCAGCTACGATTACTGTACGAGCTCTTGTTTGTCCCCATGTTCCTTCATGGTTATCTTCACCATAAGTTGGAGCTACGTGCCAGCCTAAGTCTAGTACAGAGAAGAACTTCTTCTCAGCATTTGCATAAGCATAGTGTCCTGAACCATTACCAACCTCAAGCATGGTGAAAAGCTTGTCCACTTCTTTGTTATAAGGTTTGAAGTTGTTGAAAGCAGCATTTGACATATCAGGGTGGTTAAATTGTCCGACGATATCATCGTAAGTCATAACCCATGCATAGTATTGGTTTAGATCTTGGTATTGCTTGCCGTTAATATTACGATCGATAAAATTCTCTGATCCAAAGATATTTGAATGTCCCCATGTTGTAGAAGTCATTTCAAATGCTGGGAAAACTACATATTCACCATTTTTAGTGTTCTGATCAGCTAGATCCTTCGTTAACTGCCAATCTGAACCACCTGTACGTTCTTGCATGCCATCACGAACAACAGTGTCCTGACCAAGTAAAGTTGGATCGATATCGTGTGAGTGGTCAGAAAAAGCAAACCAGTCATAACCGTATTTTTTACCAGCAGCAACCGCAGCTTCTGGACTACCAGCACCATCATGTGAAATATTCGTATGGTTGTGAGTGGTTCCGCGGAAATGCTGCCCGCCAGTAAAACGAGGAACAGATTCAAAAGTCCATTCTTTCGTACCTTTATTACCTTTAGAGTCAGTTGCTTCTACTTTTACGGTATGATCACCGTTTTTAAGGTCTTGCTCAGGTGTGAATTTCACCTGCTTTTTGCTGATTGTTGCATTTGTTACTTCATTTCCATCGAACCAAACTTTTACAGTTGTTGTGTCTACTTCACTTGGATCTTCCATTACAACTGAAATTTCTGGTCGCGGGCTTTCTACTCTAGTACCATTTGCAGGAGTTTCACTTAAGAATTCTGGTGAAAATGTGTCTGCAATCAAGGTTACTTGATGCGGTGCTTCACTAGTTCCAGATGTCTGTGTCTTATCTCCATTCTTTGCTTCAATATAATATTCGAAGCCATTTGCCGGTACGTTTGCTGCATTAAGAGTAGCCGTATAACGACCTTCAGTTGTTGAAGCCATCGGAAGTGCCGTAAATTCTGTAGCATCTTTTGCACGGTAGTATGCCGTAACAGACTCTGCACCGCTTGCGATTGCAACAAATTCGATGTTTGTAGCTTGGAAAACTTCTATTAATGCCGTGTGGCTCAAGTTTAACATTGGCGTGATGTCTTTAACGTCACGTGGGAAAACTTGATAACCATTCACATGTGATGCATTTGTTGTATATTGTCCAACTATTCCAGTTACAGAATAGCTGTTGCCAATGATGAAATCTGTGTCAGGCTTGATACCAGTAGATCCCATTACGCGGATAGTAGTTGCTTTATTATTTTCGTCTACCATTGTTACGTTGTAATTTGCACCGGTAGCTGCTACTGTTGTTACTTTACCACTTACTTTTACTAAGCTTCCTTCTAGAGGTTCAGCCACTGTAAACGTGTTTAACTCAAGTATCGTAATATATTTCACAGCTGGAATTGAATTTCCTTCGCTGACTTTAACAATTGCGGTGGGCTCAAATTCAGTTAATCCGTTATAAACAATTACTTTACCAGTTACTTTAAGGGCGTCTCCACGCTGAATCGTCAGCTTAGAATCTAAGCTTCCGAAGATATTAATCCCGCCAGTTTCATCCTGGATGTAGTAGTTGTTTTTCTGTGTACCAAGGACACCATTATCAACTGTCACAACACCTTCAATTGTGTAAAAATTGTTTAAGTTTTGCAGAATCCCCTTAGAATCTGTTACTTTTACTTCATTAATAGGTGTAACAACATCTAAAACAGCCTTTTGAATTCCGACAGGAACACTTTCTAACATAATCCCTTTGTCGCTTTTTGTTTTCTGGGTGACGTAAACTTTATCCGGAGCATTGTTAATCGTAATGTTGAAATCTCCCGTTGTACCTGCATTCACTTCAGCTGCATTTAATTTTTGTGTAGCGGCTTCATCGGCATATACATTAATAATGGCTTCCTTAGCAGCGGCACCCGCGCCACCAATTAACGTCCCCTTACCAGCGTTTACCATATAGCTCAGCTTATCAAATACAACATCGGCACTTGCTCCTGCTTTATTAACTTGGATAGCAGCACTTTCATCTAAGTCAGTCTGTGTGGCAGAAATAAATACTGCTGTCAGCACTTTTTCAGACGTGAAGGTAATATCAAAAGAACCATTGTCATCTGCCGTTGCCGTTGCAAGTGCCGTTCCTTTGTTCGCGCTTTCATATACCTTAATAGTGGACTTGCCTTCAACTGCTTCAGGTCCCCCTGTTACCTTTATTGAAGTACCAGTTTGTAGAAATTGAATAGTAAAACCTTTAGGTTGCAAGCTGATTTGTGGAACCATTGGTTTTTCAGGAGTGCTTGAAGTGTTTTTTGGTACTGGTGTTACTGCAACAAAGTCCGTTTTGTTGTCATTGGAATCCCAAGCATTTCCTTTACCTGGTGCAGGTTCTGTGTTGGCGTATGGTCTACGTTGGACACTCTTTGAAGCAGAAGGTGCTGGAGTTGGACCAGTTCCCTCAAATGCGCTAGCAGTAGAACCAAAACCTACATAATCTACATCTATAGATTCATTATTTACTAATTTTATTTTACCTGCACTAGCAGACATAGCAGTTGAGCCTGATGCATCTGGAGCAGGAAGATCAACACCGTTTGCTCCTCCACCTTGTGAAATTAAATAATATCCATAAGCCGGAATCGTACCGGATAGAGATAAACTAGCCCAGTTAGTACCTGCTGCAGAGGCATACTCAACCTTCCAGCCATCTAATGAAATGTCTTGGTCAGTTGGGTTATATAACTCAATAAAGTCCTTATTAAAAGGTGCTCCAACATTACCCCCACCGCCATAAACTTGAGAGATTACTATATGATTTGCCTGTTCGGCATAGGCTTTCCCCATTAAGCCGCTAGGTAAAAAGGTGCTAACTAATAAGAGAAACGCCATGAATGTGCTTATCCAGCGTTTTAAAACTTTCCCCTTGCTATAACTCATCTCTGTTCCACCCTTTTGTTAGTTTTGCTATCTATTTCTACTTTTTAGAAAAATAGTCCCCTCTCTTTCCATAATATGTAGCTCTATTATTCTACAAAATTTTTACTAATATAGGAATAACCAAAATCATAGAATTATACTGATAATTTTCGACTTATGTATACAAAATCAGGAGAAATGTGATTATATATAGGAGGATTTCTTTTTTTACGTTTAAAATTATTTTATAAAAGTATTACTAGGGAGGTTGAAAGGTGATTTCTTTTTTCTACCAAAGTAGACAAGTTTTGAAATTTCATTTTAAATCAAATAGATTACTTAATTATCTTGCTATTTTAGCTATGATGGGTATGTTATTTCCCTCTTTAGCACATGCCCATGCCTATAGCGCAAGTTATACAAGTATAATAATGAATCCTGATAAAACCGAGTTTGTTTTTGCTATTGATACCCTGTCAATTATCGAATTAATAGAGGATATTGATAAAAATAAAAACAAGGAACTCGAGAAGTCGGAAATGAAAGAGAAAAACCATGATTTAGAGGAACTCGTTCACCACCATCTAACTCTAGATTTAAACAATCGGCAGCAAGAACCTATCTTGGAAAAAATGGTCTTGGAAAAAAAGGAAGATAAGATTTTTTTAACCTACTATTTAACTTTTCCCGCTTTCACTGCCGGGGACACCCTTAGCTTTAATGATGGATTGTATGTAAATGACCCTGCTACCAATTACGTTAACTTAATTTCCTTTGAGTTTGCTGGTACGACGGGCCAAGCAATTTTACAAGGAAAAGAGCGGACTTGGACGATTCTTTTGGCTGAAGCTCAAGAAGAGCAATCCCAAGAAGGACAAACCTCACAACCTGAGGAAAATCAGACACAACCTGATTCAACTCAAGAGGTTGACCCTAATGTAAATGCCTCCACTTCATCTTGGTTCTCCTTTTTAAAGCTCGGAATGCTCCATATCTTGACGGGTTACGATCATCTATTATTTCTATTAGCCTTACTTCTTAGAAAGCAGACGTTCAAGCAATATGCAGCGATTATTACGTCCTTTACGATTGCCCATAGTATTACGATAAGTCTCGCTGTTTTAGGCGTGATTACATTGCCGTCGCGCTTCGTTGAGTCTGTAATTGCTTTTAGCATCGTGTATGTGGCACTCGAAAATATTTTCAGAAAAGAAATCCGGCACCGCTGGGGCCTAACCTTCCTATTTGGTTTAATCCATGGTCTTGGATTTGCAAATATCCTAAAAGAAATGAACATCCCAAAAGCTGACTTAGCTCTTGCTTTAGTGAATTTCAATATTGGGATTGAGGTTGTTCAGTTAGCATTGGTATTACTTGTTCTTCCACTACTAACCTATATGTTCAGGCTCAAATCATCAGGATTGATTATTAAAGCGGGGTCAATTATAGTAGCAGCATTAGGGGCCTTCTGGCTCATAGAAAGAATTTCCCCCTAAATAAACACCAAGGATTACCATATGGTAGTCCTTTTTCCTTTATTGAAAATTTTATGCACTTGCTCTACCCTGAAAGCTGTCATATCATGATATAAAATATACAATGATGTATATATGGTGACAGGCACCGCGAAAGTGGCACTGAAAGGGGTCTACCTATGATGGAACAAAATGGGGTTTTTAAGTCTGTTTGCCCATTAGATTGCCCAGACCAATGTGGTTTGCTTTTACATAAAGCAGAGGGAAGGGTTGCAAAGGTGGAGGGTGATCCGGAGCATCCGGTGACGAAGGGGAATATTTGCAATAAGGTTCGGAATATGACTAGCAGGATATATGATGATAATCGCCTAAAATATCCGATGAAGCGGGTAGGCGCAAAGGGCGAAGGAAGATTCGAACGAATCAGCTGGGATGAAGCCATTGAGACCATCACTTCCCGATGGAAAAAACTTATTGAAACAGAGGGTCCAGAAAGTATCCTGCCTTATAGTTTTTATGGGAACATGGGGCTGTTGAATGCAGAGGGAATGGATCGTCGTTTCTTTCACCGCTTGGGAGCATCTCAGCTTGATCGAAGTATTTGTTCCTCTGCAGGATCTGCTGGCTACAGATATACGATGGGTGGCAGTTTCGGGATTGATCCTGAAGATACGATTCATTCCAAGCTCATTATTTTTTGGGGGATTAACGCAGCTAGTACCAACATGCACCAGGTAGCACTGGCTCAAAAAGCCCGAAAACAAAATGGCGCAAAAATTGTAGTGATTGACGTTCATAAAAATCAAACTGGCAGATTAGCAGATTGGTTTATTCCTATTTTACCAGGTACTGATAGTGCGCTTGCTCTTGGAATCATGCATATTTTATTTGCTGAAAATTTGGTCGACTCCTCCTTCTTACAACAATATACCGTTGGTTATGAAGAGTTGCAAGAGCATGTGATTCAATATGACCCCACAACTGTATCAGGAATAACAGGGGTTCCTGTTGAGGATATTTACAAGCTTGCTAGAATGTATGGAAATACCACACCTGCTTTTATTCGCATTGGTAACGGACCACAGCATCATGATAATGGCGGTATGTTTGTCCGCACCGTTTCATGTCTTCCAGCCTTGACTGGTCAATGGCTCATCAAAGGTGGAGGTGCTATAAAGGGGAATTCAGGGTATTTAACGGTTAACACCGTAAAATTGCAGCGTCCTCGGCTATTAAAGAACAAACAGACGAGGGTAATTAACATGAATCAGCTTGGAGATGCTTTGCTCGAGAAAGACCTTCCTGTAAAATCACTATATGTTTATAGCTGTAACCCTGCAGTTGTGGCTCCAGAAGGGGTTAAAGTTAGGAAAGGTCTTGAGCGGGAGGATTTATTCATTGTTGTCCATGATTTATTTTTAACCGAGACCGCCAAATATGCCGATATTGTATTGCCGGCAACATCTTCCTTTGAGAATACAGATGTTTACACCTCTTACTGGCACCATTACATTCAGGTTCAGCAGCCAGTCATCGAGGCCTATGAAGAGTCAAAATCCAATGTCGATGTTTTCCGTTTGCTTGCGAAAGGGATGGGTTTTGAAGAATCAGCATTTGAGGAAACAGAGGAAGAAATGATAGCGGAAGCACTCGATTTTAGGGCTAATCCCTATTTGGATGGACTAGATTATGAAACTTTGGCAGCAAAGCAATATGTTAAAGCAAAGGTTAAACCATTGTTTCCGGGCAAATTGCGGACACCAAGCGGGAAAATTGAGCTATTTTCAAAGCGGATGAAAGCAAATGGATATCCTCCACTGCCGACATATACCCCAATCGTAGTAGACGGGGATCATCCATATCACTTTATCCCAGCACCCAATCATAATTTCTTAAACTCTACCTTTTCAAATAATCAAAAACACATCAGCCTGGAAAAAGAACCACGATTGCACATGAATCGTAAGGATGCCGAGACTTCGGGGATTGTTGACGGGGAGCATGTCCGGGTTTGGAACCAACGCGGAGAATGTATTTTAAAAGTGACAGTAGGCGAAAACGTCCTCCCAGGAGTGGTCGCCACCCAAGGACTCTGGGCAGATTTAGAAGGAACCAAACAACTCGTCAACACCCTAACACCAGACCGCATCGCCGACATGGGCGGCGGGGCAACCTTCTTCTCTGGTCGAGTCAGCGTTGAAAAAATATACAGTGATGTATAAATGGTGACAGGCACCGCCCCTTGGGCGGTGCCTTCTTATTATAGTGAGAGTTCGCCGACGTTTTGTAGTGTGGCTTCTGCTTCTCCTTTGCCTTTTTCCTCTTCTACTGTACCTGTATTTAGTCGGATGATATTTTGAAGGGTTCCTTTTAATTTTCTTTCTCGTACAATTACTTCACCTAGGACATCTAATGTTGCTACCTTAGAGCGTAGCACCTCTTCGTTTACATCACGATCAAGGGTAAGCTGACCATTTACAATAATGGAAACTGGCTGGTTTAGAGCGAGGAATTGATCGTTGGACCATACTTCTTCCCCGTCAATGACGATAAAACTATTTTCGTAGGACAATACTTCTGTCTCCATCAGGCTCAAACGCTCATAGACGAGGTCTTCAACTTCCTCATGGCAAATGATGACGGAAGTAGAGTGTATTTTTTCAATTGCCTTCGCTAGCATATCTCTGGAAACATCACTTTCTATGATTACCGGTTTATTCGTAAACCATTTTTTCTGTTGGAACCGCCGAATGGAACGGCCATTTAAACGCAGCGGCTTTGCCAAGACTTCATACCCAGCAGGAATCACTTCTACGACACAGGTTGTTAATGAAGCTACTTTTTTATATAAATAGGTTTCTTGATTCTCAAATAGCGAGATTTTCCCATTTACTTCTAACTTACTGATTTTTTCATAAAAGAGATCTAGATTTAGGTCCTGCGTAAAGGAAAGCATTCCATTCACCACTAAATATAAAGAATCATCTATCGATTGTAAGAAGGAATTCGTCAATGTGAATTTACCATTTTCAAACCGAGGTGCTGTTCCATCATATGTTTCTACAGCCCCATTGCCTTTTGAAAGCATTTTGCCTGCAATACCAGTGAGATGAGTTGGGCTATATACCTTACCATTCACCATCAAACTTAATTGCCCCGCCTGAACTTGATCTGCCTGAACATTTTTATCAATAATAACGATGCCGTTTACGAGGAGAAAAACTGGCTCGATGATTGATGAAAGATAGTTTTGATCCAGGTGAAAAGTTCCATTAACCAGGTGGTAGCCTGCTGGTATTTCTAAGCTCGACCCGATATTTCCGATATTTAACTTCGTTAACAGATGTGCATTTTCTTTTCCATAAAGCACTAGCCCTACATTTTCAATCCGTTCTACGCCTTTAATACTCTCTTCTGTTGCATTTACCAAGTTTAATAATCCAACATTTCCAATTCGTTGACTCATTACTTTTCCTCCTCCAAAATCTTTCTTAATCGCTTGATCGCAAGATGGAGCTTGTAGCGCACTGTTGACGCGGGAATCTTCAGCTGCTCACCAATCTCCTGACTTGAAAGTCCTAACCAATATCTTTTAAAAATAAGATCACTTAATTCCTGTGGCAAATGAGTGAGTAAGTCAGTAATTTCCAAGTGACTGCTACCGGCCTCCTGAATTGAAAAATCAAAGTCATCCTCCCATTGTGTTAAACGCTGCTCTTTTCTCCGGTCATCAATCAGCCTGTTTTTCATGACCCGAAAGAACCATGCACGCTGCTTATATACTGGTAAACTGAGAAGCTGTGGTTCGTTAAGCGACTTTACCATTGCATCCTGAATCAGATCATGGGCCTCCTGCTCATGCCTTGCAATGGATTTTGCGAAGCGAAACAAATCATCCTTTACCTTTTCATATAAATCACTCACTCCCACATTCACATGGATCACTCGCTTTTACTTTTTTATTTTTAAAATAAAAATCTTTAGTGCTTGAGAATTTCGGTTGTTTTTTGCCGCTTTCAGTAAGATAACGATTTAGGAAAGAAAAGTGTTGGAGAAATTTTAATAAATTTTTTAAATTATTTAAAAAGAGGGTTTTTCTATAGATTAATATAGAAGAAAGATTGTGCCAAGAAAAAAGACAAGTTCCAGATTGGTCCTTGTCTCAAATCGATTACTTACTCTCTAAATCTAAAGGTCGTAACTTTGCTTCAATATCTGCGCGGCGAGGTTCTAGGAATGGCGGGAGTGCAAGCCTTTCCCCTAATGTTTCAACCGGTTCATCCACGTCGAAACCCGGTGTATCCGTCGATAATTCGAAAAGGATATGGTTGGGTTCACGGAAATAAAGGGCCTTGAAGTAATATCGTTCAACCTTCCCTGAATTTATTAGTCCAGATGCCGCAATCCTCTTTACCCAATACTCATATTCCTCCTCATTTGGAACACGAAAGGCGACGTGGTGAACACTGCCTCTTCCAGCACGTTCTCTTGGCAAATCAGGTCTTGTTTCAAGGTGTACCTCCGCACCAGAGCCTCCCTCACCTGTTGCAAAAACTTGAATAGCCGGGAAATCTCCAGCGGGTGATGTATAGGTTCCTACTTGGTTAAAGCCCATAATATCGGTTAACACTTGGACCGTTTTGTCGGGATTGGCAACCGTCAAGGTAACAGGGCCCAAACCGATAATGGCATTTTCAATAGGAACATCACTTTTATCCCAAGGAACGCCCGGACTAACTCCATCTTCTCCATTATCGGCTACCAGAATTAACCGTGTCCCCTCGAAATCCTGAAATGCTAGGGAATCGCGATGGTTTCGTTTCTCTATCTTTCCATGCTGAATACCAAACCTTTTGAATCGTTCCTCCCAATAGTGGAGTGAAGCGGTATCCTTGACTCGAAGTGAGGTTGATGAAATGCTCCCTACACCTGGATAGGTATGCCCCAGCCCAGGTATATCGAAGAAGGTAATTTCGGTGCCAGGACTTCCTTTCGCATCACCATAGAATAAATGATAAGACTCTGTATTATCCTGATTCACCGTTTTCTTGACCAATCTCAGGCCTAAAATCTTTGTATAAAATTGAAAGTTCCTCTCCGCCTTACCGGTTAAGATCGAAACATGATGTAAACCTAACAGCTTCATTTATTGGCCCTCCTACGTGAACTTTACTTTTAATTATCTCGAATTCAAGATAATTATAATCAAACCAGACTCTCCCGTCAACATTCCCGACCCTGCAAACCCTACTGTCCACCCCACGTGGACAAAATGGTTGATTTGTCCACGGGCGGTGCCTGTCACCATTACAGTTTTTCCATTACTGTTTTACCATTACTGGTTATAGTCCCAAACGATTTCCCATTCTTCCTTTTCTTTGACTACGATGACTTCTTGTTCGATGTCAAAGTTTCCGTATTTTCCTTTGTAGGTTTGGGTGACGAGGATTTTGTATACATTTTTCATAGCTGGTCCAGTTTTGGACATTTTCCATTCATCGATTTCTTCAGGTTCACTAACTGTAAAGTCGAACGTTTCAACGCCAAAGTGGTTCATAAATACATGTGCTCGATCTTGGATGTAAGATCCTTTGCTGAATTTTTCCTTCATGGTTGAATGAAACAGGTTCCAGGAAGAGGAAAACTCTCCCTCCTGTTCAAACCGATAAAACTCCTCCACCACAGCAACTGCCTCTTTATCCGGTGAAAACCAAGCACCCTTAATTAACATAAAAACAGACAGGATACAGACAAGCAGTACCATTCCCATCACAAGGCCCGTAACCGGCATAGGTTTTCTAGACATATGTCTCTCCTTCAGAACAGACTCTCCCATACTAAAGACTATGTCCAGCTACGCCCAAATATTAACCAAGTTAACCCTTCAAACAACATTTATGTAGCTTATTGATTACCATTGTCCGCCTGAGGTGGACAGTGTCCACGAGCGGTGACAGGCACCGTCATCGACACCGTCATCAGCACCGCTATCTTCTATCATCTTTCCATTATCTAAATTCGTCCTCTATGTATTCTAGTTCTTCTTGCGGGGTGAGGAGACGGGTGGCTTTGCCGATGTTTCCTTTTTGGTAGGCCCAAATTTGGTTGTGAGCGCTTACTGCGTTGCTAAAGTCTTGCCTTGTCCAGGGTTCTAGGATGTCAAGGAGCATTTGTTTGTGACTACTTTTTTTAAAGTTTTTGGTTTGTATCACTTCATATAGTTTCTGGACTTTATCGGCGGTGATTTCTGAGGCTCCCCATTTTTTGTCTGCTTCTACTTTTTGATGTGTCATGTTGTGAACCTCTTGGATTAGTTCCTCTTCCCTCATGGTTTCATACTCTGCCGTTACTTTGCTTGATACAGGTGCCTCAAAGCCTTTTTCGATTTTTGCTTGTGCCTCTTTCGTTGTAACGGGATCATTTTTCTTTAAGTTGATTTTCAGTCCACTATCATTACTAAAATAAAAATAGACTCCCACCATACAGGCTAGTATCCCAATGATAGAACCTGCCATAGTTAATTTCTTCATGCAGCACTCTCCCGAAACTAAATTTACAAATCTATCTAACTATTTTTACAAAATTCTAATTTCTTTTCATTATACAAAATTTCGCCAATTACATGTACTTTATTGTTTCTGCAAGGCTTATTAAAAAATTGAATTACTACTAGGAGGAGGGATGCGGATGTCAATCATATCAGTAGTTTGTGTTCCAAAAGGGATTGCAATGACCGCAGATAGTAGATTAATAGGCACCTATACACGGGATAATGGAGTGGTTGAGCGCTTTACTTTTTCTGATAATGCCCAAAAGATTTTCCTTATAAGGAATTCAACCGTAGGTGTTTCATTCTGCGGAGATGCCCTAATGGAGGGAAGGACTGTTGCAGATTTTCTGCACGAATTAATGTGTCCCAGTGGAATGTTGGGGCATCTTTTTTTGAAAAAAACAATTTCGTAAATTAACTGATAATATGCAAAAAAAAGCGAAATTCCCCTGCTAAATTTAACTAATCGCGTAAAACGTGATTGTTCTGACAATTTCCTCGGAGTTTTTGATTTAAGCTTGTTCGCTCCGTCCTACATATCCCTATAAGGTAGAGGTACCCGGGAATAAAAGGAAAAGCGCGCTTTTTGAAAGGGACTATCCTTGGAAAGCTTCGAACAGTTAGTCAGTCAATATAAACCAACGATTAAACAAATCATCCATTCCCTTCACATTTACAAAAATAAAGAAGAATTTCACCAGCATGCCCTTATCGCACTATGGGAAGCAAGTAAGCGGTTTGACCCAGCAAAAGGGAACTTTTCCACCAACGCCTATCACTATATAAAGGGCTAATTATTAATGGAATTGACGAAGGCAACCGTGGAATCTGAAAGGACAATTTTACTAAAAGAAGAATTTTGGGATAATGCAGCAACCGATTATACAGACGGTCCGCTGGAAGAAAACATTCTATTATCCTATTGCCAAGACCAAGCACTGACAACCAACCAAAGAAAATGGCTAATGCTAACAGTGCTTGGGAGCTTAAGTATTAAAGAAATTGCCGATAAGGAAAATGTATCTATTTCTGCTGTTAAACTATGGCGTAAAGGAGCGCGCGACAGATTGAAGGGTGTCATAGAGACTCATCGTTAGAAAACACCATAGTTAAAAGGTGCCTTCCATTTTAATAGGAAAGGCACCTTTAAATGAGGGCGACGAACCAGTAGCAATGCAGGAAAAATATCAAGGTATAGAAGCTAGAGGCAAATACAGTGAGTCCCTTTGTAAGGGAGGTGCTTGGTACTTTCTTAAAAAGAATAAACATGTAAAGGCACAGCGAAAATGTCAGTTTAGTGATCAAAAACAATGCCGGATTGGCTTCATATATTCTACTCATTAATGGGTTCATTTCTTGTATAAATGAATTTTCCAATCCAAAGAATGTAATGAAGGCATCAAAAATATTTAAGAGCGATAAATAATGAAAGAGGAAAACCACTAGACTAACACCTCACAATGTTCCTAATAACGAACATATTACTAATTCCTTCTTGAGGATTTGTTTTCCTTCATTATAGAGCGGTAATCGATAGACAATTTCCCCTATAATTCCCTTAATATCCACTTACAAACAGTAAATACTCCTTGTATGTTGCAGTATTGCCTTTGCAATTAGCGTTAACAGCCGAATGAAGTCGAGGAAGATAAAAAAAGCTCGAAAAACGCACATAAAGTTTTTTTGTCG
This sequence comes from Bacillus sp. 7884-1, assembly GCF_002272245.1. Lineage (GTDB taxonomy): Bacteria > Bacillota > Bacilli > Bacillales > Cytobacillaceae > Neobacillus. The sequence continues at coordinate 32,709 of NZ_NPDD01000011.1, read as the reverse complement.
GGAGTGTCGGCCTTAGGTGGAAAGTGTCCACGATCGGTGAACACCTTTTTGGTGTCACTTTGGTGAACACCTTTTTGGTGTCACTTTGGTGACAGGCACCATTTCCCAACATCCCTCACTTATTTCCCACGATCAATAATGCTATACATGACAGGGATGACGAACAGGGTTAATAGTGTGCTGCTTATCATTCCTCCTATGACAGTTATTCCCATCGGCTGGTTGATTTCGGTTCCTTCGCCGATTCCGAGGGCGAGTGGGATGAGTCCTAGGATAGTGGTGAGGGATGTCATAAAGATTGGTCTTGCCCGGTCTTTTACGGATTCTACAATGGCGTCATAAGAGACCATTCCGCCTTCTCTTTTCTGATTGATAAAGTCGACGATGACAATCGCATTATTGACGACAATACCGGCAAGGACAATGACGCCAATAATGACGGTCAGACTAATAGGACTCATTGTGCTAGTCAAGGCGAGTGCTACTCCAATCACCATTAATGGCACGCTAAACATAATTACAAACGGATATTTTAGGGATTCAAATTGTGCAGCCATTACGAGATAGATAAACACCACCGCAAGAATAAGCGCAAGGATCAACTCATCAATGGACGAATCATGCAATTCTTTCTCACCACTAAAAACAATCTCTGACTCCTCAGGAACTTGAAGGGAGTCAATCTCCTGCTCGACCTTCTTTGATATTGCCCCTAAATTAGTGGTTGTTTTGTATTTCAAGGTAAACTGCACCGCACCCTGCTGGTTGATTCTTTGAATATCAACAGGCCCGCTTTTCACTTCAATCTTTGAAACCTCCCCCAAAGTCACATGTCCTCCATTTGGCTTTTTCACAAGGAGACCTTTGAGGTGTTCTAGATTACTTGTAATCTTTCGGTCGTACTGAACAACTATATTGTGAATTTCACCGGCCTGCGAAACCATCTGCGCTGCCCTTGAACCACGGGTCACATCATTCACAATCATCGCAATCTGGGCAGGAACTAACCCATGTCTCAATGCTGCTTCGCGGTCAACACTTATCTGAATTTCATCCACTCTTTCCATCAAATCCGTGGTTAATTCATTCACTTCTTTTAAATTTTTCAACCGATTAAAAATTGTATCGACAGACTGGTTTAGCCTTTCTGGATTCGTATCTCTGACACTAAAAGAAAGGGTGTGCGGACTAGATCCCGTTAAGGACTGCATAATAAAGGATAACTCCGCAGTCGGATTGGCTTCCACGGCCACCTTCACTAACTTATCCATTACATCATCAACAAATTTGAAGGTCGTCCGTTCACGCTTCTCCAATTCCTCCATTTTAATATAAAGCTCACCCTCATTGGCATTTGTTGTTCCTCTGAAGGTCCCTTCTTGAGTGGTGCCAATTAAACTTACAAAGGTATCGACCTCTTGTTCCTTTTTCAATTGGTCCTCAAGGGCAGCAACAACCTTTTCGGTTTCTGTTAATGCGGCTCCATTTTCCAGTTTAATCCGAACACTAAAGAATCCCTCATCTGTGCTCGGCAAAAATTGTGTTCCTACTGTCGTCAAGCCAAAAATGCTAATACCCAGACAGACGGTGGTGATGATGACCACGGCGCCACGGTGCTGAAGCGACCAGCGAACAGCTTTATCTAGTCTTTTTATCCAGCTATTTTTATGCCTCCTGTTCAGAGAACTCCTTTTTGGTGCTTTTAACAACCTGCTCGCAAGCATCGGCACCACTGTCAATGCCACCACCAGTGACGCAAATAAACTAAAGGAAATTGTCAATGCGAATTCGGAAAACATCTCTCCAATCAATCCGGTAATAAAGACCACAGGAATAAAAACGGATACTGTGGTTAAAGTCGAAGCGATGATGGCCGTTCCCACTTCTTTCGTTCCGTCCTTTGCTGCCTCTTTCGGTTCTTTTCCCATCGAGAGATGCCGGTAAATATTTTCAATAACTACAATCGAATTATCGACGAGCATTCCGATTCCGAGGGCTAGCCCGCCCAGTGTCATAATGTTTAAGGTGAACTCTGCAAAATACATAAGAACAAAGGTAACAATAACCGAGTACGGAATCGCAATCCCGATAATAAGCGGGCTTTTTATATTTTTTAAAAATAAGAACAACACCGCCATCGCCAATACCCCGCCAACAAGCAGAGAAGTAGATATATTTCCGATGGCCATCTGGATAAACTCCCCTTGGTCAAAAAGTATTTCAGATTCAATCCCTTTATACTTTTCTTTTTCCAAGAGCTTGTCCAGCTGTTTAAGAAACTCCTTTGATACCGCAGCAGTATTGGAATCAGATTGTTGCAGCACACTGATTAGCACCGATGGTTTTTGATTCATCCTCGTAATCGTATGGTCATCCAGTTTCGTTAATTCTACAGTGCTGATATCTTGAAGCTTTATTTTTTCACCCGTTAATGGATTAACGCTTACGGTAAGGCCCTTAAGGGTTTCAAGAGAATGAATGGAGCTGAGGATTCTGGTAGTAAGCTCCTTCCCTTCTGTTAAAATCGTATCACCCGGCATTGAAATATGATTGGCTTTGATGAGGTCAACCATATCAGATTGACTTAGTTGAAGTCTCTTCAGCTTTTCTTGATCCAGTTCAACTCTTACCTCTTGGGCGGAGGTACCTGAAAGGTTAACACTCGCCACACCAACAACCTTGGTTAGCTCAATTTTCAATTGTTCCGCTAGCTCCCTTAAAGACGTCTCATCCTTTTCGGAATGCAGTGAAAGCTGGATAATCGGAAACATGGCAGGGTCAAACTTAAGGAAACGCGGTTTGCCAACATCATCAGAAAGCGGAGTCATATCAAGGCGCTGAAGAACCTCATTTTGAATTTCATCGATATCCGTCGCCCAGGAAAATTGCATTAAAATAAAATTCGCACCTTCCTGGGAGGTGGAGGTCATGGTTTTAATCCCAGGCAGCGTGGCAAGATTCTCTTCTAAAGGCTTCGTTACCTTCTCAACAACCTCCTCAGGACTAGCACCAGGATATGTCGTAACGACCACTCCTACCGGTGGATTAATCTCCGGAATCAGCTTCATCGGTATATTAAAAAGGGAAACACCTCCCATAATCAAAACAAAAAACATCGTAACAAGAGTAAAAATCGGCCGCCTAATCGAAAAATCACTAATCCACATCCAAACGCCCCCTTACAGCAAGAAAAAAATCATCTACACCTATCATTATTTTCCAACCTTACTAAAATAAACATTTTTCGATGCCCTTTTCGGTGCCTGTCACCACTAATGTACAAATGTCCTCCTGGGGTGGACATTTGGGGGCTGGAGTAGTTTTCGGCACAAAAATATAGAGAAGTGCAGTTTGCACTTCTCTTTGGCTGTGCCTGCTTCAACAGGCAGTTTACAGTTTCCATTTTGGAAAGTCTTTTACTTTTTGTTTTTCATACTCTGTCATTCTAGAATACGAGTGTGACAATTTTGAAAGGATGTACCCCTGAGGGCTAGCGGTTTCGTCCTGATCATTAACCTCTTGCAGTTTAATATTCGTAAACATAATGGCTATTTGAGCTAAACTCTCGATTGTGTCCATCAATTCAGGGTTGTCATTGTAATTTTTCTTGGCAATTGCATAAACAGTATCCAGTCGGCTCCTAATGTGCTTTAGTGTTTCTGCATCAAATTGGTCTTTTTTCATTACATTTCACCCCTTATTAATAAAGCATATGGAACTTTAGCTTATATGGAACTTTATAAAATAAATAAATAAAAATAGGAATAAATTGGATTTACTAGAAAAATGATACTTAGAACAAAAATAGGCATTTTTCTAACTATTTCATTAGAAAAAACCCCTATTTCGCACATTGGTGATTTATAAAAAATATTGGTAACAGACAACGGCCTCCACCTGTTTAAAGCCTTCTTGAATATATAATGCCTGTGCCCGCTCATTCTCCCCGTTCACACTAAGGATCGTTCGTTTATACCCTTTTTCTTTGGCAAACTGTAAAGCAGCCCTCAGCAGAATTCTTCCTATACCCTTCCCCTGGTACTCAGGGATGACTGCAACCGGTCCTATATTCATGATAGGGTCATTTTCATACTCATCATCTGCTCCTCTAATCACTCCTACAGGTTTCCCCTGATGGAAAAGGAGGATCATACCGCCTTCAAGGTAATCATCATCGTTTAACAGCTTTGTCACACCCTCCGTTGTAATTGGAGTTTCACTGCCTTTAAGCGTTGCAAATGCTGCATTTCGTACCTTTGACCAATTCCCCTCATCCTGTCCCCGCTGAAAAGATCTTAGTTCATAACCCTCTGGTAGCTTGAGTTCAGGTACATTTAGGTCCTCCCTCACAAGGAGAAACGCATATCTTTCCAAAGTAAATTTCAATCCCTCAATTATTTCTATCAATAGTCTATTAGTAACTGGAATAAACAGAAAAACCTTATCTAGGTCTGTCGTATGTTTTAAAACTGCCTGTAGCAGCTGCTGATAGCATTGAATGTCATTGATTTCTGAATGAAAGATCCGAAAACGTGCTCTTTTACCACGTTTATGATATTCATCCATAACCAGCGATACAGCTCCTATGATATCCCCCTGTTGATTTGTAAGAATATATGTAGGGGCTTCCTCACTAACCTGAAAATCTCTTAATTCAAAATCATACAAATAAGAGTCATCCAACTCCATCCGATGCTTCTGACAATAAGCAACAAAGTCATGAACCCTCTCTTGTTCTAACGCTACAACATTCATTTTTGGTCCCCCTAGTGGTGCAGCAGTGGTGCCTGTCACCATTTATGCAAATTATACCATTTATACATTCATTTATGTATGAATCCTCCTGTTACCGCCAAAACTGAGGTTAAAAGGGGATTGAATAATATGCGAAGTTTGGTTATTTTCGTTTGGTGTGTGGTCATTTTGATCTTTACTTGTACCGCCAGCTTTCATGATTTAATCCACTTTGGTGTGCTGAGCTTTCGTTTGAATGGACAGCCGGTGTTTTCTGAATTCCTTTCCCCTTTCCCTTCTAACATTAGTAAAAGCTTGCTATTTCAAAAACTTGGGCATATAGCCGCTTTTCAAATTCTTACTGTGCTAGTGTTGATGAAATTTAGATCTATACCAATCATCCTGATTATGACTGCCTCGTTTGCCGCTTTAACCGAATTTCTTCAATTATATTTTAGTCGAGGCGGCAGATTGTTTGATATAGGAATTGATCTTATCGGTATCTTGGCTGCTTTAGGAATGGCAACCATTATCAGAGCAAAACAATCCAAACAAATCAATTTTGATAATTAGGCAGACAGATTGATAGACAAAAGGAATTTTGGCTCAGCACATGTATATGCCAAAAACCTTTTAGTAATTAAGAATAATTCACATTACTGTCCACCTCACATGGACAAAAGCGGCGATTTGTCCACGCATGGTGACAGGCACCATCTTCGTCAGCGCCATCTACTCTACGACGTCAACGATTAAATCATGAATCAGCCATACGGAGGCATCAAACCGTACCACGGTGTAGGTGTTCCTGAAGTTCTTGATTTCTTCTCTTCCTTCTCTTCCATAGTGGATGGAATAAGTCTCTTGGACGGTGACTTCGTAGGTATCTTCTCCTGATTTAACCGGGGTTCCAATTTGGTAATGGATGATTTGCTCTGTGATTTGCCTTTCATACATGTCTATCACATAATCGACTTGCTCCTCGTACAACTGACTTTCAGGATCAAGTAAATGTGAAATATAGACGAATGCTCCATCATTAACTGCCTTTTCAAAGTTCACAAGATACTCTTCCATCAGAAAGATTACAGTATTCTGATCAGCAGCCTCATCTAAACCACTTGAATTGTCCCCTTGAGAAAATGGCCCCCCTTATCCGGTCCCTTCACCCCTAGGAACTTCAATCACAGGAATCTTTGTAGGATCTTCCACCTTTGGTTGATCATTAGAATTGTTAACCGCAGACAAAGGAGGTCCACTGCTACCCTCTGATCCAATCTCATCTTCATTCTTACTGCATCCAGCTAAGAGTAGGAATATTATTATGAGAAAAATGATATGGAAGTAATTTTTCATCGAATCCACCCCAATTTTATCAATAAAAAACCACTCACGGAGGTGTAACGCTCCACCATCATTTATTCTATTCAGTGGACAAAACCAACTATTCTGCATTTTGGAAGAAACAAACATGACCATTACTGTATGCCTCAGGTGGACAGTGTCCACGAGCGGTGACAGGCACCGTAACACAGAAAATATTTTATTTATTCTAACTATGCTGTATTATAGTAATATTAAATTTGAACGTTTTGAGGAGGATATTGTATGAGGTTGTCTGGTGAGGAGTTAGAGGTACTATCGATTCTCGAGGAGAATCATAGGATTTCTGTAAATGATATTGCGTTGATGGTGAATTCGAGTGTGGAGGATGTTACGGCGGTCATTAAGAAGTTAGAGGATGAGAAGATCATTGTGAGTTATCCGGCTTTGATTGATTGGAGTAAGGTGGCTGGCAAGGAAAACATTGTTGCGATGATTGATGTTAAGGTGACACCTAAACGAGGGGTTGGTTTCGATGAAGTAGCGGAAAGAATTTACCGCTTTCCTGAGGTGACCTCTCTCTATCTTATGTCCGGAGCCTATGATTTATCGATTACCATTGAAGGAAAAACAATGGGTGAAATCGCTAGCTTTGTATCCGAAAAGCTGTCAACGATCGATAATGTTATTTCTACCACCACGCATTTCATGTTGAAAAAATACAAACATGATGGCGTCATCTTTGGCGAAAGCAATGACAAAGACCACCGGATGGTGGTTTCACCATGATGAAAGAACATCAACACTATTTATCGGAAATGGTGAAAGAACTCAAACCATCTGGAATACGGAAGTTTTTTGACCTGGCAGCTTCCATTAAGGGAGTCGTATCTTTGGGTGTCGGCGAGCCGGACTTTATTACCCCGTGGAGCATTCGGGAAGCAGCCATCCTCTCTTTAGAAGAAGGCTATACTTCCTATACGGCCAATCCCGGTTTACTAGAACTAAGACAGGAAATATCAGCCTACTTATATAGGCGATTTGGTGTGCAGTACAATCCTGTCGACCAAGTAATCGTGACCGCGGGTGCAAGCCAGGCGATTGACCTAACCTTCCGTGCGATATTAAACCCAGGAGACGAAGTATTAATTATTGAACCTGCTTTCGTTTCTTATGCACCTTTAGTCACCTTGGCAGGTGGAAAACCGATTCCGGTTTCAACACACCACAGCAATGGTTTTAAGCTGACACCGGAGCAAATCGAAAACGCAATTACCAGTCGAACGAAAGCAATCCTGTTGTGTTCTCCAAATAATCCGACTGGTACCTATTTGAACAAGGAAGAACTTACAAAAATTGCTGCTGTTATCGAAAAGCATGACCTGCTAGTCGTTTCTGATGAAATCTATGCAGAATTAACCTATGATGAAGAATATACTAGCTTCGCCTCCATTGAAGGTATGTACGAACGAACCATTTTAATCAACGGCTTCTCGAAAGGATTTGCGATGACCGGCTGGCGGCTGGGTTTCTTAGCTGCCCCATCATCATTTACAGAACAAATGGTAAAAATTTTACAATATACAACCATGTGCGCACCACATATGCTTCAGCATGGTGCCATTGAGGCGTTACGAAATACGTATCACGAAGTAGAAAGTATGAGAAGAAGCTACCGCAGAAGACGGAATTACATTGTCCAATCATTAAACAACATCGGGTTGGAATGCCATACTCCAGGCGGTGCATTCTATGTCTTTCCTTCTATTAAAGGTACCGGCATGACCTCAGAACAATTTGCAGAAGAGCTTTTACTAGCTGAAAAGGTAGCCGTCGTGCCAGGAAGCGCCTTTGGCGAGAGCGGCGAAGGCTATGTAAGATGCTCCTATGCCACTTCTTTGGAACAGCTTCAAGAAGCGGTAAAACGCATCGAACGGTTCATGAACTCATTGGAACTGAAGAAAAATCGTGCCGAAGAGCTATATTCTAATAACTAAACATATGAAAAAACGTCAACCCTTATTCAATAAAAGGGCTTGACGTTTTTTGTATGAAACTGGAGAGTTTTGTTAGTGTCTGGGAAACTACATTTATGATAAGATTATTTAGATTTATTTCACTAAAAAAAGCATCACCCATATATGGTAGAAAAGAGGAAAGAAATGAACCAGCAAGATAATTCCCGCTCTATTGTCTTACCGCTCACCATTTCGATTATTGCGATATCATTTTCTGCAATCTTTGTAAAATGGTCAGATGCACCTGCTTCGATTTTAAGTATGTACCGTATGATGTTTGCAAGTCTTTTAATGCTTCCAATCGTTTGGAAGAACCGTGAAGAATTTAAAAAAATAACAAGGACAGATTGGATCTTTTTATTTTTTTCAGGTCTCTTTTTAGCATTACATTTTGTCCTTTGGTTCGGTTCGTTAAAATTAACAACCGTTGCAAGCTCAACGATTATCCTCGCGCTTCAGCCAATTGTCTCCCTGGTCGGCGGTTACTTCCTATTTAAGGAACGTACCACTCCTTCCGCACTGATGACAATGGGAATTGCGATTATTGGGGCGATGATGATTGGCTGGGGTGATTTTGCTTTAAGTCAGGACGCCATCCTCGGGGATATCCTTTCCTTTTTAAGTGTCATCGCGGTAGTTGGCTACTTAATGATTGGCCAAAGCATTGTGAAAAAAGTATCCCACTGGATTTATAGCTTTTGTGTGTTTTTCATTGCAACGATTATTCTATCAATCTATAACCTAAGTTCAAGTGTTGATTTTGGCGGTTATCCAGCCAAGGAATGGGGAATATTCCTTTTACTTGCTACCGTTCCAACAATCAGCCATATTATCAATAACTGGCTCTTAAACTATGTCAATGCGACCACCATTTCAATGAGTATTTTAGGCGAACCTGTAGGTGCAACGATATTAGCAGTTTTGATGCTCGGTGAACAACTTGCCAACTGGCAAATAGCCGGCGGAATGCTCGTTCTCCTCGGTGTCTTCTTCTTCTTAATGCAGCAGCAAAAAAAGTTTCAAATAAAAGGGACCGTAAAAAGCGGGACTTAAAGGGAACCTCCATCCGGGGGTTTTCTGCTTATACAGGCTGATGTCCGTCGACATCCCCCTTTTCTCCTCATAATATAGGGAGAAACGTAATAATGGAGGAGATGAAATGTACAAAGTATTTGCCGGATCTTTCAAATTAAGAGAAAATGCACAAGAGCGCGTAGCCTTCCTGCGTTCAAAAGATATTCAATCCTTTATCGTACCAACAACCATCTCTGGTGAAACCTGGTACCGGGTACAGGCAGGTTCCTTTTCCAGCAGGGTAAATGCTGATAATCGAGTAACTGAAATTAATAAATTGACTGGAATTACTGCCTTCATTGCAGCGGAAAACCAAAGCTCAAGTCCAAATTCTGATGTCAGATCAACGCCTGGTCCAACTGCAACACCAACAGATACAAACCCTAGCCAGCCCCCTAATCCCTTCCCAATTCAACAAAATCCAGCCACTATACTAGGTCCAACCTTGCTCACCGCAGAACAAATGAATCAATATGTGAGAAAGATAAATCCCAAAGCGCCACTGCTCGGAAGTTTTTATAAAACACTTGGCGAGTATTATGGAATTAGAGGGGACGTTGCTTTTGCACAAGCCATGCTCGAAACAGACTTTTTTCGGTTTACAGGGGATGTAAGGAATGGGCAAAATAACTTCGCTGGAATCGGAGCTGTCGGCGGCGGTGCTCGAGGCACTTCCTTTAAGACACCTCAAGATGGTGTTCTTGCACAATTCCAGCATTTATATTCGTATGCAACAACTGCCCCGTTACCCAATCGATACCCGTTGGTAGATCCACGTTTTCATCTTGTAAATAGAGGGTCTGCCACAACATGGACCGCTTTAAACGGAAAATGGGCTGTACCAGGTACCACATATGGACAATCAATCTTAAACTTGTATCAAAAAATGGCACAAGCGTAATGCTCGAGCTCCAGTAAATTTTGTCACATAGAAAAACAAAAGCCAGCAAAAGCTAGGCTTTTTCCTATTACAGACTTGTAAATATCCTATAGTAAAATTTCCCTATTATCATTCTACCAATCCATGATATGATAATAGCAAATTCAGATAATTAGAGGAAACGGTATGAATAAATTAGGTCAAATTACGTTAGTGTTAATATCGGTACTTTTTTCTGGCTTCCAAACCATCATGGAGCATGAACGTTTTTTTACAATAGACTTTCTTATTTTTACAGTGATTGCCTGGCTGGTTGGGTGTCAATATGACCGGGCACGTTTCTTTGGAAAAAAAGCTCGGGCTAGTGAAGAAAGCTATAAACAATTAATAGATTCTTTGCCAAGAGCCGTTATCATTCACCAAGATAATAAGGTTATCTATGTCAATAAGGAAGCCGTAACGACGATTGGAGCGAAGAGTAAGGAAGATATAATTGGAACCTCTATTAAAAATTATCTTTTTCCAGAATATACAGAACGCCTGAACGAACGGATGAAACAAGTAAAAAAGGAAACCCATCCTTTAAACACGATTGAATACAAATTCAAACGGTTGGATGGTTCTGTATTTGTCTTTGAAGGCTCCTCCATGCTCATAACGTTTGAAGGAAAAGAAGCTGTTCTATCAATTGGAAAAGATGTCACGGAAAGAAAAGAACAAACGGAACAACTCCTGCAAAAATCTGAAAAATTGGCACTTCTCGGTCAAATGGCTGCTGGCATTGCCCATGAAATCCGCAACCCTCTTACCTCAATTAAAGGGTTCATACAGCTATTTAAAACCGAACAGCATCGAAAAGAATATTATGATATTGTGTTATCAGAGCTTGATCGAATTAATGACATAGTTGGCGAATTTCTCGTGCTCGCAAAACCCACGGCTGCTGTTTTTGCGGAAAAAGATGTAAAGGAACTAATTAAAGATGTTGTCACCTTAATTAATACACAATCTATTCTAAACAACGTTCAAATTTTCGTTGAATTTGAATCTGAATTGCCTAGGATCAGCTGTGAGGAAAACCAATTAAAGCAGGTATTGTTAAATCTTCTAAAAAATGCTATAGAAGCCATGCCTAGCGGCGGAAACATTGATGTGAAGGTAAAGGTAAAGGAAGAAGGAAAAATTTCTATCCTGATAACCGATCAGGGCATCGGCATTCCAAAAGAACGGATTCCGACACTCGGTGAACCTTTTTATACAACAAAGGAAAAAGGAACGGGCCTCGGCCTGATGACGTGTTATAAAATAATTGAAAGCCATAACGGAGAATTAACGATTGAAAGTGAAATAAATGAAGGTACCACCATCGAAATTATTTTGCCAACCATCACGCAGCGGGTCTTTAGCCTATCTTAAAATAGAAGAAATCCTCAGCCGAGGGTTTCTTCTATTTTTTTGTTTGGCTGTTAAAGCTTATAATAGATTTTGGCACTCTGTTGATTTGTGCGGAAAGCGGAGCGCCTCGTGACAGGCAAAAACCGCCTGTCACTGCGGTGACTATTCTAGGAAGCTTTCCTTAGTGGAGCGCAAATCAACAGCCAAGTTTAACAGAGCCTTTCGCTTAAATCTTGTAGTAAAATAAATACCAAGGAGGCGAAGAGAGCATTGCATAATAGAGAGATTATTTTTTTAAGCAAGGGTTTGCCTAAAGATAGTATCTATAAGGATGAAGCCTATGTGTCCGGAATTTGGAAGGAACAAAGTGATGAGCTTTTGGTGGGCTTTAATCAGATAGATGGCGATCAGGTGGCGAACCCTGAGTACCATGGCGGATCAGATCGGGTCGTCTGTGTTTATCCCTTCGAACATTATGCTCATTGGGAAAGTGTTTTTGACGGCAAATTAACCCCTTCTGCTTTTGGAGAAAATCTGACTGTTTTAGGCATGAAGGAAGATCAAGTTTGTATTGGCGATGTCTTTCAGATTGGGAATGCTGTCCTGCAGGTATCTCAAGGGCGCTATCCCTGCTCCACCATCAATAAGCGCAATAACAACCACCTACTTTTAAAAAGAATTATTGAAACAGGATATACTGGGTATTTTTTCAGAGTGCTGGAGGAAGGGAAAATCACAGCGGATTCTCATATAAAAAAGCTGTTTTCACATCCTGAGCAAATCACACTTTCCTCCGTCCATCATCTCTACTTCCATGACCCATCTCCGTCTGTTGAAGTGCTAGATAAGATATTAGGTGTGAAGGAGCTTGCGGGGCAATGGCGGAAGTATCTCCTTGATTTAAAAGAGAAAATTCAGAGCTGACAAAACACCCAGGGGTACCTGGGTGTTTTTAGGCGCTTCTTCTTGCTATCCGCCAGTATTTCCTGCCATCCGCCAGTGTTTTCATCCTTTTCTGAACCTAGTCTTGAAAACCATTTACGAAGTCTTCTATGACTTCGAGCTCGTCTTCATTAAGGTCCCTTTTAACTTGTTTTTGATATGCTTCCGTTATTCGGAGTTTATCACCATTATTTTTAACAGTGTAATTTGCAATCGCTCTTAACAAACCAACTTCTTGCATATACTCCTCTTTCGAGATTGCCCGCCCATGGGAAAGCACATAGGTATCTGCGTCAAAAGCTTCTAATTTTTCCAGCAAGGCAAGTGTTCCTTGGACGGTAAGGTTCTTTTTCTTTGCAAAGATGTCAGAATAGATGCAATCACCTAAAAATAGTATCTTTTCCTCAACTATATAAACGACTACTGAGTCAGCAGCATGGTCCCCGCCTACATGCTGAACCACACATGTTAAACCACCAAGGTCTATAACCACCCGTTTTTCAAAGGTAATAGCAGGTAAAACAATCTTAATATCTCGTCTCCCCACATACTCCTTCTTAATCGCAGTCGCACAAAATTCAATCTCAGTACCCGCTTTTACTCTTTCCTCTAACGCCTCATCAGACCAGGAAAGAGGAATTAACTTTTTCATTTCAGATTTCGTTAAGTCTGAAGAAATAGAAAGAAGCCCATCTAACGCTGAAAGTCCAAAGATATGATCCCAATGCCAATGTGTTAACACAACCATATCTGCTTTAGCTACCTGTCTTTTTGAAAGCTCGCTAAGAAAGGTCAAGGCGTGATCTTCTGAGTTACCTGCGTCAATCATTAACGTTTTCGCCTCTCCCACAACCATTCCGAGAATTGGACGATCAGTCTCGGAAACGGGAGTCATATACCAGAATCTCTCACCAATTTTTTTAATATCCTGCAAAACCATCCCGCCTTCCTGATAACATATCATTCATTCTACATAACCATCTCCATTTAAGAAAATTTCAATCTTTCGTTTAGAAAATTTTTAGTTTTATCCAGTATTCTTTCATTAATGATTCGATTATATAGGAGGAACAAATATGATGCGCCTTTGGATTGTTATCTCCTTAGCATTACTCGTACTAGCAGGCTGCTCATCCAATACTGCTAATGCAAAGAAACCCACAGATGGTGAGGGTATATATAAATTCAGCTGATTATCCTGCCATGGAGAAAATTTGGAAGGTGCTGCCGGACCTCCAGTTATAAACATGGGAAGTAAGTATTCGGAAGAAGAAATACTGAAGTTACTAAACGATGGTGTCGGCATGATGCCAGGCGGGCAATTATCTGAAGTGGAAGCAAAAACCGTCACGAAATGGCTATTAGAAAAATAATAGTAAAAGGTTAGGAGAATCCTAACCTTTTTTAACTATTTTCATGGTGTCCTGCTTAATAGGTTAATTTACTAAGTTTTTCGGGGTATTCCCCTGTAATCCTTGAATTAAATTTTCTGCAGCGAGTAACGCCATTTTCAATCTGGTATTATAACTCGCACTTCCAATATGCGGCAGTGCCACAACATTTGGAAGACTAAGCAATGGGTGGTCTGTACCTACCGGCTCTTCTTCAAATACATCTAAGCCGGCACCCCAAATCTGTCCCCTCTTTAAAGCATGATAGAGGGCTTCTTCATTCACAATCCCGCCGCGAGCGGTATTAATCAAGATCGCATTTGGTTTCATGATTGATAACTCTTTAACACCAATATAATTTACCGTTTCTTGCGTATAAGGGGTCAACACACAAACAAAATCGGATTTCCGAAGTAAGGCCTCTTTACTTACGTACTGTATACCAAGCTGCTCCTCGACATCAGGCTTTCGTGAACGGCTATGATAGAGAATATTCATGTCAAATCCGCGCGCTCTTTTCACTAAAGCCTCACCAATTCTGCCTAACCCGAAGATTCCCATGGTGGCTCCATAAATATCCTGACCGGTTAATTGCATCGGTGACCATGTTTTCCAGCTTCCCGCGCGTAAGTAATCAGAAGCTTCGACCAACCTTCTAGCACTCGCCATTATCAGCGCAAAAGTTAGATCCGCCGTTGTCTCCGTTAATACTCCAGGTGTGTTAGTGACCATAATTCCTTTTTCTGTTGCAGCAGCTACGTCGATATTGTTATAGCCAACGGCCATATTACTTACAATTTTCAAACTATGTGCAAGATTGAGAAGGTCTCTGTCAATGGATTCGGTTAACAAACAGTAGAGCCCCTCTATTTCTTGTATTTCTTTTTCTAAAATTTCTCTAGGTACCTGTTCCTCTTCTTTTTCCCACATTCTCACTTCAAATTCATTTTTCAGTTTACCCACGACGAGATCCGGCAGCTTCCGTGTTATGTAAATTTTTGGTTTCATGTTTGGTCTCACACTCCCTTATTTTAGTAAGCTTATATCAAGAATACATTGTAAAGCTTTTTCCTAGCAAAAAAATGAAATTGACTATTCCGGTAAACCTATATATATAGCTCCTCTTATATAAGAGGAGCCTGCTTGTTTCATAATTCCCATTTTCTTATGACGCCTTATATCCCTTCCCCATCATTTCGTGCACATTATGCAGTGTCACGTAAGCATTTTTATCAATGCTGTTGATAACGCTTTTTAACTGAACGATTTCTTGTTTGTTGATGACGAGATAAAACACATCTTTATTCTGGCCTGAAAAACCGCCGCGCCCTTCTAGAACCGTAATCCCTCTAGACATTTTACTCATAATGTTATCTAGTACTATTTCGGGTGAATGAGAGATAATCAAGACCGCAACTTTTTCATCTAATCCTTCTACGATGAAATCAATCGCCTTTGCTCCAATGAAAACGACCAATAAGGTATACATGGTTTTTTCCACGCCAATGATAAATACGGATCCAACCACGACCACAATATCAAATATAAGCATGCCTTTCCCAATACTCCAGCCTAACCATTGGTTGGTGAGCCTAGCTAAGATCGTTGAACCACCTGACGTACCACCCGTTCGAAAAATCAAGCCCAGCCCCACACCCACCAATAATCCAGCAAAGATGGCCGCTAAAAAGGTGTCCTCTGTTAACTGTTTACTAATATCTTCTGTTAAAAAAAGAAAACCGGAGCTAGCAACAATCGAAATAATCGTGTAAACCATTGTTCTTTTTTCAAAATACTTGTACCCTATTACTAATAGTGCAGCATTTAATACAAAGTTTACCACCCCAGGAGACCAGTGGAACAGGTAATGGGTAATGATGGTAATCCCCAAAATCCCGCCCTCAGAAAGGGAATTGGGAATCGTAAAATAATTAACACCGACTGCAAATAGAAAGGCACCAATCAAAATTAGTCCGATATCTTTCAATGAATTTTTCATATCATAACCACTTTCATATTTTTCTACCATAATAATATACCATTTTACTTGTAACTTGAGTTGAGTTTTCATGACTGATTGTGATTCCTATCACCTCTCGCCTTCGTTCTTCATACTAAAATAAGGATAAGAGGTGATTGGGTTGGATAAGAATTGGTCAATATCACTTGAGCATGAGGAATATGTTGGGGACATAGAGCTGGTAATTACGGATGCCATTGAGGCAGTCGATAATACAAATGAGGGGTTCTATGTAAACCTAGTGACTCCCGCTTCTTTCGGAAATCCTGATGACTATTTAGCAGAAGCATTATTATCTTACTTCGGGAGCAGAATTGAAATGAGATTTATCGACCAATGCGGTTGTGGAGGGTATGTGCTACGGGTATGGAAAAACAACTAAACGATTTGTCCGTTCTGTCAAACTATGAAAATCGCCAAGTAATCCTAAACTATTATCAGGACGAAGATATGATGGTAAAGCGTGATGGTTTTCATTTTCAAAGTATCCAAGTAACAGAGTCTGCCCTAATCTTTACAAAAATAGATGGAACGCTCGTTAAGATTGATATAAAAGACTACCCACATCACAGCATAAACACAGACTTTCAA
Source organism: Bacillus sp. 7884-1 (assembly GCF_002272245.1). GTDB lineage: Bacteria > Bacillota > Bacilli > Bacillales > Cytobacillaceae > Neobacillus. The sequence continues at coordinate 16,341 of NZ_NPDD01000011.1, read as the reverse complement.
AATTATTACACATTAAGAAACCATGAAATCCACCTGGACATTTACTTCCCGTAAAAGTGTATAAACAATTCCTTTTAGTAAACTCTATTTTTATAGAATGTAAAAGGAGATTTTATTGTGAATACATATGAAATAACCAACATGATTATTGATGATGATTTTGATAGTGAGGAATATGTGACGGCAGAGTTTACCCATGATCAAATGAATTACAGCATTACTTTTAAGAAAGCAGATCTGGAAATCATGAATGCCTGGATTTTCAAAGATGGTACCTCGCTGCCAGCTGATTTATCGGACACTCTTATCGAATCCATTAGGGAAGATGTAAAAAAGAGAATGTAACGTAATGCTGATTGGCGACTCCAATCAGTTTTTTTGTGGATTTTTGGCGTTTGCTGATATATTTCATTTTTCGCTGATATAATTGATTTAACGCTGAAAAAGCCACGAAAATGAAGCATATCTGCTCCAGTTTGCGTCATTTATCTTGAATAACTATTAATGGAGGAAACGAAACTGAAAAGAATACTAAAAAGAATATTCATATTTCTACTCTTACTGTCTTTATTTATTTTTCTCAACAATAGTTCCATTTTTGCGAAGAATCGTGAGGATGAACCCTTCCTTCTCGCTCACCGCGGGCTTGGCCAAACTTTTAGCATGGTAGGAATTCAGGGTGACACGTGTACAGCTGAGCGTATTTACCCGCCTGAGCACCCCTATCTAGAAAACACGATCCCTTCTATGGAAGCAGCATTTGAAAACGGAGCAGATATTGTTGAATTAGATATTAAGCCAACAAAAGATGGTCAATTTGCTGTTTTTCATGACTGGACGCTGGAATGCCGGACGAATGCAGAAGGAACGACGAAGGAATTTACGATGGCCGAATTAAAGCAGCTGGATATTGGCTATGGGTATACAGCAGATAACGGGAAAACATACCCGTTTCGAGGAAAAGGGATTGGACTTATACCTTCTCTCGATGAAGTATTCAACCATTTTCCAAACCGTTCCTTCTTGATTCATATTAAAAGTGATGAACCCGAAGAAGGAAAACAGCTGGCCGAAGTGCTGAAAGAACTGCCTGAAAAACGCTTTAGTCAATTAACGGTTTACGGCGGAGACCAGCCCATTGCTACACTAAAAGAGGAAATTCCTAATCTTCGTGTGATGTCAAAGGCCACATTAAAAAGCTGTCTTCTTCCTTATATTGCTGTTGGGTGGACAGGTTATATCCCTTCTGCATGCGAGAAAACACAATTGCATCTACCAGAAAAAATCGCCCCATGGATTTGGGGATGGTCAGATAAATTTTTAAATCGGATGGACAGTGTTGATACAAGGGTCATTGTTGTCGCAGGTGATGGCGGCTGGTCGGAAGGCTTTGATACGCAAGATGACTTAACAAGACTTCCTGACAACTATAGCGGCGGAATTTGGACCAATCGAATTGATAAAATCGCTCCAAGTTATAAAAAAATAGAGTGAAGGCAGCCTTCACTCTATTTTCCTACCAATTGCTTCACTAATTCCTTATTACGCTTTTTAAACAGTTCATTATGGGAAGAAACCATGGCAGCTTTCGCTGCGTCAGGCTGAATATATTGTTTGGCTTTGTTTACAGCGTTCGCCGCATCCTGGAACGCACCGGCAATCAGGTTGATTTTCCCTTCATACATAAGAATATCTCCAGCAGCATAAAGACCTTCAATCGAGGATTCGCTAGTAGAGTTTCCGGCAATATAATAGTTATCTGCTCGATCAATACTCAATTCACTATTTTCCAATAGTGTTGCATCCTGTTCATAGCCATGACTAATCACCACATCATCAACTTCCAAGTAGGAAACCTCACCTGTTTCGTGATTCGTTAATTCAACGGTGGCGATCTCATCACGTTCGCCATTAGCGATTAATTTAGTGATTGAAGATTGAAAGAAGCATTCCACAGAGCTTTCAAGAAGCTTTGTTGCTTGTGCTTCTTGTCCATGCCCGCCTAATTCCTCTTTTCTATAGGTTAAATAGACTTTTTTTGCAATCGGCTCTAGCTCATTGGCCCAGTCTACGGCGGAATTCCCGCCGCCAGAAATGATGATTGTTTTGTCTTTGAACTGCTTAAAGGATTTTACCGTGTAATGTAAATTCGTGACTTCAAATCTCTCTGCGCCTTCTATTTCCAGCTTTTGCGGATTCAAAATCCCGCTGCCAATGGCAACAATTACGGATTTTGAGTAATGAAGTTCTCCGGATGATCCTTTTAAGACAAAAATTCCTTCTTCATTGCGTGTGATTGACTCCACTTTTTCATTCAAGACAACGGTTGGGCTAAACGTTAATGCCTGCTCAACGAGCTGTTCCATTAATCTTGCTCCCGTTATTGGTGTTAAGCCGCCGACATCCCAGATCATTTTTTCCGGATAAACATGAATTTTACCGCCTAACTCCGGTTGATACTCAATCACCTTTGTTTTCATTTCTCTTAAACCACTATAAAAAGTAGAGTAAAGCCCTGCTGGACCGCCTCCAATAACCGTCACATCAAACATTTCGTGTTGTTCCATCTCCGTCCACTCCTAACCAACTGTAATTGATTATCATTATCAATAAGATTAATGGATTTTCTCTGATTTTACAATATATATTTTTTTGAAAATTCTGTGGCACCCTTATTTGTCGATTTTTTGTCAGATGAAAAATGTATGACAAACCTCTAAAAATAAGTAAATGAGTTAAATGTAAAAAAAACACCATCAAATATTTAAAAACTTTTCACAAAATTGTAATTGACAATCATTATCACCGACCTTTATAGTAGGGTCATAACGATACTGATAATCATTATCAATTAATTCTCAATTACATAAAGGAGGGTTACCATGGTTCGCCTATCTACAGATGAATTAAGCATTGGTTATGGTGAACGATTAATTGTTAAAAACCTAAGTATCGAGATTCCAGATAAGAAGATTACAACGATTATCGGACCAAATGGCTGCGGAAAATCGACTTTACTTAAAGCAATTACCCGGATCATCTCCCACCAATCTGGAAACATCCTTTTGGACGGTAAAGATATTTCAAAGGTAAACACAAAGATTCTCGCTAAACAAATGGCAATCCTTCCGCAAACACCAGAAAGTGCAAGTGGATTGACCGTTGGCGAGCTTGTATCCTATGGGCGATTCCCTTATCAAAAGGGCTTTGGCCGCTTAACCAAGAAGGATTATGAGGTGATTGACTGGGCTCTTGAAGTCACAGGAACGATAGACTTTAAGTTTCGTCCAGTAGACGCACTATCAGGCGGACAGCGCCAGCGCGTTTGGATTGCGATGGCACTTGCTCAAGAAACAGAAATTATCTTCCTGGATGAGCCAACCACCTACCTGGATATGGCCCATCAACTAGAAGTTTTAGAACTTCTTCAAAAATTAAATTATGAACAGGAACGGACGATTGTCATGGTCCTTCATGATTTAAACCAAGCCGCCCGCTTTGCGGATCATATCATCGCCTTAAAAGACGGTGAAATTGTAAAAGCAGGAAATTGTGAGGAAGTCATTAGCCATAAGGTGTTAAAAAAGGTATTCAATATTGACGCCGTCATCGGACACGACCCTCGTACAGGAAAACCAATGTGCATAACATACAATCTACTAAAAGGAGAAACAAACCATGAAAAAACTACTACTGCCCTTTATCCTGCTCGCAGCGTTAATTATTAGTGCTTGCGGTACCGATACTTCCAAAGAAAAGGACACTGCAGCACCAGAGGATAAGAAATCTGAAACAATAACCTATCAATCTGAAAACGGACCAATTGAAGTACCTGCCGATCCACAGCGAGTTATTCTTCTTTCAGGCTTTACGGGTAATGTTATCGATTTGGGAGTAAATGTCGTCGGTGTTGACGTTTGGTCAAAGAATAACCCGACATTCGAAAAAGAAATGAAAGATGTTGCAGAAGTTTCCGATGAAGACCTAGAAAAAATTATTGAATTAGAACCAGATTTAATCATTGGTCTTTCCAATATTAAGAACATAGATAAGTTAAGTGAAATTGCTCCTACTGTTACATACACATGGGGAAAAGTAGATTATCTTACGCAGCACTTAGAAATTGGTAAACTCTTAAATAAAGAAAAAGAAGCACAGGCATGGATTGACGAATTCAAAAAAGAAGCGGAAACAGCAGGAGAAGAAATCCGTGCTAAAATTGGTGAGGATGCAACCGTTTCCGTTATGGAAAGCTACGGAAAAGACCTTTACGTATTCGGCAGCAACTGGGCACGCGGAACGGAAATTCTTTATCAAGCTATGAAACTGAAAATGCCTGAAAAAGTAAAAGAAGTCGCAGAGGGAGCCGGGTATTTTGCCTTATCCTCCGAAGTGATTCCTGAGTATGCAGGAGATTATGTAGTCTTAAGCAAATACTCAGACGCTGACACCTCCTTCCAAGAAACAGAAACGTACAAAAACATTCCTGCGGTAAAAAACAACCGCGTTTTTGAAATGAATGGTCAAGGTGCTTCCTTCAGTGACCCAGTTACACTAGAAAAGCAGCTAGAATTCATTAAGAAATCATTTTTAGGAAACTAATAGAAAGAGGGATTCTTTCCTAGAATTCCTCTTTCCCCTATTCTATGAAAGAAAAGATGAGAGACTTATGACAAATGAAAAACAACGTTCTATTCCTTTTCTCTATAAACTAATCATCGCTATTCTTGTATTTTCCGCTATGTTTGTCTTTTCCATGATTATGGGAGCAGCAGATATTAGCCTGAGAGATGTATTGCAGGCCCTTTTTTCAGATGCAAAAGGTGAAAAGATTTCGATTATCCGTGAAATACGCTTGCCGCGTGAGGTTGCCGCCATCGTGGTCGGGGCCGCTCTTTCGGTTTCAGGAGCAATTATGCAAGGTATCACCAGAAATCCCCTTGCAGATCCTGGTTTATTAGGGTTAACTGCGGGGGCAAATGCCGCACTAGCCATCGTCATTGCCTTCGTCCCTTCCGCCAACTATTTCGGCATTACCATTGCCTGTTTTATTGGAGCAGCTGTCGGAACCTTGATGGTATTCGGGATTGGTATGATGAAAAAAGGCGGCTTTTCTCCGCTCCGAATTGTATTAGCAGGGGCGGCTATTTCTGCTTTTCTTTTTGGTATTGCAGAAGGAATTGGGATTACATTTAAAATTTCAAAGAATGTCTCGATGTGGACGGCAGGTGGAATGGTTGGAACCAGCTGGGGACAGCTCAAAATCATTGTTCCCTTCATCCTTATTGGGTTACTAGTCTCTCTATTTCTTTCACGACAGCTCACGATTCTTAGCTTAAACGAAGAAGTCGCCGTTGGATTGGGGCAAAAGACGAGTCAAATAAAGGGAATCCTCTTTATTGCGATTATTTTATTAGCGGGAGCTTCTGTTGCCCTTATCGGGAATATGGCTTTTATCGGATTAATGGTTCCCCATGTTGTACGGGCAATCGTGGGCACGGACTACCGTTATATTATTCCCATGTCTGCCATTTCAGGGGCCACGTTTATGCTTTTTGCCGATACACTCGGCCGGACCATGAATGCACCATTTGAAACCCCTGTCGCTGCCATTGTCGCAACACTGGGGTTACCATTTTTCCTTGTGATTGTTCGTAGAGGAGGGAAAGCATTCTCATGATCCAACCCTCTTTAATTAGAAAGCAGCGTATCATTTTATTTATTTTTTTCGCTTTAATCCTGGTTACAATCGTCGTTGGCTTGGGTTTGGGTTTCTCCTCTCTATCGTATGATAGGCTGATTCCAACCCTTCTCGGACAAGGGACGTTTAAAGAGGAATTCGTGTTATTCTCCATTCGATTACCTCGAATCATCATTACCCTATTAGCTGGAATGGCCTTGGCATTATCAGGGGCTATTTTACAAGGCATCACCCGTAATGATTTAGCTGACCCTGGGATTATCGGGATTAATTCTGGTGCCGGTGTCGCGGTTACCGTATTCTTTTTATTTTTTCCGATTGATTCAGGTTCGTTTACGTACATGATTCCAGTTGTAGCTTTTATCGGTGCCATGCTGACGGCTGTCCTTCTCTATCTATTTGCGTATAGCAAAACCGAGGGACTGCAGCCTGTTCGATTAGTATTAATTGGAGTCGGGTTTTCGATGGCACTATCCGGAGCGATGATTGTCCTCATCTCATCCGCCGAGAGGGCAAAAGTCGATTTTATTGCGAAATGGATAGCGGGGAATATTTGGGGGACAGATTGGCCCTTTATATGGGCACTCCTCCCTTGGCTGTTTGCACTGCTTCCTTTTACCTTATATAAAGCCAATCGGTTAAACCTGCTTGGATTAAGTGAACCAGTAGCGATCGGCGTGGGAGTTTCAATTGAAAAGGAACGAATTGTATTACTGATTACAGCCGTTGCCCTTGCCGCATCTGCTGTATCCGTTACAGGTGGTATTTCCTTTATCGGATTAATGGCTCCACATATGGCTAAGGCGCTAGTCGGACCAAGAAATCAATTATTTATCCCTGTTGCCATATTAATTGGAGGGTGGCTGTTAATGTTTGCTGACACGGTGGGACGTAATATCATGGACTCCGCCGGAATCCCAGCAGGAATTATGGTCGCACTCATTGGTGCACCGTATTTTATGTACCTTTTATTAAAAAAATAGAAAAGTTACCTAAAAAGTAAAACGCCCAGAAATCTGAGCGTTTTTTTACTAGTTCATCCGCTATAAACACTCGGACATGTTCCAGGTTTTGGTTCATAAAAACAATGTTCTTTAAATTGACCAGTAAAAGGCTGGTCGTACCATGTTGGAGGACACGGGCCAAATGGATTAAAGTACCAAAGAGAATATTTCGCTGGGTGTTCTCTCCAATTTTGCACATTCTGTCTTGCTAATCTTCTTTCAGCTTCTCTTGCTCTTTGATAAAATACATTGCCTTTTTGAACAGCTTCAAAAGAGTAATTTCCTCCTTGTACTTGAAAAATGACTTGTTCAATAGTTGTCAATGCTCTAAAGTCTGGACAATCTGCTACTACACGGTTAACAATTACATTTCCAACATACAGCATTCCTTGCTTTCCTTCACCTTCAGCTTCTGCTCTCATCATCCTTGCCATTAAGTCAATGTCTGAACTTCGATGAGCTACTCTTGCCATTTTTCCACCTCCAAATACATAGTATGAAAAAAAGCCTACATTGATGTCCTTATTTATTAAATAAGAATGCTCAAATTTAATAGGAGCGCATTAATTTTTATTTCAGATGTTCATTAAGTATGTTCTTTTTTAAGACATCCAAACTGCCATACACTTTGGAAATATGTTTTTCTCCCCATGCGCAAAGGGAATCCAAGATACCCTTTAAACTCCATCCATACTCACTTAACTCATACTCTACTTTAGGCGGAACTTGATTATAAACGATTCGGTTAATGACTCCGTCTTCCTCTAATTCACGCAATTGCTGCGTTAACATTTTCTGTGTAATATCCGGCATCAAGCGTTTCAATTCACTCGTTCGTTTCTTTCCATATGTTAAGTGGCAGAGAATCACACACTTCCACTTTCCTCCAATCACTTCCAGCGTCGCTTCAACAGATATATTGTATTTCTTTTCTTTCAAAGTAAAATCCTCCTCACGAATAGGCACTAAAAAGTACCTATATTACTTATAAGTATCTATATCACTTAAAAGTGCGTACTTCACTAATGTTCTACTATATCCCATAATAACATTTATCGATTGAGCTGCAACCAGCAAATCGAAATCAAATACTTTTTCATTTTTAAGGAGGAGACAACATGTCTTTCAATCATAAACAAAGTACGTTTGCACTGCTGGCATTAGCCATTAGTGCCTTTGCAATTGGCACCACTGAATTTATCAGTGTCGGTCTTTTACCGTTAATTGCAAATGATTTAGAAATTCCAGTTACAACTGCCGGATTAACTGTATCCTTATATGCTTTAGGAATAACCTTAGGTGCACCGATTTTGACATCTCTTACTTCTAGTATGTCACGTAAATCTTTATTACTATGGATCATGGTTATTTTTATCATCGGAAATGGGCTGGCTGCAAGTGCAACGAGCATTGGTGTACTACTTGTAGCCCGCGTTATATCTTCCCTTTCACATGGTATTTTCATGTCAATCGGCTCCACCATTGCAGCTGATTTAGTACCAGAAAATAAGAGAGCCAGCGCCATATCGATTATGTTTACTGGATTAACCGTGGCCACTGTAACGGGTGTTCCGTTTGGTACCTTTATAGGCCAGCAATTTGGCTGGCGGATAGCATTTATCCTTATCATTGTAGTCGGTGTCATTGCCATGATTGCTAATAGTATCCTAGTACCAGCTGCTTTACGAAAAGGGACAAAAACATCTTTTACTGATCAAATTAAAATAGTAACAAATAGTCGCTTATTTCTTGTATTTATCATCACTGCCTTAGGGTATGGGGGAACGTTTGTTGTCTTTACTTATTTAACGCCTATCCTTCAGGAAATCACTGGTTTTAAGGAAGGTACCGTTGCTGTCATTCTTCTTGGATACGGAATCGCGATTGCAATCGGCAATATGATTGGTGGAAAAGCTGCGAATAAAAATCCGATTCAGGCGCTATTTTATATGTTTGTCGCTCAAGCATTGGTCCTTTTTATCTTACTGTTTACAGCACCTTTTAAAATAGCCGGATTAATTACGATTTTCTTAATGGGGCTTTTTGCTTTTATGAATGTTCCCGGCTTACAAGTGTATGTGGTCATGCTGGCTGAGCGGTATGTGCCAACTGCCGTAGATGTTGCTTCTGCCCTTAATATCGCTGCTTTCAATGCAGGAATTGCAATGGGTTCCTTTTTAGGGGGCTTCATCACGGATTCAATTGGACTGATTCATACCACTTGGATAGGAGCTTTAATGGTTCTTGGGGCTGTCTTCCTAACTGGATGGAGTCGAAGGCTTGAACAAAAAGACGCTACCCTTATCGATAAAAAGTGTTCATTTTCAAATCAAAAATTGGAGGTTCAATAAAATGACAAACAACTTACAAGCAACAACTACTTTATATAATGGGGTAAACATGCCTTGGATTGGTCTTGGGGTATTTAAAGTCGAAGAAGGTCCCGAATTAGTGAATGCTGTTAAATTTGCGATTAAACATGGATATCGCAGTATTGATACTGCGGCTATTTATGGAAATGAAGAAGGTGTTGGACAAGCGATTCGAGAAGCTATCAATGAATACGGTATAGACAGAGAAGACATATTTATTACCTCAAAAGTTTGGAATGCTGATTTAGGATACAAATCGACGATTGAAGCATACGAAACTAGCATAAGAAAACTAGGTCTTGATTATCTTGATCTGTACCTCATTCATTGGCCAGTAGAGGATAAATATGTAGAAGCTTGGAGGGCATTAGAAATGATCTATAAAGAAGGAAAAGTAAAAGCAATTGGAGTAAGTAACTTCCAAGTTCACCATCTACAAGACTTGATGAAGGATGCTGAAATAAAACCGATGGTTAACCAAGTTGAATACCATCCAAGGTTAACTCAGCAAGAAGTCAAAACCTTTTGCGATAACAACGGCATTCAATTTGAAGCTTGGTCCCCTTTAATGCAAGGGCAATTATTTGATAACCCTTTACTAAAGGAAATCGCCAATAAATTTAACAAAACCGTAGCTCAAGTCATTTTACGCTGGGATATACAAAATGGCGTTATAACGATACCAAAATCAACGAAAGAACTCAGAATTATAGAAAACTCAACTATATTTGATTTTGAACTAACGAAAGAAGACATGGAGCAAATTAACAACCTAAATCAAAATCATCGTGTCGGTCCAAATCCAGATAACATTGATTTCTAGAAAAAATAGCAGGCGCTCCAATAAAAGGAGCGCCTCATTTTTTTATATTTTTTTCACATATTCAGATTTCAAGCTCATTGCGCCAAAACCATCGATTTTACAGTCGATATTATGGTCTCCATCCACTAACCGAATGTTTTTTACTTTTGTTCCTTGCTTTAGCGTTGAGGAACTTCCTTTTACTTTAAGGTCTTTAATAACGGTTACCGAATCACCGTCACTTAAAACATTTCCATTTGCATCTTTAATAACTCTTTCTTCTTCCACAGCTGCAGCATCTAAACTCCACTCATGCCCACACTCAGGGCAGATCAATAGGCTTCCATCTTCATATGTATATTCTGAATGACATTTTGGGCAATTTGGCAAACTCGACATAATTGGTAGCTCCCTTCTCCGATAAATATTAATCCAAGTATATTGGATTTTTCATAAAGATTCCACTCTATTAGAATCCTTTCAAAAATGGATATATACCTTAGTGTTCATGCCTTGTCCGAAATACGACTCGACCATATGATGAAGTATTGCGTGACAAGGAGGTGATTTATTTGGGCCTACAACTATGTAATTGCGGTGCAACCGCTATTGGCAGCGGCACAACAACGATTCAAGCGGGACTTTTTCCTCTCCCGATTACCCTAAACTTTGATGTTAACATTCGTATTTGTCGAAACTGTATGTTAGCAGACAGTTCTGTCATTGCTTCCTTCTCTGCAATCATTCCTTTTATAGGAACAGTAACAGCAAGCTTTTCAGGGGTACCTACCGGATTTCCAATCTGCACTGTAGAAAATGGAGTACAAATTCTTGAAGTTGAGGTAGCGGGCGACCTCATCCTTAATGGCGGGGAGCCAGACAATGTAACCTTTACGTTGACACTAAATTCAAATAATCAGGTTTGTATTGATTTAACTTTCGGTTTCATCACTTTACCATGCTTAACAGTACCCGTCGAATTTACTTGCTAATAACATCACAATCAAGAAATGGGGAGTCAATTTACATTTATTGAGTAATTGGCTTCTTTTTTTATTTTCGAAAATTAGGGGTAATGATTAATATACAGTTAACGACTATAGTCCTATATTTTTAGTGATAACAGGTTAAAAAAAAGTTTTTATTAACCTATAAACATGAAATGGAAGCAATCTAGGAATATACGACTGCTTTGATTACCCCAATTTACACTATGCCTCCCTCCCCTTACGATAGACATAGGAAATATTCCTATTAAAAAAATAATTGGAAGTATTGAAAGCGGAAGAATTTCTCTCCCGCTTTCCTTTTTTACATGGAGAATAATCTAGTATAATAGTAGAAAAATAGAGCAGTGTAGAGGTGTAAGATGATCGAGGGGAAAATTATTAAATTTTATCGAGAAAAAGCTGGGTTAACACAAGGGCAGCTTGTAAAAGGGATCTGTTCTGTGACGCACTTAAGTAAAATTGAACGCGGTATCACAGAGTACTCAGAAGAAATTACACAATTACTAGCCAATAAGTTGAACATCGACCCTCAGGTAGAACTTTCCCGTTACCACAATCTTTCGAAGAAGCTCGAACAATGGCATGATGCAATCGTTATGCAAAATTTCCGAGAATCTAAGGCTCTTAAGAACGAACTTGAACAAGACGAACTGATTCAGCTGCAGGAATTTAATGTTTATTATCTGTTACTTTCCGCAAGATATCACTTATCTAATAACCAATTAGCTGAAGCAAAACGGATTATTGATTTTTTACAAAAAGGTGAAGCCGCGTATTCTCCACATGACAGTAATATGTTAAAGCACATACGGGGAATCTACTATTTTCAATCCGGTCAATTTCAGGAATGTGTGGATGTGTTAACTTCAATTGATCAACTGCAATATAATCGTTTGGAATATTATTACCATTTGGCTATTGCCTACCACTCGATTAATTCACCAGTAAGGGCCTATTATTATGCAGACAAAGCGCTCCGCTATTTCCGTAAAACATTGAACATACTTCGAATTATTGATACAGAGATGGTGATGCTCATTCAGCTAAATTCCAACGAGCCGCATGATTTTAATGAAACATTTGAAACCTATGAAAAGCTGTTGAAAATGTGTGATACCTGTAATGCGGTTGAAAGGAAAGCAAAGCTCTATCATAACCTGGCATTTGAATACTCACGGCGAAAACAATACCAAAAAGCTGTAGAGTTTTATACGGAAGCACTGAAACTTATAGATGAACATTCTCCACAGTATTTAACAACATTAGACCGGTATATTTTTAGCTGCCACGCAGGAAAACTAGTATCAAAAGAGATATTAAAAGAACAAGCGCAAAAAGGTTTAAAATTAGCCCAAGCAGCTAAGTCTAATGACTGGATTAATTTCCAACTTCATCTTTATTTACTGAATGATGAAGAGGAAAACTATTATCAGTGCATCGAGACTTCCGCCCTTCCCTATTTTAAAAAGATGGGCTATAGAATCTTAATTGATTATTTTGAGAAAAAACTTTTTCAATACCTTTATGAAAAGGGCGAGGTAGAAAGAGCATTAGAATTGGCAAATTCCCTTATTCAAGGCAAACATAACCAATATGAACAGAATTAATCAACAAAGGACTGGCGAAAAAGATCGTCAGTCCTTGTTGTTTCTATTTAATTGTTATTTTCATCCGTATCATCGTAATACGTGCCAGCGGTCTGTTCTGCATTAAAGGTCCAATCAACCTTCAGTTTATCACCTTGGAATTGATTTTGATCTTGTCCATTGTCTACAAATTCAAATAACACGAAGATTTTTTCCTTTTCACCAGCAGGGATACCGTCAGGTCTTGTACCTGAAAGAATGTCAATCTGTGTTAAGTCTGGATTCTGAGTTTGGAGGTCAAACAGTGTTGTTTCAACGATTGGATTACTTGCGCTGCTTGTATTGTACATAATCGTTACTTTGATATGCTTAGCTAAATCATCACTGTTATCAGATTTCGCATCTTCAACACTGTAATTGGTCGATAATAATACACTGCTAATATCCAACGTACCGTTATTCTCAAGCGTAAATTCACGATAGATTTCATCACCAGGCTTGATATTGTCAATATTTACAACGGTGCTTGGATTCAATGCTAAGTCTAGTACCCCTGCTGCAAATGTGTTCTGTGTTTCAACAGAATCGCTAAAATAGGCAAATGTTCCTCCACCCATTAATGACAGCCCTAAAGCAGCACTCATAACCCCTTGACTTACCTTTTTTGTAAAACTCATCCTCAATTCCTCCTCTTTTAAAATAGTAAAATATATTAAACTCTTATGTACTTTTGTAGATACATAGGAGAGCTAACCAACCTTGCCTGCTTCCAGCTCTTGTTTTGCCCCGTTAATCGAACGAATGGCAGAAATCAGTAATAGTAACCCAGGGATAAACAACAATAGAGCAGACCCTACCTTTGAACTTGAATAGTTTAGTGCATATCCAACGTAAGGAATGGTGAAGCCTTTATACATCCCGATTATATTTTGCTGCGTAACCGTCCACCTATCCACACCATCATTGTTATCCCCTTTTGTTTTATAGACAGTTTGTCCATTTTGCTTTTTCACATCTGTGATTCTATGAGTAATCAATTTTCCTTCCATTTGAAACGTAATCACATCCCCTTTTTCATAGGAGGAATGTTTGTCTTTTAATTGAATGGCAATAATGGATCCCGTTTGAAAGGCTGGCTCCATCGAGCCTGATAATACTGCTTTCACCTGATAGCCTGCTATCGTTGGTGTTCCTCCTGATATCCTAGATGAAAGAACAACAAGTGCTGCCAAACATACCACTACGATGAACATACCACTTCCAATCCTACTCACTGCCTTCAAGAGTTTCTTCGCCATTTTCAATCACCTGCTTATTTTTTATTTCTACCTCTTCAATCTTTAATAGAAAAATAGTACGAATAGCTTCTAACTTTGAAAAATCAATGGAGGCTTGTACTTCATTCCTCAGATCTTCTACTGTTTGAAATCCCTTATGGACATATTCAAATTGATCTTTATCTTGAATTTTGTTTTTATAGGCTGACATTTCCTGATAAACTCGATGCAGATTGTCCAATTGAATGTATAGTTCCTGTCCACTAGCCGTAATTTGGGACAGTTGAACCTGTAATTCATCTAATGTTTCACCTGGTACAGCTGATAGTGTGGTTTGATAGGTTTCTTTCATGCTCTTCGCAATCTCCTCCGCTGAATCTTCTAATTGCTTGATCGTCGATGGAAAAACAATCGCAGCTGAGATTTCAAATGGTTCCTCATTAACTTGACTTGAAAATTTAGCCTCTGTTTCTCCTACTAGCAGATTCCCAAAGTAAAAGAAAAGGCAGCATAAACATAGAAAGATAATGTTTTGTTGAAAAATTCTTCTCATTTCCGATTCTCCCCGTAAACAACTCTATTTGTCCCTATTATCACAGAGTTATCAGAATATTGTTATCGGGTTAATTCCTTGGAAAATGCCTAAGGAACGATGTCGAAATGACCCGGTGGAAGGAAAAAAACCAGAAAAATCGCAAAAAAAATAACCCAATTGATTATAGTCCGAATATTCATAATAATTTGAACTGTACCAACACTACATGTCTTCAGAAAGGGTGGATTTTATTGAAAAAGAAAATCAGGAAAAATATGAGGAAAAAAGCTGCTGCTCTTTTGGCGCTATCGATTGCATTAGGAGGCATTGTTCCAGCCAGTTCATTTGCCGCTGAAACGACCACTCCAGCTCCCATACTATTTAATGCGGAAGGATTAAGTAAGCAAGATGTGGTGAAAGCATTCCTTCAATCCAAGGTACAAGCCACTACAACGAAATTAGTAGATCCGGGTGAACAATTCAAAATTGTCTCAGAGCAAACTGATAGCACAACAGGTACATACCATGTACGTACTATCGAGCAATACAAAGGAATTTCAATATACGGATCTGGACAAACTGTTGCACTCGATGCTAACAACAACGTCTATGCATCGATCGGAAAAGTTACACAAAAGCTAGCGCGTACCCTTATTCCAACGGAAGCCTCTCTTACCCAAGAGGAAGCCATTGCGATTGCCAAGCAAGGTGTTGACTCCCAAATTGGCGAAGTGAAAAACTATGATGGCATCGATTCTAAATTAATGATTTATCCATATAAAGGAAAGTACCATTTAACTTACCTAGTAAAAGCATCTACTTCTCATCCTGCTCCTGGGTATTTCCATTACTTTATCGATGCAAACAGCGGAGAAATTGTGAATAGCTTTAATAAAATCCATGAGGTAGATACGTCTTCACTATCTCCAGTGACAGGAAGAGGCTTAGACTTACATGGCACAATGCAGTCCTTTCCAGTAGGTAAAGATTTAACAACGGGGACAAGTTATTTATATGGTGCTTCCGTTGCTGCTGGAAAAACAGTGCCGATGGCCACTTTCACTGCTAAACGCATGGAAGAATTCGTCTATTTGCTGGGTGCCGCTTTCGGATTCACTGGATATGAAGTATCGACAACTAATTCCACCAACTTTTTCTATGATCCTGCAGCTATTTCAGCGCATTATAACTCAGATAAAGTAAACAAATACTATCAAGTTATACACAAGATAAACAGCTTAGATAATCAGGGAATGCCCATAATAAGCACGGCTCATATTGGAGTCAAGTGGAATAACGCTGCCTGGAACGGAAGACAAATGATGTATGGGGATGGGGATGGAATTAGATTTAACTCCCTTGCCGGCGGGTTAGATGTTGCCGGCCACGAAATGACGCATGGTGTCATTGAACACTCTGCAGACTTAGTTTATCAGGATGAATCTGGTGCCATTAATGAATCACTAGCGGATATCTTAGGAAACTTTGCGGAAATGTATACGACATCAGAAGTAGAATGGGAACTGGGTGAAGATATTACGACTCCTAATATTCCTGGCGACGGCGGACTACGTTCCATGAGTAACCCTGCATCTAAGAAGACATCCATTACAGAGTCCGGATACTATCCAGATCATTACGCTGATCGCTACCTTGGAACAGAAGACAAGGGCGGCGTTCACATTAACAGCGGAATCAACAATAAAGCGGCCTACTTAATTTCTCAAGGCGGTACTAATAATGGTATCACCCTCAAAGGAATTGGTAAGTCAAAAACAGAAAAAATCTATTACCGTGCTCTAACTCTTTACTTGACTTCTTCTTCCGGTTTCCATGACATGCGAGAAGCGGCCATACATGCAGCACGTGACCTGCATCCTGATAAAAATGGTGCCCCATCTCCTGAAACACAAGCAGTTATGGATGCCTATTCTTCTGTAGGCGTGAATTAAACTAGTACTAAAATATCAAAAGCCATGAACGAAGGACAAATCCTCGTTCATGGCTTTTTCTTTTTTCTTTGGCTGTGCTAAAGGATACTGTTGATTTTAGAA
>NZ_NPDD01000010.1 GCF_002272245.1 Bacillus sp. 7884-1 | reverse complement strand
CGAGCCCTCGGAAAGCATAGCGCCTGGAGCGTAAATCAACAGCCTATGTTAACACAGCCTTTTCTTTTCTAAATAATCATTCAGCATGAATGGAACCAATAAGTAGGTTGGCAATTTGAACTATTTTTTCGTACTGTTCTGTTTCCACGTAGTGATGGTACAGTTCTTTACCGTACCTGTTCGTAAGCAATTCACTGTTACTGGAAGTGAAGTATGGAAGTGCCTCCTCCTCTATGCATTGGTAATATTGTTCGTCATTTTCCTCTATCCGGTGGATAAGGAGCTTAAATACAATTTTATAAACTTTAGTGTCTAATTTTTGGGCCATCGACAGCCCTTCTCGAGCATGTTTAAGCAGCTCCGCTTTACGCATAAGTCTACCTTCTAAGCAACATTTCAGATAATTGTTCCAACGCTGAAGGTATAGAACAGAAGGCCTATCCACAAGACGAAGTGACTCCTTAAAAGACTTTTTGGCATTTTGATAATCTTTTCTTCTGTAATACTCATAGCCTAAATTGTTTAGAAGCATCGTTTTCTTATCAGGTATATTCAGTAATTCACAATTATGAATCAACTTTTGATACGCTGCTTCCACTTCTTTGAAATCAGTTTCAATATTGTTTCCAAGCGAAATAAGCATAATGGATTCTGCCATAATGGCTCCTAAGAAGTTATCAATTTCTTTATAGTACCGTAGTGCTTTTTCCGCATAGGAATAGGCCAATACATAAGAATTCATCCATTGATATGCGGCCGCCAAATGGTAATAGTATTCGAGATTACCATACTCATTCCGATCAATTTCCTTCAAAATGGTGATGGCCTTTTGGTAACTTTCCGTTTTCGAATGTCTGTAATTGAGCAGGTAATAGATTCCCCATATATGCCGGTACAGATTCCTTTCGTATGCAGGAAGGTCAGGGTAGTCGCTTTGGACATGAGTTAAAAATGCATACGTCATTTTGAAATCCTGCTTCAGGAGAAAATACCTTGCCAGCAGCAAGTTGTACAAGGCAGCATAAGAGGAAGACCCAATAATCGGGGTCGATTCAAGTTCCTTTTTGATTTCCTCGACTTCCTTCATTCTCCGCATGATGATTACCTTATGCCAGTAATGAAGCTGATTCCCCAGGTTCTCAAACCGCTGGACCTCTTTTTCG
Source organism: Bacillus sp. 7884-1 (assembly GCF_002272245.1). Lineage (GTDB taxonomy): Bacteria > Bacillota > Bacilli > Bacillales > Cytobacillaceae > Neobacillus. The sequence continues at coordinate 1,273 of NZ_NPDD01000010.1, read as the reverse complement.
ATATCGATCTGTAATCGCTCTGAAAACAATGAGATGATCTCTGACGCATAGGGAGTTTGTCCCCGTTCTATTTTGCTTACATGGGTAACCGAGCAAATTCCCCTGCCTAACTCCTCTTGAGTAAGCCCCACTATTTGACGGTAAAATTTAATAATTTCCCCAACTGACATCTAACTCTCCCCTTACAAAATCTATGTAATCTTTTCCTTTTACAATAAGAAAATACCCCATTTCAGGATTCTGACATAGTAGGACTATTCTAGTTTATAGGCTTGTTCATTGCCTTGCCAAAAGGATATTGACTTAATTTTTAGAATCTTCCTGCATAATTTAACAGGACAAAAGATGTATATCTTATGTAACAAAGAAAACGGAAAACTTTCCCACCACAGAATCAAAAGTTCAATCTCTTGACATCGAGATAAATCTGTATTATATTTATCTCGAATTAAAAATATATAACTTAATAATATTTTGATTCAAAAGACTTGAATTTGAAAAACCTAAATAGATAAAAATCACAGCAAGGGGTGGACAGCATGGGTTTTTTTAACAAATTATTTGGTACAACAACTAAGGAGGAAGAAACAATGACAAATCCAAAATTAAAAATAGGTATTATTTTAGGAAGTACACGTCAAGGACGTGTTAGCCCGCAAGTAGGAGAATGGGTAAAAGGAATCGCTGATCAACGTGGAGATGCAGACTATGAAATCGTTGATATCTCAGAATACAACTTGCCATTCTTAGGCACTACTGATGGAACAGAACCAGGAATTGCCGCTTGGAATCAAAAACTTGCAAGTTTAGATGGATTTGTATTCGTTGTGCAAGAATACAACCACAGCATTACTGGCGCATTAAAAAATGCAATTGATTTCGCACGTGAAGCTTGGTACAACAAAGCTGCTGGTATCGTAAGCTATGGTTCAACAGGCGGAGCACGTGCTGCTGAACACTTACGTGGAATCCTTGGCGAAGTAAAAGTTGCTGACGTTCGTACACATCCAACATTGTCTTTATTCACTGACTTTGAAAACGGATCTGTATTCAAACCAGCTGATTTACATCAAACAAACATGACTGCAATGCTTGACGAAGTTATCGCTTGGAGCGGCGCTTTAAAAACAATTCGTTAATGATCAGGCACCACGTAAAGTAACCCCGTACTAACCCTTTTGGGTTACGGGGTTACTTTTTTCTTTTTATAAGGCTATGTTAAAGCACATTATTGATATTGGCACTCTGTTGATTTGTGTGGAAGGCGCGAGAC
>NZ_NPDD01000009.1 GCF_002272245.1 Bacillus sp. 7884-1 | reverse complement strand
GATTATTCAAAGAAGCTTTCCTTAGTGGAGCGCAAATCAACAGCCAAGTTTAACAGAGCCTTTTATAAAGATTTTCAATATCAACCTAATGATTATGGATTATTACGAAACAACGCTTTCAAAAAATGATTGACGAACTAACTTTAGACATGATATCCTTCTTGGGGTTAATTAATTTGTTTAATAAACGAATTAAAAAAGATTCACTACTATATTAAATAATAACCTTTTCACCTACTCTTTTTATTTTTTTAGTAAGCGTAATCAATACTACATCTAGAACTTCAGGAGGAATTATCATGGAGAATTACTTACCAATTATTTGGGTGGCTCTCGGGGTTGCCTTGCTTCTTTTCTTAAACATGAAAGTGAAATTAAACAGTGTCCTTTCTCTTTTAATATCTGCAATGTTTGTAGGTATTGCAAACGGTCTCACACTTCCAGATGTTATCGCATCGGTTAAAGCAGGCTTTGGAGGAACGCTCGGAAGTCTTGCGCTTATTATCGGATTTGGTGCTGTACTTGGTAAATTGATGGTTGATTCAGGTGCGGCTCAACGAGTTGCAACAACGCTCTTAAATAAATTTGGTGTAAAATATGTTGAATGGGCCATTTTACTCGTTGGTGCAATCTTCGGGATCTCCGTATTTTATGAAGTAGCCTTTATTATTTTGGCTCCACTCGTTATTAGTATCGCGATTGAAGCGAAAACACCATTTTTACGACTTGGTATTACAATGGTAGCAGCTGCTACTATGGCGCATAGTATTTTTCCGCCACAGCCTGGTCCTGTAGCACTTGTAGACGCATACGGTGCCGACATGGGAATGGTTTATATTTTAGGACTTGTGGTTGTAATCCCTTCTGTCATATGTGCTGGTATCATTTTACCAAGATTATTACGTAACCTAGACCGCCCAGTGCCAGCTCTATTGAAAAAAGAAAAAGAATTCACGGAAGCAGAAATGCCAGGGTTTGCTATAAGTTTACTTGTTCCATTAACTCCTGCCATCATCATTACAGCTGCAACGATTATTAATTATTTTATCGAAAAAGGTTCAACTATTTATCAAATCGTTAACTTCTTCGGAAGTGCAGAAATTAGTATGATTCTAGCTGTTTTAGTAGCAATTTATGTGTTTGGTATTCGTGTTGGCCGGACAATGTCAGACGTCATGAAATCATTTTCTGGCGCGATTGAAGGAATTGCAATGATCGTCTTTATCGTAGGTTCTGGTGGTGCTTTCAAACAAATCATCTTAGACTCAGGTGTTGGTGACACGATTGCAGCTATGATGCAAAACACAAGTGTTTCGCCATTAATTATGGCTTGGTTCATCACAGCATTGCTTCGAATTGCCACAGGTACAGGTGTTGTATCAGCCATTACGGCTGCTGGTATCGTTGGTCCACTGATTCATACCTTTGATGTAAACCCTGTATTAATGGTATTAGCAACAGCTGCAGGAAGTAACACGATTACACACGTGAACGACGCTTCCTTCTGGTTATTCAAAGAATACTTTGGCCTATCCATTAAAGATACCTTCAAAACATGGGGCCTTCTCTTGTTCGTAAACTCGATTGTCGGCCTTGGAATCGTTTTACTTCTAAGTTTATTTATCTAAGAAAAATGCGCTGCAGTCTAATCCAGACTGTGGCGCTTTTTTTGCCTTTTATGTTTTTTCCGATTTGTCCAAGCCTCCCTTTTCAAGGATGAATACCCTAATTCTAAAGAATAAAGTTTTTTATACATTCTTGAAAGGAGATTAATCAATTGCCAAAAGTTATGCATTTGAACCTAAGGGTTGACCCAACCCAATACATTCCTCAAATTCGTGATATTCCTGGTTATGATTATATTCATTTAGTGCGGCAGCCCAAGTATATGATCAATCTGCCTCTTCTCAATGAACAGGTTCACTACCTGAGTGAAATTTTCTCGCCAAAGGAATATGTGAAAAAAAACAAGATAGACCTCTTACATGCGCACCATGGTCAATTGGGTCAATTACTTCTTCCATTTAAAGAAGAAACCTCTCTTCCGCTCGTAACCAGTATCCGTGGCAGAGATGCAACTCTCGCCAATCAGCCGGTTGGCTATTTAGATGGTATGAAATTGCTTTTTGACCAAGGAGAACGATTTTTCCCTGTATGTCAGTATTTAGCCCAGCAAATTAATATGTGGGGCTGTCCTGCTGAGAAAATCCGAGTACTATATGGAGGGGTTGACCTCGATTTATTTCCATACAGGGCGCCTAATCACAATGGTACTCAAAACATAATTTCCATTGGAAGATTAGTAGAAAAGAAAGGTCACCATATCTTAATGCAGGCCTTTAATAAAATTAAATCGAAATTCCCAAATGCTACCCTCACCATCATCGGCGGAGGAGAACTGGAAGAATATCTTAAATCTCTTGCCTCCCAGCTAAATTTAGGTACTTCCTTTCGTCTATTGAATCGTGTTCCGAAAGCTATGATTCCTGAACTAATGGGACAAGCTGATTTATTTTGCGCAGCTAGCTTAACGTCGTCAAATGGTGATGTTGAGGGAATTCCGAATACGATCAAAGAAGCAATGGCCACTGGTATCCCAGTCCTCGCAACCAACCATGCTGGTATTCCAGAGATCATCAAACATAACCAAGAAGGGATATTGGTACGGGAAAACGATATCAATCATCTTGCACAAGCTTTGGAATACATGCTAATGGACAGAAGCTCTTGGGATAGATTCTCTCTTAGTGCCCGTCAAAAAGTAGAACAAAACTTTGACCAGAATAAGCAGCTTCTCCTACAGGCTAAATACTATGATGAATTGTTAGGGGGATCATGATGGAAGATTTCAGATTAATAAAAGTGACAAAAGGTCCAAAAACTCTACTAATCGACAACCCCACTAGCTATTCATTAATTGGAATGGGTGCTCAAGGAGCCGTCTTTAAACTTTCGGAGGAGCGTTGTGTGAAAATTTACAGCAGCACCCTTCAAGCTCAAATGGAATTAGAAGCATTAAAATCTGGGCAGCACTTATCTTTTTTCCCGCGTTTATATGGCTATGGTGATAACTATATCGTCATGGAATACTTTAATGCTCCCACATTAAAGGAATACCTCCGGAATTGCACCTATATCCCGGAATCCTTTACAAGAAAACTTCTTTATATATTAAATGAAATGAAAAAGGCACAATTCACAATGGTCGACGCCCCGCTCAGACACATCTTCGTACTTGAAAATGAAGAATTGAAAGTAATTGATCATGTGAATGCCTTCAAACGAATTCATCCCGTACCGCTAAAGTTATTGAGAGATTTAAATATGATGCTGCTTAAAGAATCCTTTCTATCCCAAGTTAGAAAGATGGAACGAGAAACATATGAAATATGGCAGCAATATTTTAAAGTAAACAAACTAGATTATCGGAACATCCCCGTATATTCGGGAGGAGATGGCGAAGGAGTAAAAGTCGATAGCGCCATTTCGCAAACATTGATTGGAGCGGGCCACCAAGGTGCGGTCTATCGTATAGCTGAGAATCGATGCGTGAAAATCTATGGAAAGCCGGAGCATTGTGAAATGGAAAAGACCATTCTCTTGGCGAATCAAGATCTTTCCTTTATCCCAAAAGTATATGAAACGGGAGATAATTACGTTGTCATGGAATATTTAGTGGGACCAGACTTAAACACCTTTCTAAAAAAACAAACAACCCTTCCATTGGTCGTGACAAAACTTTTGCTAGAGATTGTAACCTCCCAAAAACAGGCTGGGTTCAAACAAGTTGACGCTCCATTAAGGCACGTTTTTGTCACCAATTCAGGCTTTAAAATGGTCGACCATGTGTATTCGTTTTCTCGTTTGCAAGAACGACCTCTTGAACTTTTCCAAAATCTTCATGAGCGAGGTTTCCTTACTGATTTCCTTGAGCAGGTTAAGATTCTTGATCCTAACACACATGCAGAATGGACGAAAACACCAATCCCGCTCACCGAAGAGGACGTACAAATGGAAATAAAGGACATTCCTACCGTACTGCCAGGGAAAAAATACTCCGGCGGTAAAAAAGACCGGGGGCACCAAAAAGGCCATGACCGTAATAATGACCATGGCCATAGAAAAGGGCATGACCGTGACAAGGACCGTAACCATAAAAAAGGACATGATCGTAATAATGACCACGATAAGAAAAGGGATCATGGCGGCAAAAGAGATAACAGAGATAAAAAGAAGGAAACTGATCGTAAAAAGGGATCTGGTAAAAAATGAAGATCGTAGTGACAGGTGCGGCAGGTTTTATTGGGTTCCATCTATCTAAACGTTTGTTAGCTGAAAATTATCATGTTATTGGTGTGGACAACCTTAATGATTATTACAATTTTCGTTTAAAAAAAGAGCGGTTAGAGCTCTTAGAGAGTTATGAGAATTTTAAATTTTATCTAACCGATTTAGCCGACCAGGAATCATTAAACCAAATTTTCGAGGATCATTCCATCCCTATTGTTATCAATCTAGCTGCTCAAGCTGGAGTCCGTTATAGTATCTCGCATCCACAATCCTATGTTCATTCCAATTTAGTTGGGTTTGTCAATATATTAGAGGCATGCAGGCATTATCAAGTGGAGCACTTACTTTATGCATCGTCCAGTTCTGTATATGGAGCCAATACCAAAACCCCCTTCTCTACCCAAGACTCTGTTGATCATCCGGTTAGTATCTATGCGGCAACGAAAAAAGCAAATGAATTAATGGCTCACACCTACAGTCACTTATTTAATATCCCGACTACTGGTCTTCGTTTTTTTACCGTGTATGGACCTTGGGGCAGACCGGATATGGCCTACTATTCTTTTACGAAGGATATTATCGAAGGGAATACCATTCAGGTATATAATAATGGCGACATGCTTAGAGACTTCACGTTTATCGATGATATTGTTGAAGGAATCGTCAAATTATTTGATCATCCACCGATACCCGATTCAAACAGAAACCTTGATCCCAGTACAAGTCATGCTCCCTACAAAATCTATAATATCGGCAACAACAGTCCAGTCAGATTGATGGATTTTATTAACATGTTAGAAAAGTTAATTGGCAAAAAGGCCAACATCGAATTTCTCCCGATGCAGCCTGGAGACGTGAAAGAAACCTATGCAGATATTACTGATTTACAGAAGGCAGCCGGATTCTCCCCTGCTACCCCATTAGAAATAGGATTAGATCATTTCGTAAATTGGTATAAAAAATATCATAAATAAATGCCGGAATCCCCTCTATTTGATTGAGGGGATTTTTAGGTAGAAGTGAAAAATCGTACTTTATTACTATTTAAAGCACAAGAACAAAGACAAACAATTCAGTATACTTATCTTGAGAAAGTCATTCATTTTTACAAGAGAGCAGGTTGATTGTATGTCTATTGGAAAAGTGATTTACTATCATCGAAGAAAGCAAAATAAGACGCAAGAGCAGCTTTGCCAGGGCATTTGCTCGGTTACCCACTTAAGTAAAATTGAAAATAATGTAAAAGAAGCGAATCCAAAAACGTTACAGCTGCTGTGTGAAAGATTGCATATTTCCATCGAGGAAGAAAACAAAAAGAGCGAGTTAGTAAAGCATAAGCTGGATATTTTTTACGAGACCATGGAGCGACTGAACCAAGAAAAAGCAGCTCATTTTTTAAAAGAACTGCAGGAATGCAAGGAATATGTGCATTGTACCGACATGATTTATTTGTATGAATTATATATGCTGCGTTATTACCTGCTTCTGGATGATTTTTCAGCCTTTGAAAAATCATCTCAAGGTATTCATAAATATCTCTCAAAATTCACTCCTTTTGAGGCCTATGTGTGGAATTTGCTTCAAGCCATCTATTATGGAAAAAAGGAACAATTTTCCCAGGCACTCCTATTCCTGACTAAGATAGAAGAACAGGCAGAGCAATATCAGGCTAGGATATCAGAGTATTATTATTTTCGGTCAGCCTTGCACGGACATTTATGCCACTATTCTTTATCTATCCATTATGCTTATAAAGCCTTGCATGTTTTTCAGGAGACAAACAATCTATTAAGAATGGTTCATATCAAAATGATTTTAGCTGTTAATTTCATTTATATTGGTGAATTTGAGAAAGGGAAAGAGAAGCTTGGACATACTTTAAGTGATGCAGAGATGCTTCAGGATACGGAAACGAAGGCACTATCTTTACATAATCTCGGGTTTTTATATTATAGACAAGGGAAACTAGGAGAATCGCTAGACTATTATTCCCAGGCTCTTCAGCACAAAGAAAAGAATACGGCTTCCTATTATATAACCATTTCCTATCTGGCCGAGGCGCTTATTACTTTTTCACAAAATGAGAAGGCTGCTGAACTGTTATCGGAGGTATTAGATTCCTTTCAGGATCTAAAATCCCCTCGCTATATTGAATTAAAAATCCTTTATTTAGAAGCATCTGGTGCTAAGAAAATGCTGATCCAATATATCATTAAACATGGACTGCCTATTATCGAACATCAAATGAATATTGATAGAGGAATGAAATATCTTCAGATGGTCGCTTCCTATTATGAAGAAAAACAGGACTATGCTTCTGCCAACCACTATCTTCATATCTGCAATCAATACCTGAAGAACCTGCTAACTAACATCGGGTCACCCGTTGACCTAAAGATAGCAGCAGTTCGATAGAATTATGTTTACTAGAATAATAGATTTACAGGGACAATGGCATGCAGCTATTGTCCTTTTTTGTCGAATTCATTAAATTGTCCCAAATAAATGGCGAGGAAAATCCATTACTTTTCATCCTAATCCCTCCCTCCTCCTTTAAAATCCCGCTTATGAACCGCTTATTTAGTATAATTGTCCCAATTAACAGACAATTAAAATCCATATATAGTTAAAGGTAGATACATAATTATTTTTTACTAGAAAAGGAGAATGTGAAAGATGGGCAAGCAAAAGTATAAAAAGTATTTTGCCATGATGATGACAACAGCTCTGCTAGCGGTCCCAACACTTCAAGCATTTGCTGATGATTCGAGCAATGCGAATGGTGACAAAGCTACCGTCACGAATCTGCAAGGAATTAATGCAAAAGCAAGTACAGGAAAGCATGTCATTACCCTCATTACCGGTGATGTTGTAACGGTGACAGAGCTCGCAGATGGACAAAGTGTGATTAACGTGGAGCCTGCCACTAGTGGTGGTGGTGCACGAATTTTGACAGTGGACAAAGATACATATGTCATTCCGGATCAAGCCATGCCTTATTTAGCTTCTGGTTTTCTAGATCAGGATTTATTTAATGTTACTGCACTCATTGAAGATGGGTATGATGACGCCTCACAGAAGACTTTACCTGTTATCCTGCAATATTCAGAATCAAAATCTCGTTCAGGAGCGTTACCAACACCAAAAGGGTCTAAAAAGACCCATGTGCTTGAGAGTATAAATGGTTTGGCACTTTCAACAGATAAAAAGGAAGCGAGTAATTTTTGGCAGGACATAACGAAAAATCAACAGCCTGCAAAAAACTCAAAAGCATTATTAGCACCAGGAATTGAAAAAATCTGGCTGGACGGCCGTGTGGAAGCCACTCTTGAAAAAAGTGTCCCTCAGATTGGGGCACCAGCAGCTTGGGATTCCGGTTACGATGGAAGTGGCGTAAAAGTGGCCGTTCTTGATACAGGGATTGATGCAGAACATCCAGATATCGCTAGTCAACTGGTTGATGCAAAGAGCTTCGTTCCAAATGAAGATGCTCGTGACTTTCATGCCCATGGTACCCATGTAGCTTCGACAGTACTTGGAACAGGTGCTGCCTCAGAAGGAAAGAATAAAGGGGTCGCACCTGGTGCAGACCTGCTTGTTGGAAAAGTCCTTAGTAATGAAGGTTTTGGCCAAGATTCTTGGATTATCGACGGGATGGAATGGGCTGCAGAAAATGCCAAAATTGTTAATATGAGTATAGGCAGCAATGAGCCTAGCGATGGCACCGACCCAATGGCTCAAGCCGTGAATAACTTAACTGCAGAGACAGGTGCTCTGTTTGTCATTGCTGCAGGAAATACGGGTGCGGAAGGAATAAATTCACCAGGATCAGCTGATTCAGCTCTTACGGTAGGTGCTGTTGACAAATCTGATCATCTTGCTTGGTTCTCCTCCAAGGGACCGCAAAATGGGATTTCGGGATTAAAGCCTGACCTTACTGCACCTGGTGTAGGAATTCTAGCTGCCCGCTCTCAATTTAGCGATGGCAGCGGTTCTTATAGGACGATGGATGGTACGTCAATGGCTACCCCTCACGTTGCTGGGGCAGCGGCTATTCTCTCACAGCGTCATCCTGATTGGACAGGTGCGCAGCTGAAAGAGGCACTTATGAGTACAACTAAAAAGCTTGACCATATTAAGCCATTTGAAGGCGGAACGGGGCGTCTTGACGTTGCTGCAGCCACATTTGGTACAGTTCGTGCGACAGGATCGCTGGACTTCGGATTCTATGACTGGCCGCATGATGATGGCGGTTCCGTTGAGAAAACCATCACGTACACGAACGACGGTGATCATGCTGTTACACTAGATCTTTCTACAGCAATAATAGATAGCAATGGTGCAGAAGTACCTTCTGGCTTGTTTACACTCTCAACAACCAAAGTGACAATTGAGGCTAATAGCAGTTCAGAGGTAAAGGTAACTCTTGATCCTCAGCTTGGTGCTCTTGGCGCCCGCTATCAAGGACATATTTCAGCAAATCTTAATGGGCAGACAGTTGCTCATACTTCTTTAGGCATGATTAAAGAAGAAGAAAAGTATTCTCTCACAATCAATGCAACAGATCGTGACGGGACACCTGCTGACGCTTACTTTTACCTCCTTGGTCCAGACGGAAATCCACAGTTTATGACCGTAAAAGGTTCACGAGAACTGCGATTACTGCCAGGTACCTATTCCGTTATGGGTTGGATAGAGGTTGATAGCGATACAGATCACCGCGGTATCGCACTCGTTGGTAATCCTGAGATTAACCTGAATGGTTCACAGACAGTTGAACTTGATGCTCGTAAAGCAGAAGCAATTGAAGTAAACGTTCCGAATAAAACGGAAGCCACTTATCGAAAATTAGAATATTACCGCAACACTGGAGAATCAACCGTAAATGATATTTACATCATGCCTGTATGGGTGGATAAAATGTATGTACAGCCTACAAAAAAAGTAGAAAAGGGAGAATTCACCTTGGCCACACGCTGGCGCCTTGCTGAACCGATGCTTACCATCAACTTCCAAGGCAAAGAGCTCGATGATATTCCTCAGCCCGGAAGTAAGCTTTTAAAAGGTATACACAATTTAGAGACTGTGTATGCAGGAAAAGGGTCTCCAGAGGATTATAATGGACTTAATGTAAAGGACAAGGCCGTAGTCGTTCTTCGCAGTGATGAAGTTTCTGGTCCAGACCGTGCTGCAGCAGCATTAGCTGCCGGGGCAAAGTTTTTAATCATCGTAAATGATGGACCACGGGAGCTAAGTGAATGGGTAGGAATTGAAAATGAAGATTTTTCACTTTCTGATACACCTCTAGCTGTTGCCGGCATAAGCGGTACGGAAGGCCAAAAGCTTGTGGAGGCAGCTAAGGCAGGTAACTTAACACTAAATGTTAAAGGTAAACCAGATACTGAATTCGTTTATGACCTTGTTGATATGCATCATGATGCTGTACCAAGCGATTTAACGTATTCTCCAAAAACAAAAGATCTTGTAAAAATCGATAGCAAATATAAATCAGACCGTCCGGCACCAGGAGCGGAGTTCCGTTATGATATCCTGAGCCACAGTCATCATGGAGTCGGCTTCTTGTTCCAACTTGCTCTTCCATCTGTACGAACTGAATGGGTTTCCGCTCAAGAAGGCACATCCTGGTACCATCAGGCTAATGTACAAGACGCAGAGTGGGAAGTACGTCAGCCAAAAGTGACTTACACTCCTGGTCAGAAACTTGAGGAAGAATGGTTTTCACCTGCCGTTAGGCCTCGCCTTGGAGAAGGATTCTGGGCACCTTACCGTGACAGAAATTACTTTGTGCTCAATATTCCTGCATGGGCTGATTCAGGGATTGGACACACAGGAGCAGACATGAGTTATCCTGGATCGCAAACGTTAGAGTTTTATCGTGGAGATACACTCGTGAAAAAAGCAAATGGACAGGCAATCTATTCATTTGTAGCACAACCAGAAGAAAACACGAAGTATAGAATTGTAAGCAACTCTTCTCGTCATGCAGAACGCTGGAATACATCCGTTCGCACACATACCGAGTGGACATTCTGGTCTAAAAAGGAAGAAGAAACTCGTACAGCTCTGCCGCTACTTTCACTGGATTATAAAATTGATACTGACATGAACGGCAACGGTATTGCAGGCAAATCAACAAAGCTAGAATTATCCGCGGTTCAAATTGCTGGAGCACCAGGAAACGGAGCTGTTGAAGGTGCTTCCCTTGAAGTTTCGTTTGACGAAGGTCAGACATGGAACAAGGTTGAACTATCCGCTGAAGGTAACGGCTGGACAGCAAGTATTAAACATCCAAGCAAAGCTGGAAGTAATGTCTCACTACGTGCAAGCGCTTGGGATGACAAAGGCAATAGTATCAAACAAGAAATTATTAAAGCGTATGGACTAAGGTAAGTTTTAGTTACCAGTTTTCACGATAAAGGGTTCCGGTTGCGGGTGCTTTCTTAATAAGAGACACAAGAATTGACGTATGAATTGGCATACGTCTTTTTCTTTATTTTTATCGGTTGGGGGGATGAGGTTAAGCATGAGATCTGATAAATAGACGGAAAAAATTCGCTTATTTAGTTAATAGCATCGAAATTAGCTTAAATAGACGGAGAGATTCCGCCTATTGACTCAAAAAACGTGAAAATGGGAGATTCAGTTTTGAATAACCGGAAAACCTCCGCTTATATACCCCGAAACGAGCTCCATTCTGCATCTAACCGGAAAATCTCCGCTTATTTTACTTTTGCTGGTTACTGATAGGGACAAGCCATCTTAAACTTTTTTCATGAGTAAAAGATAAAAAATATGGAAGTATATAACTAACTCAGTAAAAAGTTAGGAGGATGAACATTGCAGAGGAAAGTATGGTTGAAGATTCCACTGATTCTTATTTTTCTAACTGTTATATTTTTTTCAAATGGCGACCAGGGGAAAGAAATCCATGCGTTTTCGAACCAGGTACTTCAGCAAGGCTCTTCCGGGGAAGATGTGATTGAGCTGCAATCTCGCCTTAATTATAATGGCTTTTTTAAAAGTAAGATTGATGGTGTATTTGGATGGAATACCTACTGGGCAGTTCGGAATTTCCAGGATCAGTTTGGTCTTCCTGTCGATGGGGTTGTCGGGGCAAAAACGAAGGCTATGCTGGTGAAAGCAACAAAATATGAAAAGCAAGGAAATTCAGGTGGTTCTAGCGCCAATGTTCCAAACGGGTACAGCCAAAACGATATCCAATTGATGGCAAATGCCGTATACGGGGAATCACGCGGGGAACCCTACATCGGTCAAGTTGCGGTCGCCGCCGTTATTTTGAATCGAGTCCAAAGTGCCTCCTTTCCTAATACCGTCGGAGGCGTTATCTATGAACCTGGTGCCTTCACTGCTGTTGCCGATGGACAAATTAATTTAACACCAAATGAAACAGCAAAAAAAGCTGTGCTGGACGCCTTAAATGGATGGGACCCTACTGGTAATGCTATTTATTATTTTAATCCTGATACGGCCACAAGCAGCTGGATTTGGAGCAGACCGCAGATTAAGAAAATCGGAAAACATATATTTTGTAAATGAAATAGAAAAACTGTCATCTCCAATTGAATTAAATAGATGACAGTTTTTTTAGTTTAGTTTGTCTTAATAGCTCTTATTAAAGACTAATCTCTGGCTTCCCTTTCGAGTTTTGTCCTCAAGAGCCACTATTGAAGACTAATCT
>NZ_NPDD01000008.1 GCF_002272245.1 Bacillus sp. 7884-1 | reverse complement strand
CTTGTTTCCCTACTGAGTTTTGTCCTCAATAGCCTCTATTGAAGATTGCTTCCAGACGGTTATCAGCAACTCAACAACATACAAGCCTGACAAATACGGTAGTAGCATTTGTACGTTTAAAAAACAATCGTTTTGTTTTGATGGACAATAATGCGGTCTTCGATATGCCATTTCACAGCTCTGGCCAATACACTTCTTTCGATTCTACGGCCAATTTTTTTCAGATTGTCCACGTCATTACGGTGATCCACACGGGCAATATCCTGTTCAATGATCGGCCCTTCATCAAGATCATTGGTCACATAATGGGAGGTTGCTCCAATTAACTTTACACCGCGCGCATGGGCACGTTCGTATGGTCGTGCACCAACAAACGCTGGTAAAAAGGAATGATGGATATTAATAATTTTGTTTGGATTTGCGGCTACAAAATCCGGCGTTAATATTTGCATATAACGCGCCAATATCACTAAATCAATATCATATTCTTTTAACAGTTCAAGCTGCTTAGTTTCCACCTCAGCACGTATATCCTTATTCGCCGGAATGTAATAAAACGGGATATTCAGCCCTTCGACCGCATCCCTTGCTTCCTCATGGTTACTAATCACAAGAGCGATATCCGCCATTAAATCACCGCTTTGCCATTCCCATAGCAGTTCGAGCAAACAGTGAAGCTCCTTGGACACAAAGATTGCCGCTTTTTTCACTTGATAGACATGCGTTAATTTCCAATCCATCGAAAACGTCTCAGCAATCGCGGCAAACTGCTCCTCCATCTCCTTCGCCTTTTCCTTTAAACCTGGGCATTCAAATTCAATTCGGATAAAAAAGACTCCGCCTTCCGGATTAGTTGAATACTGACTAGATTCGATGATATTGGCTTGATAGGAAAATAAAAATTGGGAGATGGCTGAAACAATCCCCGGTTGATCCGAACAGCTTACTAATAGACGTCCGCGGTTCCTATTTACTTTTTGAAATAATTCAATTTGGTCCTTTATATATGCGTTCATTTTTCCTAACCTCTCTTTTATTAATAGAAAAGATTATACAGCAGACAGCCCATATAAGCGAAGATTTTCATGAAAATTCTAATTTTTCCGGCTCTCCATTTTTATTTTATAAACAAATGATGGTAAAATTTTAAAAAAGGAGGTTTTCTGTGATATGAAAATTGCTTTCATTTCGGACATACACGGGAACGCCATTGCGCTTGAGGCTGTCCTTGAGGATATAGAAAAGCAAGGGATTGATAAGATTTATGTACTCGGTGATATCTGTTATCGTGGACCAGAGCCTAAACGTTCCCTAGACTTGGTCCGGTCTTTACATACTGAAGTAATAAAAGGAAATGCCGATGAATGGGTGGTACGCGGTGTCTCAGAAGGTGAAGTTCCAGAGAAAGCATTGGAGCTGATGAATCTTGAACGTCAATGGATTGTGGAACAACTTGAACCATCAGACATCGATTATTTGAATAACCTGCCATCTCAATTAAACTTAAGCTTTGAGGATGTTGGAATTTCTGCTTTCCATGCTACACCCACGAGTTTATTTGATATCGTGCTTCCAAATGCCGATGACAATCAAATTGAATACAGTTTAATGCATGAACAGGAAGCACAAGTATATGTTTATGCACATATCCACAAGCCTTATATTCGTTTTCTCAATGGCAAGGTCATTATGAATATCGGCAGTGTGGGATTGCCATTTGATGGTCTGACTAAGGCTTCTTATGGTCTGGTTGAAATCGAGGATGGCCATCTGAAAACATCAATCAGAAGAGTAAGCTACGAGCTCGAACGTGTCGTGGCACTCTACCATGAAGTCAATTATCCAAATGCAGAAATGATGAGTAAGATCATAAGGACTGCAAAAATATAAAAACAAAATCGCCGCTGACTTTATCCGTGGCGGTTTTACTTTTTAGAAGGGAGTATTAAAAATGCAGTTAGTTGTAAAGAAGATGACAGAGGAATACGCAGAACAGATCCTAACTTGGAAATATGAAGCACCCTATGATTTTTATAATAATGAAGAAAGCTCAGAATCTCTTAACGAATTACTAGAAAATCCTTATTATGCCGTTCTGAATACCAACGAAACACTCATTGGTTTCTTTTGTATTGGCAGCGCAGCTCAAGTCCCATTTGGCAACACAGTAGGTGCCTATTCCGAGGACATAACAGATATTGGAATTGGGATGAACCCTTCCTTAACAGGTCAAGGTTTCGGAGCGGAATTCTTCTCATTCATCCTTTCCTATATTCTAGAAACCTATAAGGTTGATTCTCTCAGATTAAGTGTTGCAGCTTTTAACCAAAGAGCGATCCACCTTTATACGAAACTTGGATTTGTTAAAAAGATGGAGTTTAGTAGAAGATCTATCGAATTTATTACAATGGTAAAAAAATAAAAATGGCCGAGGGCAATTTTGTCTTCGGCCTTATTGAAATTTATTTTGAATTCCCTGTTGTTTAGACGTAAAGAAATTCTCAATCAGTTCAACACTCGTTGGCCTGCTAAAATAATACCCCTGCATGTTATGGCAGCCAATGCTGCATAAGAATTGATACTGCTCTAGCTCTTCCACGCCCTCTGCTACCACATTCATTCCCAGATTTCTTCCCATCGCAACCAAGGTGCGGCAGACAGATCGCTGATTTTTATTCTCCAATCCTTCAATAAACGATTTATCGATTTTTATCGTATTAAATGGATATTGTACAAGATAACTAATCGAAGAATAACCGACACCAAAATCATCAAGAATGAGATCGACTCCAATATCCTGTAACTCTTTTATCGTATTTAACGTTTTCTGAACATTGGTCATGGCCGTCCGCTCTGTGATTTCTATTTTGAGTAATTGGGGCGGCAAATCATAGTGTTCCAGTGTATCTTTTACATTTTGAGGGAACGACTCAAGATTGATTTGTCGCGCTGGCACATTAATCGATACATAAAACGGCGGCAGGTTCATATCTGCCCATAGCTTACGCTGTCTGCAGGATGTTTCCAATACCCAGTTGCTTAATTTTATGATAAGGTCCGACTCTTCGGCAATTTGAATAAACTCTCCTGGGGATATTGCCCCCAAAACAGGATGATTCCAACGAAGGAGTGCCTCTAACCCTATAACTTGTTTCCCGTAAACATCAACGATTGGTTGATAGTCTAAGTATAATTCATTTTTTTCAATAGCCTTATGAAGGTATTGTTCAAGCAGAAGTTTTCGTGAAAGACTTGTCGACATTCCCAATTCATAAGGCTGGATTCCCACACCGCTTTCCTTTGCAAGATACATCGCGTGATCGGCCTTCTGAATTAATCCTTCTGCCTCATATCCATGATCTGGAAAAATGCTCATCCCAATACTTGCACTTAGTACATACTCATTTTCAAGCAGCCTGATTGGTTTCGCAATAATCCCATTTATCCTCGCTGCCGTTTCAAGAAGATCCTCTTTTGTACTCAGGTTATTAAGCAAAATGACAAACTCATCGCCGCCTTGGCGAGAAATAATATCTTCATTTCTTAAACTCACCTTCAGCCTCTCCGCTATCACCTGTAATACTTTATCACCCATTTTATGGCCCAAAGAATCATTGATATATTTAAATCGATCAAGATCCAGGAATAATACTCCAACCAACTTTTCCTTTTCCCTTGCTTCCGTTAACGCTTTATGAAGCTCATGATCCAATTTCCGTCTGTTCGGCAGACCGGTTAATGAATCATGAAAGGCTAAAAAGGTTAGTTTCTCTTCTGCACTTTTTCGCTTCGTAATGTCTACTACAATTCGGTCAATTCGGATGGGTTCATGCTGATGTTCAGAAAAAATCGGAACAATAAAATCAGACACCCATTTTTGCTCCCCGCTTTTGCTCACAATACGGTACTCATGCAGAGAGGATCTCCCCTTCTTCACCAACTCCATATGCTTGTGGGCGCCCGTTTTATCAGCAGGCAGAATTAACTTCTCCCATAACAGGTCATACTGCAGAAACTCCTCTTCACGATAGCCAAAAATAGTCTGACAGACAGGCGATATCGAAATCGTCTCCATTGTTTTGACATCCAGACTCCATAAACAAATCTCAATGCCCGTAAAGATATTATCCCAATGACTAGGGATAGAGCGGGCGGCATGCCGTTTTTCATTTGCGATATTGGTAATATAACCACAGATACCAAGAATCATGCCATCTACTTCGACTGGGATTGATAGAATATTTACTATCATCACGGAACCATTCCGTTGTCTAAGCTTCGTTTGAAAGCTCAGTTTTTCACCCTTCAATACAGCATTAATATGATCAATCGCCCTATCAATCTCCTCTTCTTCAAGGATTGAAACGAAATTTCGTTGATAATGATACTGGCTCATGTACCCGGTTAATTCTTGAACACCTTCATTCGAAAAAACAATCGTTCCTTCCAAATCCATTAAATAACAAGGGTATGGTGCTCCTGCGAGTAAGGGCTTACAAATTTCAATATATGAATTTATATCTGGCTTTTTGATCTCACTTCTCAAAAGAAATCTCCTTTCTACGATTACTGAGAATCAACAATTACTACTTAAGGTGACCTTATACTAAACTCGTAGAATTAGCTGTGATAGATATCAACAAACTCAGACAATTTCTCCACCTTCAACCACTAATCAAACGTTTGATTAAAAGTGCCCTCAGCTCCTGTAAAAAAAGAATAATAGTCAATTTCCTGGAAAATATTTTGTCGTTGCTAAGTCGAAAAACAATTCTATTTGCTAGACAAGCTTTTGGTTATTTCTCATTTTATATTTGTTATCTTAAAGTCATGGAAAAGTTATTTATTGTCCACTTTATATATTAATAGACTGTGTTAAGGGAAACTATTGATTTTAT
>NZ_NPDD01000007.1 GCF_002272245.1 Bacillus sp. 7884-1 | reverse complement strand
GGAGCACAAATCAACAGCCCAGTTTAACATAGCCTATTTTCAAGTTAAACACTATGAATTAAGTAGTTTATACTATTGTTGTTGTAAGCGGTTTCAAATATAATGAATGTACACAATCGAAAAAACAGTTGAAGGTAATCTACAACTATTATTAGGGAGTGGATTTCATGGACAAGCAGGGTAATTTCGCATATGGGCTAGTTTGGGGCACTTCTTTAAGTGTACCGCTATGGATCGCGTTTTTCGGTTGGATAAAATTAGTCATTCAATTACTTTTTTAATAGATACAAACTAAAATGCCCTTGCCTGCTACCTGCAGGCAAGGGCATTTTCTAATACCCGTTAAAAAACAAATTTTTTACCTTTTAATGTAACTAATTAAACTCCACTTCCGTCCAAATCCCAAAGGTTGAAATAGTTGGAAATATATTTGGTTGAAAAGGGGGAATATTTCGAATATAATTTTATTTACGTGACACTACAACTATTATGCGAATGTAGTAATTTAGAGGAGAAAACGGGGTGAGAGAAGTTGAAGATTGTTAGATCAATTACATACTATATACTTGGAATACTATCGATCTTTTGTTTAAGTGTTTTTCCACAATATTTTTCCACTAGAGAAAATCCTGATGCTTCAGGTTATTTTGAGCAATTATTCTCTTTTGGCAAGGATCTGTTTAAACCAGAAACATGGATTTATAAATTCGAACGATCCATAGCTGGCGGTGCCCCAATGATGGATATTATAGGGCCGGCATTTATTTATTCCATGCAAATCCTCTTAGGAGCTCTTTTAGCAGGATTCAGCATCGCACTTCTTCTCGCTTTAGGGTCAGCCTTTTTACCTAAAGTAGTTCTTAGCCCGGTAAAAAGACTGCTTGATGTATTAGAGTCTGTTCCAGACTTAATCCTCGCTACGTTATTACAAGTATTATCTATCGTTATCTTTAAAACGTTTGGTGTGGATTTATTTCTGGTGGCCAGTTTTAAGGAAAAGGCTTATTTTGCCCCAATCGTCACCTTGGCCATCTTACCGCTTGTCTCCATGTTCAAGATTTTAATCCTTATGATTGAGGAAGAGTTTTTAAAGGTTTATGTTACCTTTGTAAAAAGTAAAGGGATTAACAAATTCAATATTTTAATCAGACATATCTTAAAAAATATCATGCCCCTTTCGTTTCATCACATCAAGATTATTATTTGGGGAACACTTTCAAGTCAATTTATTATTGAGCGGGTATTTAACGTTCATGGACTAACCTTCTACTTACTTGATAACTTCCAACCGATAACCATTTTTATTACGCTGGGTCTTATTTTTACACCCTTTTACTTTCTATTCCAGTTAGTAGATTTTTGGCTTAAAGAAGATCAGACGCTTTCTTTCGAAACGAGACGGAGTTCCTACCGGCACAAATGGTGGGTGGGAAATATGGCGGGAGGGGCAAAGAGGTTCTTTGAAAACATCCTTTTTTCTCTTCAATCTATTAACCTTAGAAAAATATCGCCATTCCGTCCATTTATCAATGTACTGTTTACCTTTGGGAGGCATATGAAAAATTGGAAGTTCGCGCTTGGAGCGTTATTTTTCATAATAACCATCAGTTACAGTATCATTTATTCGGTCACCACCGATAACCACGTCGACCAAGTAAGACTTTATTACGCGGAAGATGGTGTAACACTACTTGGTGCGGCTCCGCATGCACCTACAAAGCCGTTTTTCTTTGGTTCAGACAAATTAGGGTATAGCCTGTTTGATCAATTAGTGATTGGCGCGAAGTATACGTTGATTTTCGCCTTATTAATTGCCTTATTGCGTGTTCTTGGAGGGCTTTTGTTTGGGGTCATTTATGCTTTCCACCTAGGTCCACGTACCCAGCAATGGCTTGGAAAGCTAATTGATTCGATTCATTTTCTACCTTTAAGTTTGGTTGCGTACATCTTGTTGGCACCTATTTTAATGCCGGCGTTTACCGGTTTTAGCTATGAATTTACCTACACCTTTACACAACGGATTTTACTAGAAATGTTCATCTTAACCATCCTGGTTGTTCCGTTAACAAGTGTTTTATTAGGAAAGGAGATAAAGCGAGTTCTTGATTATGAATTTATTGCCAGTGCACGCGTTTTAGGCGGCAGCAGATTTCATCTGTTCTGGCATCATATTTTCCCGCATATTGGTCCCCGTTTGACGATTTTACTTGGGACTCAATTTATCCAAGTACTATTAATCTTTATTCATTTAGGGATATTTAAATTTTTCTTTGGCGGGACAAAACTTGACTTTGATCCGATGGGTGCAGACCCGCCAATGTCGATAACCCATGAATGGTCAGGGTTAATTGGTGAATTAGGAAGAACCATTATCGCTTCTGGCCGCTTCTGGTACTTGTGGATACTTGTTGCCTTCATGCTTGCGATCTTTGCGATGCAGCTGATTATCCAGGGAGTGAAGGAAGTTCAGCAGGTAAAAGTCGGAGTGTTATATAGACTTCCAAAAGCACGCAAGGTAAAGGTGAAACAGGCAAGTGAAGTTCCATCCTATCAAATTACCAAGAATAGCTTTAAAGTGATTGAAACCGTAGACAAGCGGAATGAACCTGAGGCTGAGCGGAAGATGGAGCGAAGGTTAAAACCAGAGTTTAAACGAGGGGTTGAACGTGGAATTTAGGTAATTGTCTTTTCATAATTGGATTGGTTACCACTTTTCTAATTTTTCTATGATTTCGGTCACCATGAGCCCTTCATGGTGACCACTTTTTCGATTTCCCTATGATTTCGGTCACCATGCGCCCTCTATTGTTCATTTTCCTTTGATTTTATTGTACGTTTCTATCGCAAATTCCTTGAAAGGTGTATTTGGAAGGGTTTCGAAATTCTTAACAGCCAGTTGAGCAGCCTGGAGCGCCTCCTCCATTTCTCCAAGTTCACAATGGCAAAGTGCTTTGTATGCATACCGAACATAAAAGAGTGATAAGTCGAACGGATGGTGCGTAGTAGACGGTGTCTCAACTTTTTCAATATAAAGAATCGCTTCTGTATATTCACCGAGGCCATAAAGGGCCTTTGCTTTTTCAATTACGTATAAAGATCCGACGACATCCTTCAACTTTGGGTCTTCCAAATAACGATCAATCATCTCCAACGCCTTGGAATAATCATGTTTTTCAGTATTTAGAGTCATAATAACAATATAGTCGTGAATGAGGATGGAAAGTAAATCATCTGCGAAATCACCGTATTGCTTTAGCTTTCGTAAATACAATTCTTGCTTTTCTTTGTCGTTTCTCATCGTAGCCTGTCCTGCTCCAAGTCTGTATAAATCATCCGTGCGATAAAAAATTTTATGCTTTTTTGAAAAATCAAACGCCTTTTCCATCGTAAGTGTGGCAGCACGATCATCTCCAACAGCAAAGTGTAATACCGCTTCAGTATAGTCAAGGTCAACAGTAGTCATTGGATCCATATAGACATGATTGGATTCAATATTCGCACGTTCCTTTACCAAGATTTCTAAAGCACTTTGATAATCATGCTGAACGAATTTCACCATTGTACGAAAAATCGCGATTTGGGCACGGTTAGCTGTTAAGTTCATCTTGTCATACAAGGCCGCTGCTTGACCTGAGAATTCCTCCCAGCCTAATAATTCTTCTTCATAAAGACTTCGGCTATAGAGATCTAACAAACGTGCCGATTCATAGCCTTGCGTAAGATTTTTTATAAAAGGTTCTATAAGAGTTATTAGTCGCTGATATTTCTCTGTTGCGGTTTCCCCTTTTTGATTATAGATCGTTTCTGCCTTTTCAAGCGTTTCTCTTAATTCCTGTGTACTGATTTCTTCTAATAAATCCGTTACCTCAACCCCTAGTCCCTCAGCAATGTAAACGAGGCTTTCCATAGACGGCTTCGCTTTATTGTTCTCGATGAGACTGAGCATCCCTTTCGTAAGCCCTTCCCCTGCCAGCGCTTCAAGTGTCAGCTTTTTTTGCTTTCTTATTTTCCGTATTCGGTCTCCTAGCATCGACTGAACAACCTCCTACTTTTGGATAGTTTAATTATATTAAACATTTCCTCAAATGGAAAGATGTAAACAAAATAGGCTTTGATTTTGTTTAATTAAATTAAACTTTTACTTGATTTGGTAAAAAATTCATGTTATGATTTGTTTAATTAAATTAAACTTTTTTTCGAAATGAGGAGATAGTATGAATAGCACGTCGATGCTGAAAAAAGCGACTTATCATCTCTGGACATTTACCATTAGCAAACTGATTTCGTCTTTTGGTTCGCAAGTATACTCATTTGCGATAAGTTTTTACATTTTACAAGCAACGGGGTCGGCAAAGAGTTTTGCATTAAACTTAATTTGTAATGTATTACCTCGTACAATTGCAGCACCATTCGCTGGCTATATCATCGATAAGTATCCGCGGAAGGCCATTGCAATTACCTCTCAGATTGTAACCACCATTGCCATCGGTGGATTATTAATTGTCAGTCTCACCTCTGGATTATCCTTAACCGCTATCTACATCACATCCTGTATACTGTCCCTTACATCCATGTTTTCAGGTGTGGCGTTTACGTCCTCGATCACCGGGCTTGTGGACGAAGCAAGGATCCAAAAAGCGATGTCCTTAAATCAGATGTCGATTTCATTTGCAGCCATCGCCTCCCCTGCTGTTGGAGGATTATTGTATGGAGTGATTTCCATGCCTATATTCCTCATTGTGTATATGGCAGCCTCTGGTGTTGCGATTGTTCTGGAATCAACCATGAATTTCACCCTATTTTCCAAAAAGGCCGAACCAGTTGAGGGTAAAAAGGAATCCATGTGGCAAGGGATGAAGGCGGGGATTTCATATTTAAAATTACAGCCGTTGCTGATGACTATTATCTGGATCGCCTTATTAGTGAATTTCTTTTTCAATGCTTATCAAGTTGGGTATTCCTATATCCTGATAGAAAAATTAAAGATGGCATCTCAGCATTTTGGTATTACTGAAGGTGCCTTTGCCGTTGGCATGCTGATCCTGTCCATCTATCTCTCGGTCCGAAAAGAAGTGAAATTTCCGCTGCTTGTAGCGAAAAGGGGAATTCTCATCATGGGGGCAATCATGGGAATTACAGCATTACCTTTACTAATTACAATGCAATATAACCTTATGTTTGGCTACTTTATCCTCCTTGAATTTGTTTTAGGAGCTTGCATTGTCTTCCTTAATACACCAACACAAGTGATGATGCAAAAACAAATCGCTGATGAATTTAAAGGCCGTGTATTTTCAATCGTCGAGACCTTTGCTATGGCATTATCGCCTTTAGGAATGATTATCTATGGATTTCTGTACGATGTCTTCCCTGCCCACTTGGTTTTGATCCTGTCATCGGGGTTATTACTGGCTGTCGTTTTGATTCTTGTAAGACCAGCAGTCATTCGAAAAGTACACCCGGAGCTTGCACTGGAAAAGACAGTAAAGAAAAGTGCAGAGGCATTTTAAACGAGGTAAATTTTCTATGTGACCGATTCCATTTTTATTTGTGTCGGTCACGTAGATTTTCTTATTAATCTCTTAACTATTCTTAAATGGGAAACCAGAATTAGAAAAATTAATGGATATAGGCAAGCCGAGTACCATAGCTTCCATCCTGTATAGTTAAAGAAGTGAGTTTTTTCTATGAGATACTCAATAATTACCGAGACTAATGACCATGCTAGGATATAAAGAGATTTGTTTTGATTGGTTCCATTTAAAGGATAATAGTTTAAAAACAATATACTAACAGGAATAAAGTATAGAAATTCTCCCACAAACCCTAGCCATTGAAACCCTTTTCCAAAATATCCATATAAGTGGTACTTAAAATTCAGGACCATATCGACATTGATTCCAAATACTAACGCAAAGAGATTGGTTGTATAAAGTTCGATACTGCTCAATCTTTTTGGGACAAGAAGAGCGATAACATCAAGGAAAATAAAGAAAATAAATACCACTAAGATCCACATGATAGTTCCCCTTCAATACAACGAATTAAATGTTATCCTATCCAACTTCGTCCTCAACTACTCACAAATGTTCCCATCATCTTTAAGATGGCACTTTACTCACAGTAATGGGGATGAGTTTTGTGAATAATATTCCAAATTCATAGTATCTTTGTCCTGATTAATTATACTAGTAAATATCTTGCCTCTCTGGTGAATACGATTAAGTAATCCCCAGAAAGGAGTGAGCTATACCGATGAGTGTACTAAACCACAGTCCATTTTTGTATTTAGCCTGTATTATTGCTGGTTTTGCCTTATTAAGAGTACCGTTAACTGGAATTCTTGCACCGCTGAGTCCATTCGTAATCCTTATTGGTGTTCTAGCTATCCTTTTATTCTCTTTTGTATTAATCATCCAAGGGGTACTTTGTTTAGTTAAAAGAAGGTAGATGAATTTAGATTCTAGAAGAGAGCGAGTTTACCGCTCTCTTTTTCTATTTATGGAGGCTGCGATAAAAAAATTTATTTTTTCTCCAAAACGCCTATAAGTAGGAATTGGAAGCGTTTTACATTCCTGTTGTTAAATATTATGTTAATAAAAGTATTTGACAATTCAATTTTCCTACAGTAAATTAATTAACAAGTTCAAAAAATGAATAAAGTAAAAATACTTCTTATCAAGAGAGGTTGAGGGACTGGCCCTATGACACCTCGGCAGCGGAATTCTGATTCTGTGCCAAATCCAGCAAGTGTGACTTGATAGATAAGAAGAGGACCTATGATTATTTCAATTCGCCCTCTTCTTTTACAAGAAGAGGTTTTTTATTTTTAACTGAATAATATTTCTTATCCAGAGAGGTTGAGGGACTGGCCCTATGACACCTCGGCAGCGGAACCCAATGGGGACTGTGCCAAATCCAGCAAGCAGCAGGCTTGGGAGATAAGAAGAGTTTTTTTGCTATTGCTTTGCATCGGCATGCCCTCTTCTTATTCTCAAGAAGAGGGTTTTTTATTTAGTAAAAAAGGAGAGATACACATGATCGAATTTCAGAATCTTAAAAAGGTTTATGAAAGTGGCGGGCAGCAGGTTGCCGCGTTGAACGGAATTGATTTGAAGATTAATAAGGGAGAGATTTTCGGAGTGATTGGGTTTAGCGGTGCTGGGAAAAGTTCGCTTATCCGCTGTGTAAACTTACTAGAGCGTCCGACCTCAGGCAGTGTAATCGTCGATGGCCATGACCTCACTTCCATGTCCGTCAAAAAAGTACGTGAGATTAAGAAAAATATTGGGATGGTTTTTCAACACTTTAATCTATTAAACTCAAAAACGGTATTTGCCAACGTGGCAATGCCCCTTACGCTAGCCAAAGTTCCTAAGGATGCGGTCAAAAAAAGGGTGCAAGAGCTACTAGAATTTGTCGGATTAGCCGACAAAGCGGACTATTATCCTGACCAGCTTTCAGGCGGACAAAAGCAGCGTGTTGGCATTGCCAGAGCATTGGCCACACAGCCTTCCATTCTACTGTGCGACGAGGCAACCTCTGCTCTCGACCCACAGACAACCAGCTCGATTTTACAGCTGTTGAAAAAAATCAATAACGAATACAACATCACAATTCTAATCATCACGCACGAGATGGCAGTAATTAGAGAAATATGTGACCGGGTGGCCGTTATCGAAGCAGGAAAAATTATTGAAGAAGGAACAGTGTTTGACGTCTTCTCAGCACCAAAAACACAGACAGCCAAAAATTTTGTTAGCACAGTCATGAATGACCAGCTGCCTGATTCTATTAAAGAAATCATTCAAAAGCATGATGGAATGCAGAGGATTTTCCGAATTAATTTTGTTGGCAGCACCGCGGGACAGCCGTTATTATCACAACTAGCTAAACAGTTTGATATTCATATTAATGTCTTGTTCGGCAATATTACCGAGCTTCAAGGAACTCCTTTTGGAAACCTCATTGTTGAGTTCCAGGGATCTGACAAAGAAGTCATCCGCGCGTTAACGTATATCAACCAGAAGAATATCAGCATAAAGGAAGTGGTAGCACATGCTAGTTAATTCAGAGCAAATCATTTCTGCCTTAATCGAGACCATCCAAATGGTCGCCTTCTCGCTCTTGTTCTCAACCATCCTTGGTCTGCCGTTGGGAATATTGTTAGTCGTAACACGGAAAGGTCATCTGCTTCAGAATTTGCCGTTCTTTACCGTCTTGAATGGGATCATTAACATTTTCCGATCCGTACCGTTCATTATTTTATTAGTAGCCATGATTCCGGTCACAAGATTAATTGTCGGTACATCGATTGGTACGGCCGCGGCAGTTGTCCCTCTGGTATTCTATGCCGGTCCCTATATTGCAAGATTGATAGAAAATTCTTTGCTAGAAGTAGATCCAGGTGTAATTGAAGCAGCAGAGGCAATGGGCGCAACCCCAGGACAAATTATTTTCAAATTTCTTATTCCTGAAGCACTAAGTTCACTTGTTTTAGCTCTTACGATTGCCACCATCGGTCTAGTTGGAGCATCGGCAATGGCTGGCGCAGTCGGCGGCGGCGGGATTGGAGATTTAGCCATTACATATGGTTACCAGCGTTTTGATACAGTCACGATGATGATTACAGTAGCAATTCTGATTGTAATGGTTCAAGGCCTGCAGTCATTAGGAAATATAGCAGCAAAAAAAATTAGAAGAAGATAACCTAGGAGGAAAATAACATGAAAAAACTATTACTATCCATCATTATTATTACATTGGCGATCATTAGTGCAGCCTGTTCTGAAAAAACATCCGAGGGTAAAGAATCAACTACCGTTAAGCTTGGTGTTAGCGGAACCGATACACGTATTTGGGATTTTGTAGCGAAAAAAGCAGAAAAAGAGGGAATCAATATCGAAATCGTTTCATTCTCCGATTACGTTGCTCCCAACACAGCTCTTGCAGAAGGCGAAATAGATGTTAATGCATTCCAAACTGTCGCGTATTTTGATGTATTTATTAAAGAACACAAATTAGACTTAGTGCCAATCGCGACTACTGTCCTTGCTCCAATGGGAATTTACTCTGAGAAATACAAAGATGTTAAAGACATTCCAGATGGTGCAAAAATTGCGCTTCCGAACGATGCATCCAATCAAGGCCGTGCCTTATTACTTCTTCAAGAAGCTGGGCTCATCGAATTACCAGAAGATTTTGATCCAAATGGCGATCTTACGCAAATCAAAGCTAACCCTAAAAACATTGAATTTGTTCCAGTTGTACCAGCGCAAACACCAAGAGCATTGCCAGACGTAGCCGCTTCTGTAATCAATAACGGAATTGCTGGTGATGCAGGTCTTAGCCCATTAGATGATGCGATTTTCCATGAAAGCGAAACAGCTACTCCTTACCTGAATATTATTGCGGTCCAAGCAAAAGACAAAGACAACAAAACATACAAGAGATTAGTAGAGCTTTACCAATCTGAAGATACAGCTAAATTTATTGAAAAAGAGTACAAGGGCAACATGATTCCAACATTCGTACCACTTAGCAATATAGGTTGGTAGATCTTTAAAAAAGGAGGAGAAGAATGATGACAAGTCTAGTTAAGTTATTTGCAGCGTTAAAAGAAACCATTGTTGAAAATGTGGAAAACAATAACGAGCTTTACCTTTCAACCAGCCATAGAATTCATGAAAACCCTGAAATCGGCAACGAGGAATTTTTTGCATCTTCCCTGCTAACAGACATTCTTTTAAAAGAAGGATTTGAGGTTGAAAAGGGTGTTGCAGGACATGAAACATCATTTGTAGCTCGTAAAAAATCAGATAAACCAGGTCCCTCTATTGCATTTCTAGCTGAATATGACGCCCTTCCTGGTTTGGGACATGCATGCGGCCATAATATTATTGGTATTACTAGCGTGGCTGCAGCGATTGCAGTGAGCAAGATTTTAGCAGAAACAGGCGGAGAAGCAGTTGTTTTCGGTACTCCTGCCGAAGAAGGCGGTCCAAACGGCAGCGCAAAAGGCAGCTTTGTTAAGCATGGACTAGTGAACGGGATTGACGCCGCACTTATGATCCACCCGAATAGTGAGACACGTCTAACCAGTTCATCTCTAGCAGTCGATCCGCTGGACTTCGAGTTTATCGGAAAGCCGGCACATGCTGCCGCTTCCCCTCATGAAGGAATTAATGCATTAGATGCGGTGATTCAGCTGTTTAATGGAATCAACGCGTTAAGACAGCAACTTAAAGACGATGTGCGCATTCATGGAATCATCACACATGGCGGGGATGCACCGAACATTATCCCTGAATATGCAAAAGCTAGATTTTTCATCCGTGCATCTACAAGGGCTGGTTTGAACGAAGTTACACAACGAGTAAAAGCTGTTGCAGAAGGTGCGGCATTAGCCACAGGGGCAAAGTTGAACGTCATTGCCTTCCAAAATGAAGTCGATAACCTTCTATTAAATAGCAGTTATGATGCAGTATTTAAGGAAGTTGTAGAAGAATTAGGTGAAACCGTGGTTGATTCTGGTGACAAAGGCATCGGCTCAACAGATGCAGGGAACATCAGCCAGGTTGTCCCTACGATTCATCCCTATATTAAAATTGGTGCAAGCGACCTTATTCCGCATACGGTACCATTTAGAGAAGCAGCAGCCTCCCCTAAAGGAGACCAAGCTCTAATCACGGGTGCTAAAGCACTCGCACTAACCGCGTTAAAACTGATTACGGACAAGGATACATTAGCCCAAATCAAAGCAGAATTCAAAGAAAAAAAAGCGGCAGAATCCAAATAATAAAACGCCCAGCGACATAAACTTGTCGCTGGGCGCTTGTGTTCTAATTCCTTAACTCCCCTGTTATTCTTTAACCGCTCCACCTAAAATCCCAGAAATAAAATGCTTTTGCAGCAATAGGAAAAAGATCATAATTGGGACCGTAGATAAGGTAGTTCCTAACATTAACTGTCCATAATCAATACGCGCCATTCCGATTAAACTGGATAACGCAACAGGCAAAGTAAACATTTCTTTCGAATTTAAGGTAATAAGCGGCCAGAGTAAGCTATTCCATTGTGACATAAAAAGAAAAATAGCAACGGCAGCCATTGCAGGCCTTGTTACAGGTAAAATAACCGTGAAGAATATTTTTAATTCCCCTGCCCCATCCACTCTGGATGCCTCAATAATCGAGTCTGGAACCGACTTCATATTCTGCCTCATTAAATAAATCGCAAAAGGAGAAGCCAGCGTCGGTAAAATAATCGCTTGATACGTATTTAACCAATTAAAGGTAACCATCATTTCAAACAATGGAATCAATGTCACCTGAGAAGGAATCATTAATGTGCATAAAATAATGAAAAAGAACAAGTTCTTACCCTTAAATTTAAATTTTGCAAATGCGTAGCCGGCCATTGAACTAATGAGTGTGCTAATCAATGTATAAACGAGAGCAATAAAGAGTGAATTCCAAAATATTTTGGCAAAACCTAATGATTCATTCAGAGATTGAAAGTTCTTTGCTAAGTAATCCCCTGGAAGAAGTTTAGGAGGTAAACGAAAAATCTCTCCTGACGGCAGGGTAGAACCGACAAGCATCCAATAAAATGGAGCAATCGATAAGACCACACCAGCGATTAATAAACAATAAATCCCTATTTTCGAGGATATTTTCTTAGAATGTATCATTATTCATCACCTACCAATTTCATCTGAACCCATGAAATGATTGCTGTGATTATGACAAGAACATAAGCAATCGCTGATGCATAACCAAAGTCAAAGAATTTAAAGCCTGCTTCATATAAATAAAGTGTAATTGTCATCGTGGCATTATTTGGTCCCCCTTGTGTCAAAATAAACGGCTCATCAAATAGCTGAAGGGTACCAATGGTTGACATGACAACTGTAAAAATAAATACAGGTTTCAATTGGGGAATCGTTATCATAAAAAATTGCTTTACTTTACTTGCCCCATCAATACTTGCTGCTTCATATAATTCAGATGGAATATTTTGCAAACCAGCTAAAAAAATCACCATATTATATCCTGTCCATCTCCAAGTCATAACAAGGATGACAGAGACCTTCGCCCAAAATGGAGTTGTTAACCATGGGATGGCTTCCACACCGACGAATGATAATAAATAGTTGACGAGACCGAAATGCTCATCTAATAGGATCATAAAAACAATCGACGCTGCAACAAGCGCTGTGATTGCAGGCATAAAGTAAGAGATTCGAAAAAACGCCTTTCCTTTTAACATAGATGAGTGGAGCCCCACTGCAATCAGTAAAGAGAGAAAGAGCATGATTGGAACTTGGACAATCAATATTTGAAAGGTATTTAAAAGAGATTTATAGAAAACGGGATCTTGGAATAATCGAGAGTAATTGGCAAAACCCACAAATGATTTCTCCAGCCCACGTACCTCTTGAAAGCTTAAGATAAATGAAAAAATTACGGGATAAACGGTAAAAATCAAAATTAGCAGCACTGCTGGCGCGATAAAAACATATGGAACATTTTTAGGAGTTAATAAACTTTTTCTCTCTTTGACTCGAAAGTTTGTTTTCGTATTTACAACCTTTTCTGTTTGCTCCAACCGAGCCACCATCCTTACTTCTTAGGATTTTAGAATAAGAGAGCTGAGAAATTTTGGAACACTCAGCCCTCTAACTTTCTAAAAATCTATTTTTTTATTTCATTTTTTAATTGTTCCTCTGCATCTTTTAATCCAG
Organism: Bacillus sp. 7884-1; assembly: GCF_002272245.1. Classification (GTDB taxonomy): domain Bacteria; phylum Bacillota; class Bacilli; order Bacillales; family Cytobacillaceae; genus Neobacillus. The sequence continues at coordinate 32,516 of NZ_NPDD01000007.1, read as the reverse complement.
ATTCAACCGACTTGTTTTCAAGTAAAATAGCTGCTTGTGCATGACTCGTAAGACTGGTTGCTTTTGCAAAGTTTTCGTTTACGTTAATTTGTGGCACTTGATCAACAATATCAGCAAACTTTTTGAAAATGGGACTATTATTAAAGTACTCGCTATTAGAAGTAAATATTGGATTGCTATACGTTTCCTTTAAGGATGGAAAAAGCCCATATTTTTCAAAACCTAACAGTTGGGATTCTTGATCTGTTGTAAAGAATTCTACAAAGGCATAGGCAGCAGATTGATTTTTACTTGATGAAGGGATCAACACGGATGATCCTCCTACGTTCGCATATCTTGAACCGCCTGCTTCAAAGCCTGGCAGATAAAATACATCCCATTTCCCTTTTAAATCTGGTGCTTGGTCCATGATAGTACCAGCATACCAGACACCATAAGGAACGGTGGCAACACTTCCATTTACTGTTGCGGTTACAATACCATCCCAACCTTTATTGTTTAGGATTAAATCCTCTTCATGAAGCCTATTGATTACTTCCATGGCTTGAATTGCTTCCTTCGATTGCAAGGTGATTTTCTCTTCCTTATCAAAATATGAAAGTCCTTGCTGCTGCATCATCATTTGAAAGACACCATCATAGTTGGGAATGTCAATTGGTAATAGCTGTGCACCAGTAGCTTCTTTAATCTTCTTCCCTGCTGCAATGTAGTCATCCCATGTTTGGATGGAATTTGGATCAATATTGGCCTTTTCAAAGAAATCTACTCGATAGAACATTCCTGCTGGACCAATGTCCCATGGAGCTGCGATGATATCTCCGTCTTTATTCTGAACAGCGGCAACCTTAGCTGGATTGAATGAATCTTTATATTGGTCATATCCAAGCTTGCCCAAATTTACAAATCCTTCAGGAAATTGGTGCAGATATCCAGGAATTCGTTCATCCTCCATTAACACAACATCTGGTAATCCTGAACCTCTTGCTGCCAGACCCACTGTCACCTTATCGTATAAATCGGAGCTATTAAAATCCTCTACCGTAACGATTACATCAGGATATTTTTTCTGAAATCCCTCAACTGCCGCTTCCATAGTTGCTGCGGCAACATCCCATCCCCATACGGTGATCGTCCCTGCTGGATTTTTTGAATCTCCCGTTTTATCTTCATTCCCCGCTGTATTATTGGAACACGCGGATAGCATTAACAAAATCATTACTAGCATAATCGACATGTACTTTTTCATTTTTTGGCCCCCTATTTTTGTAAAAAATGCTGTACTTACTATTTAACTAGTTTATATGCTTCTGTTTTTTTAAATAAGTTCTCCAGGTGATGCACCACTTCTCTGGATGATCCAAATAATCTTGCTCGTCCATTTTGTGTATTGTACTATTATGCGGGGCACTTTTGACGATTTCGGGGTTTTCATATGCTTCCTTGGATATTTGCTCTAGTGCATAGATATATTCATCTAAATCCTCTTTTGAATAAGACTCTGTCGGCTCAAGGGTAAATGGTTGTTTCACGATATAAGGATGGTGACTAGTCCAGTAATGGAGGCCAAAATCAGTCATTCTTAACTGAATATCCTCTGTTGTTACCCCGGTTTCCTTTGTTAACTGCTCCCAGCTATAACGGACCTGCTCAAGGCGATGTCCTTTGACATATGGCGCACCCGCCCCGCGAATTGCTAAAACCTTGTGATACATATAGTTATTATTTAACACGGCAGTTTTGGCTACTTCCTTAAGGCCGCCAGCTCCAAGTGCACGAATCCAGGCATAGGCACGCAATACCGTTTGAGCTACACCATGGAAAGAGCGAACCTTACCAATTGAATGCTCTAAATCGTGTTGGAGTGAAAATTTGCCCTCATGATACTCAACAATTGGTGCCGGTAAGAACTCTTTCAATGCTGATGTCACCCCAAGTGCTCCAGTAGCCGGTCCGCCGCACATATGCGGGGCAGCAAAGGTTTTGTGAAGATTAAAGAAACACATATCAAAGCCTGCTTCTTTTGCTCTTGTGATTCCTAAGAGGCCATTCGCATTCGCCTGATCGTAAAAGCAAAGTCCGCCTGCCTGGTGAACAATATCTGTAAACTCTTTTATTTTTGGATTAAAGATGCCTGTATCTTCAGGGTTTGCCACAACAAAGCCTGCCGTTCTCTCCGAAACTGCGGCTTTTAATTTTTCAATATCAGGAAAGCCATTCTCATCTGGGTGCAGGGTAATAATTTTATAGCCTTTTACAGCTGCCGTTGCCGCCTGCGATGGGTGAGAGAAAATCGTCGTAATGATTTCATCCCGCTGATCCCCTTCGCCTTTTTGTTCATGGTATTTTCTTACGATTGATGCCATCGCAAACAGTGCTTGCGTTCCACTGCTTGGCTGGAAGGAGAAATAATCCATCCCAGAAATTTCTCTCATACATAAGTCCAGCTTGTAGAAAATCTCAAGCATTCCTTGAACGGTATCTTCATTCTGTAATGGATGAAGCTCCATCATTTTCGGATCACGAATTAATAATTCGTTTATTCTTGGAATGTACTTCATCGTACAGGTTCCCTGTCCAATTTCCACATTAAAATCCGAACCAAGGGTTTCTTGCGAAAGTCTTAGATAATGTCTTAATACCCGTGCTTGACCAATTTCAGGGAGATTGGGCTTCCTCTTTCTCTGCATCGCTGCTGGAATAGCCGATGTTCCATCTCCTACAGCTGATGCAATTTCCTTGTTTACTGGCGGCAGATCCACGCCCTTTTCCCCTGGCTGATGGAGTTCAAAAATAATCGGTTCATTCCATTTTGCTTGGTGAAAATCCCGTGTCTTGCTTGTTCGTTGAATCCTTTTCATGTCTGAATGCTCCTCTCTTCTTTCGATTATTACGCTAAAATATCCTTAATGGCTTGAACTAAATGGTCAATATCTTCTTTCGTATGAACCTCTGTTACACAAAATAATGCAGATTGACCAAACTCAGGGAACTCAAGTGAGAGGTCCTTTCCTCCAAAAATCTTCTTTTCTATCAGTCTTTGATTAATTTGTTCAACCGAATAGCCTGTTTTATTAAAATCGACGATAAACTCTTTAAAAAATGATGAATGTAAACGTGAACCTGTTACAGCAGCAATTTTATTCAATTCTTGAGCAGCATACTGGCTATTTTGCATAATGGTTTGGCCTACTTCCTGCATACCATTTGGGCCAAGTAAGGCTAAATAGACTCCAGCTGTGATGCCCCATAATGCTGTCTGCGTTCCAACGGATTCTTTTCCATTTTCCCTTTGAGCAAATGAGGTCCGTTCATATGCCACATCACCAAAGCCGTATTCTCCTTCTTTCACCGTAGGGACAATACCAAACAATCGGGATGGATACTCACTGACAACTTTCACATCATTATGTGAGGCAATGAAGCCTGCCTGCCCGCCGCTGTAATTCATATGCATACCAAGGGGCTGCAGGTCTCCACATACAATATCAGCCCCATAATGACTTGGTGGTGCCAGTACACCAAGGGAGATAGGGTCGACCCCAACTACCATCAGTGTTTTGTTTTCCTTTAATAGATTAGAAATCTCTTTTCCTTTAGCCTCAATAAATCCAAGGTAGGATGGATTTTCAAAATATAGGGCGGCAACTTCTTCTGTTAATTTTTCTTTTAAGTCTCCTAAGTCCATTGCCCCTGATTTCGTATCAAATTGAACTAATTCAAATTCTAATTCCGGAGTTCCGTAGTTGATGATAATTTTGCTCCGTTCTGGTGCAACGGTTTTGGCTAATAACACTTTTTTCCTCCCGGTAATACGGGCTGCCATTCTAATTGATGTAGCTGCCGCCTGCCCCCAATCAAAGGTTGGAACATTCACAACATCCATATCTACTAATTCAGCTAGTAAACTTTGATACTCATAAAGTGCCTGAAAACGTCCATGGTCCTCGTATGGTTCCCCTGCATAGGCTGTTAAAAATTCTGAACGCTGATTAATTTCATCACAAACTGCTGGGATAAAGTGCTGCCAGCAACCGGCTCCTAGGAAATTTAAATATTCCTTTGCACTTGTATTCTTATTTAGGATTCCTTCAATGTGGCGTCTAAGCTCGTACTCCGTTAATGCTGGCGGCAGTTTTAGATCTTCTTTAAGCTGCAGCTCCTCCGGGATGCCTGAGTATAATTCCATAATGGATTCAGCGCCAATCACCTTTAGCATCTCCGCTTGTACTTCTGGCACCATGTTCGGAATATAAGGGTGTACCTTTTGTGACATAAAAATTACCTCCTTGTAGGTTGAATAGTAAGTATTAAAATTCCCAATTTTGCAAAAAATTAAGCTAAACCGCCGCCATCAACAATTAAATCTGTACCTGTTACCCATTCTGACAAGTCACTTGCAAGGAATAAAACTCCTTTGGCAATATCCCTTGGCGTTCCAAGTCTTTCTAATGGTCTGCCTTTAGCGGAGGATACTAAAAAATCATCCTCTTTCAACTGTAATTGCTTGGCTTCATCCCGTAATAACGGAGTATCGGTATCGCCTGGACAAATACAGTTCACACGAATATTTTGCGGGCCATGATCAATTGCCATCGCCTTAGTTAAATTCACTACTCCAGCTTTGGCAGCACAATAAGCAGCTGCCTGATCTCCACCTTTTATTCCCCATCCAGAGCCGGTATTAATGATACTTCCACCGCCGCCGCTAGCCATAAGAGGAATTAAATATTTAGATAGGAGATAAATTCCTTTTAAGGAGACATCAATGACTAAATCCCAATCCGACTCTTCCAAATCAACAACCGTTTTTCTTCTAATCACACCCGCATTGTTAAAAAGGACATCGATGGTACCGTATTTTTCTTCGATATGATCTCTTACGGCGATACAATCGTTTCCATTACTTACATCACATTGTAAGAATTCCACCCTATATTCTTTCCTCTGTAATTCAGCTACGGCCTTTTGACCGTTTTCTTGATTAATATCTACCATAATCACCTTAGCACCAACTTCAGCTAAAAGTGTTACAGCAGCTAGTCCAATCCCTGATGCCCCTCCTGTTACAACACATACCTTATCCTCTAAACCGAAATAATCTTGAGTTATCATCTTAATACCTCCTGATAAAAGTTGATTTAATCTATAGTAGAAAATCGTTAAACCCTTTTTGGCTTTTTACTGCCCCATATATTTCTCTGAATCCAAAACGGATTTATTCAATAATTCTTTGGCATCCTGTTCCAGCATGATGGCATTTATTGCTGACGATAAATTTCGATTGATTTCATCCCAATTTTTAGTCAGTAGATACGCTGGTGTAGCATTTGATCGCTCTAGCATTTTGTAGAATGGTCCAATTAATGGGTCTTGATCTGTTTTCAACTCTTTCACCATGCTAATACGGACAGGTAAATCTGCTGTTCTCATCTTTATTGCTTCTGGGGAGGAGTAAAATTTCACAAATTCCCATGCTAGATCTTTGTTTTTTGAATCCTTCGCAATTGAAATTGCTGAAGAAGAAATAACACCTCTTACTTGTTTTCCTTTAAATGCAGGCATTTCTACTGTTCCAAAGTTTACCTTAGCTTTTTTAAACTCCTCCAATGGCCAAATTCCGCTTTCCCACATGGCAATCTTGCCTTCCTTAAAAACCTCTTCACCACTTTGTTGATTCTTACCGCCAACCAGCACTGCGCTTTTTCCCTTAACCATATCTGCAAACATTTCTATCGATTCAATGGTTTCTGGGCTATTCATATAGCTATCGATTTTCTTTCCATCCTCACTAATGAAGCTTGAGCCATTACTCCAGACAATGCCTTGGAGGTCATACGTATCTGGTTCTGGTCTTACTCCGAATCCATACTGATTGATAGCAGGATTAGATAATTGCTTTGCCACACTTTTAAAGTCATCCCATGTCCAGCCATCCTTTGGGTAGGGGACATGAGCAGCATCAAATAAATCCTTGTTATAATAAACCACCCTTGTTGTAAAACCGGCTGGCATACCATACAGTTTTCGATACATAGTCGAATAATTAAAGAGACCTTGGTAAAAATCATTCAAGTCGATAGTGGGATCTCTTTTAATAAAATTCTCAAGTGGTTCGAGTGATTGAAAATAGGCTGAAAAGTTCCACATATACATAACATCAGGAGGATTTTTCGCACCAAATGCTGCAGTCAATTTTTGGTCAAATTCATCCCCATATGCTTCCATCTGCACCTCTATAAATGGATGTTTTTCTTCAAATTTTGTAGCAATCGCCTCTTGTATTTTTAGTGCTTCTCCTGAATCCCAAGTTGCAAACCGAAGCACTATTTTTTCTTTACTCTCCTTCCTTGTTTGATCAGCCCTACTGTTTGATTGATTATCTGAGCAGGCAGCCATAACAAACACTAAAATGAGTGCCAGAAAACTCATCCTGAATTTCTCCATCACTAGTTCCTCTTTTTTCTTTCAATATAGTAGAAACCGCTTTCATTATAACTTGAATGAAAGCGGTCTAGAACTTACTATCATCTTATTCTTTTTGTACTATTGTTTGAATCCTTGTGAAATAATGAATCATAGGAAATTTGTTTGCTTTCATTCTGCTTTTTGTTCTGTCGATATTCCGATGGTGTTCTACCCATGCATTTTTTAAACCATTTGCTAAAATATTTTCCATCCTGAATGCCTATTTTTTCACCAATATCTTGTAAAGGAAGCGAAGTATTCTCCAGAAGTTCACACGCCGCTTTGACTTTTAGCTTTTCTATAAAGGTAATAAAGCTTTCTCCAACTGTCTTTTTAAACATGGTGCTAAAATGGCTTCGGCTTAAGCCCACTTCATTTGCAATATAGCTAGATGAAAAAGATTGATCTAAATCTTGGATCATGATTTGAACAGCCTTGCGAATGGGCAATGGCCACTCCTCCATCGAAACCTTAAATTGTTTTTCAAATTTGAACCTGCGAAAAAGATTTGTCACTCCATCCATCCATTCATTCATTCCTCGATTTGGGCCGTGATCCTTCCAACGAATAGAGGTTCCTATACTTCTTGCCTCAACTAGAAGATGTTCAAAATCTGCTTTTGACTTTTCTTGGATAAAAATAAAGGCTTGATCATGCCCGCAAGGAATCAAAGCCAATTGCGTTTCCCCATAAGACAGCTTCTTCTGAAAAAACTCGCTGCTATTTAGTCCGGTAATTAAATAAATATAATAAGGATTCTCCATCCAATTCCACTCATTAGAAAACAGCTCCCGTACTAGCTTAGGAAAAGAATTTTCAAAGTCACATAACCATTCATAGAATTCCTTTGCTAGATAGGATGAATCATAGGAATTTTGGATATTGGTATGATTAATTTCATTTTCAATGCGTGCAAGGTATTCTTCAAATTGTTGGTCTTCAAAGGCCGTTTTCAAAATATAACCAGAAGCACCAATATTCATCCCCTCCTGTGCAAAAGTGAAGTCTCGATGGCAGCTTAATAATAATATTTTGGTAGTTGGGGAAGTCTGTTTTATGTTTCTAGCAAGCTCAATTCCATTCATTTCAGGCATGACAATATCGGTTATGACTACCTCGGGGCAATGCTGTTGAAAGAGCTCCCAAGCTTTTTGTCCATTAGGTGCATCAGCAATTACCTCCATGCCAAATTTCTCCCAATCTACCGTTGCGATTAATCCTTTTCTAACAATGAGTTCATCATCTGCAATTAATACCTTTATCATCAACGTTATCTCCTTTTCGGCCATTTAATGCTAAAGATTGTTTTTACACCCACAACTGATTCGATTGATAAGCCGTACTCATTTCCAAAGTGAAGCCTTATTCGTTGGTCGACATTATAAACACCAATTCCCCTCCCATTTCCACCATGGTGATTCGGGTTAAGAAGCTTTTCAATGGATTCTTCATTCATTCCTTTGCCGTTATCAGCTAAGGTAAGTTCTAGATATTCAGGTTTAACGGTAACCACTAGTTCAATACTTCCTTCGCCATCTTCAAATGCATGGAAAAAGATATTTTCAAACAATGGCTGGAGTGTCATCCTAGGGATTAAATAGTCCAAGCATTCCGAATGAATATTCTCTATATATTCAAATGTTTGGCCATAACGTATCTCTTGAACCTTCAAATAATGTTTGATCGTCTGTAGTTCCTTTTTTAACGGAATTAACTCATCAGCAAAATTTAAATTTTCATGCAGGACCTCTGTTAAATGGTAGATCATCTCTTGAACTTCTTTTGCACCTAAGATCCTTGCCTTCCATTGGATCGAGTTTAAGGTGTTAAATAATAAATGAGGGTTTATTTGATAATGAAACGCCTTTAATTCTGCTTGTCTTTTTAAACGTTCTGTCATGCTAATTTTCTCGATTAATTCCTTAATTTGATTGGCCATAACATTAAAGCTTTGAGATAAAATTCCTAATTCATCATTAGAAGCAACGGTTATTTGTGTATCTAAGTTTCCTTCACTGACTCTCTTCATCGAGGAATTTAGACTTTTAATTCCCTTCGTAAGCGGAACAGAAAATAAGAAAGCGAGCACGGATACAAGGATGATTGAAAATAAAATAGCCGCTATCGTATAACGTAATATCACATTTGATGATTGATAATAATACACTTGAGGTATGCGAACATGGATATCCCATCCATAGGCATCAAAATGGTTGTTCCAGATAATATCTGTTGTCAATTCCTTCGGAGCATTTTTTGTCTTATAGACCACCTGGTTCTTACCATTTTTAAGAGTGATAGAAGCGTGGAGATCATTTTCTAGAAAACCAATATAAGAGAACAGCTCCTCCGCATTTGTTTCAACTAACAGTTTACTTCCCTTCAATACCCCAAAATCACTTTCAATTGGAAAAACAAGTCCGATAATTTTTTCATCTTTTTTTCCAGTGTAATAATGGTCAGTATTATAAAACCCTATCCAGAGATCTCCTTCTTTTAAGCTATTAATCTCTTTCCAAAATGGCTTTTGAAAGAGCTTATGTATATCCAAGCGAATATTTCCATAATAATAACCTGTATTGGTAATTAAATAGATTCCCTTTGTGTCATACGTTTTATGTGCCTCTATATATCTTTCAAAGTTTTTGATTTCAATAAATCCAGTATACGTTCTCGGGATTTCTTCCTGTAAGATCACCAAGGTTGGATCCGATAAATACTGATTAATATCTTTCGAAACAACATACATCTGCTCAAATATATTTTCGATTTGTTTATCAAGTTGAGAAACAGCAAATTGCTCATAATCATTAAATTGTTTATTCACAATTTCAGAGGACTTTCCATAAGATAGGAATCCAAATAACAGTAATGGAAACAGGGCAACAATGAGGAAAAACAGCACCATTTTTGTACGAATGCTTCGAAATGAAAGGTTTTTTATTTTAGTTGCAAGTATTTTCAAAGTTTTCTCCACCTTGTAAAGCAAAATGTGGAAATGAAAAAAAGAGGTGTGTCCCAGCACCCCAATTTAACTTTATTTCTTTTGAGGTGCTGAAGCACTTTCTCTTACAATTAACTTCGTATTGATCGTTATTTTTTTGCTGACTTCCCTTTTTGAGGAGAGCCTTTCAATCAGTAAGTCAACAGCTGTTTCACCCATGATTTCTGTATAAAGTTTAACCGTCGTTAAAGGCGGAACCATATATTGGGCTGTAGCGACATCATTAAAGCCAACAATGCTTAGTTCATCAGGAATTTTGACCCCTAGTTCATAAGCAGCTTTATAGCAGCCGACCGCAATCGTGTCATTCGCAACAAAAACAGCCGTCGGTTTAGGCTCAGATCCTAACATTTCTCTTAGATTGGTGTAACCATCCTTCGGATCATATCCGCCAATTTTCACTAATTCTTCTTTAAAAATATCTTTTTCTTTTAAATAATTTTCAAAAACATCCTGTCGTAAATCTTTAAATCGATTCCCATACATATCTGTTTCTACTCCACCAATAAAGCCAATATTTTCATGACCTAGTTCAGTTAAATAGTTTAGAGCATTTCTGGTGGCAGAATTGAAATCAATCACAACGGAATCATAATAAAACTCGTCTGGATTGGAATCAACAAAGACACAAGGTTTATGAAAACTTTTGATTTTTTCAATATCCTTTTTTTTGAAGGTCCCAAGGCATAAGATTCCATCAATTTTTTTAAGATTCTCCTCATTGCCTTCCTTGTCAATTCTGAAAAAGTCAATACCTTTACTTTTCAGCTTTTTTTCCAAGGCGACCCTTATCGACAAGTAATAGGTATCTATTAATTCTTCTTCGAGTGAGAAAGAATCGTATAACCCTATTCTCCATTTACTCTTTTGCTTCTTCTTCGGAATCACCACATAGGCTAACTCCTCAGCCGCTTCAAACACTCTTTTTCTCGTTTCCGGTGAAACATTTAATGTATCATCGTAATTTAATACTCTTGATACGGTAGTGATTGAAACATTAGCTAAGTTGGCTATATCTTTTATAGTGGCCATTATTTCTCCCTGCCTACTTGTTTTTTTATCTTGCTAATCCTATTCAATTAGGTTATTTCCTTAAGTTTATTCTTTTTTAAAAAGGGCATTTTTGTTTCTGAAATGATGATGGCAGTAAGAATGAGAATGGCGCCAATCACCATTTTAATGGTCATAGCTTCATCCAAAATCGCAACGGAAAATACCATTCCCCAAAACGATTCTGTGGAAAGAATAATCGCAGCCTTTGTTTCTGTTATCATTTTTTGAGCAACGGTTTGCAATAGATACGCGATCGTTGTTGAAAATATCCCCAGGTAAAGCAGTGAGAACATTCCTTCCTTTTCAATAACAAAGGAAGTTTCTCCCCTGAAAAGAACAACGATGACTCCGATTATCGCGGCTGTCATCATTTGAATCAGCGTTAATGTGACAGGGTCTGAATCTTTTACATATTTTGCAGTAAAAAATATATGGAATGCAAATCCAAAAGCACAGCCTAGTGTCAGTAAATCCCCAATGTTGATTTCAGCAGAGAGCTTAAGTGATAATATGCCGACACCAACCATAGCCAAAATAGCACCCATTAGTTCATACATATCAATTTTCCGTTTATATATAACAAATGCAATAAAAGGAACAATCACGACATTCACAGCCGTTAAGAAGGCATTTTTTGAAGGTGTCGTAAATTGAAGTCCTACTGTTTGAAGTGCAAAGGCCAAATATAAAAAGATCCCTAGTACAGCCCCTTTTATCATAGTACTTTTATTTATATTTTTCAGCTTTTTATGGAAAATTACGGTTAAAACAATGGCACCTATTAAAAATCTCCCTGCTAAAATTTGATAGGGTGTAAAGTACTCCAAGGAGATGCTACTTGCCACAAATCCGCTTCCCCATATAATCGCTGTAATCGTAAGAGCGATTTCTCCCATATACTTTTGCATTTAATCCCCCCTAAGCCGATTCTCTAAAAGCAGTAAAAATACACTCGAAGTCCATGTGAAGGATGTATCCACTAACCCTTTTCCTGTTAGTGGATCAAAGTTTTCAGCCATCCCGCCTATAAGCGTAAGGTCTAAAAACTTATCTCTAAGACGATTTCCAACCTCTTTGTAGCCATTTTTCTTTAATGCATGGATAAACAGGTACGTAACTGGCGCCCAGATAGGACCGAGCCAATACCCATTTTCCCGATAATAGTTACTTGTTACACTCTCAGTAGCGAGACCAAATTTCGTTTCAAAATTGATTTCAAGGTCTGACACCAAGCTATCCATAATGGTTTTATCAAAGCGATAACCGATCAATACTGGCAGTCTTAGAATTAGGCTGCTTCTAATCGCGATTTTCTCACTATTTTTGCCCACTCGCCCATAAAAGCCATCACCATCATAAAGTCGCTCAAGTAATAGGTTAAATAAAGAGTCTGCTTGCTTCTTAAATCTCCCTGCCGCATCGACTTCTCCCAAAATTTCAGCAAAGGAGGAGAGGATATCAAACGAGCGAATTAAAAAACTAGCAAGGTCTGGTGCTTCCACGGGCATCCCCGCATGAAAGAGGGAAGCATTATCCCATCCAGAATCATTCCCATGTTTATAGTGTGGCAGTCTGCCATGAAAAGTACGATAATTTTCATAATAGCTCATGACTTTTTTTGTAGACTCATACACATTTCTTAACCGTTGTTCGTCCTTAAAGTAATCATTTCGCTCCATTAACTGTTCATAGACATAAGCAAAAATAGGCGGCTTTATACAATTGTACGAAATAAATTTGTCATTCACAAAATCCGGATAAGCGCCCGACTCATCTTGTGTGTCCATGAAAATCTTTAATTGAGCATAGGCGATTTCTGGATACCTTTCTCCTAAGTTCAATGCGTTAAAGCAGTTATCCCACGACCAAATATTATACATCCACAGCTTAGACATATACATCGCATAATCCTTAAGGACTCCATCCGGATGTACGACGCTTGACCATGTAATATAAGAAGCCTTCTCCAAGGAGGAATGATAGTCAGTTTGATCATAGCCCTTTCTCATGGAATCAAACCATTCTTTGTAAAGCACATCGACTTGTTCTTTTCCTTGGCTAAAAGGGAGGTATTCCTTTTGATGATAAACGGTTCGATAGCTTTCGATCACGAAATGTCCATTTTTCAAGCGCATATCAATATAATCATTTCCGATAATATTCCAGGGTGCATCAACAGACATATCACCATTTAGATTCATGATCATTAATTTTAATTCCTTCGGATAGATGTGGTATTCGTACATTCCATCTTCCAATTCCATTAAAGAATCATATTTTCCTTTTGTCGCTCGCAGCCTAAGTTCTACATCCTGCACCTCGATATGGAGTTCATCTTCCTCAGGAATGATGATTTCCGCGACACGTTCCGATTGATCTTTTAAATAGAAGGAAAGGGATACCTCTGAAGCACGCACTTCGTACTCCCGTTCCAACCCATATTTAAGGATATCGATTTGAAAAAGCTTGGATGGCGCGTCATCGCCGCCATGCACGTCTCTAATATATACAGAATCCTTTTCTTGTGAGACACAAAAATAGGAGCCAAATCTGGAAAATGGTATTTCTTTAATATCTAAATTCATCCTATTTCTCCTTGTCATTTGAACTAGCCGCTGGGCGCTGGAGCTGGACATATTTCAAATAAGCAGGGTTTCCCCTGCTTTTGAATTTTTTATCTAACTCTAAAGTATTTACTTTCTTCTACTATATCGTCTTTATGAACGTTCCTTATTTCCAGCCCGATTTCAAAATCTTCTATTCCTACTCGATAGGCTGGGAGTTGTTCCTCACCACAGCTATTACTTCCCAGACCGCTTTGTCGATAATCAATGGTTAACATATTGAATGGTGACTTTTTAATTTTTCCACGGTGCGTTGCTTCTTCTAATGCACTTGTTTCATAGTCATGAATGGTAAAATCCCTAGTCTCTTTAAAGTTAAAGAGGATGGATTGATTCCCCTTCGTTACAGCTAAGAAAGAAGTATCACATCTTGAACCATTTTCCTGTGGATAAACATAATCCGTGTGCATTTCCTCTACCTTTTTACGATAAAGACCAATACTTTGGCTTCTCTTACTATCCTGATAACTTTCAGAATCGCCTCTGCCATACCATGTCACATCATAATAATCTTTGTTTACATGCAACGTAATTCCTATTCTTGGCAGCATTTCAGGTATTTCTTTCCCTCTAATAACTTTACTGCCTTTCAATTGGAGATTTAATACCCCATTTTGAGTGATCCGATACTGGTAAAACAATTCAAAGGCCCATGCTTGATTCACGCTGGATAAATATTTTATGATTTCAATATCTACATAGCCTTCGTTCACTTGATAAGAGAAGGACGATAGTTGTTCCTTTGCATTTTTCAGGAAGTACTTATTGATCCAATCGTCTTTCTTATACATATCATTGTCAATGGCAGCTCTCCAGAGGGTAAGCTCTGGCCCCTTCTGAATAATCTCTTCTCCATTTAGTTGGTAGGAAACGAGAATTCCACGAAATTTTGAGAAAACAGTTTTAAACGTATCATTTTCAAGAATGAGTTGTGTTCGATTCTCTTCAATAGAGATGTTTTCATGATTGAATTGGTTTTCTGGCAGTACAATTTTCTTCACCTCTGTTGCTTCAAGCAAGAAACTCTCACTGGTGATAAGATGACCTTCACTTGCATAAAGCGTACTATTCGGCTCAAAATAACTTAATTTAATGCGGACATTATCGTAATTTAGGGCTTCTGCAAGATTAATTGGCAGCGTTAATTCCATTTCTTCCTGTGCGTTAATAGATGGAAGATTAATATTCTTTTCTTCTATTAAACGAGTGAAGGATTCTACCTTAATGGTCACCTGAATTCCTTCTAGGTTTCTAAAATCGTACCTGTTTTTTATTCTAATCTTGAGCTGAGTTAGGTCAACCGCCTCAGTCACAATCGGTTCAATAACCTTCTTGTACTCAATTAGTCCAGGTGATGGTGTCCGGTCTGGGAATACGAGTCCATCGATGCAGAAATTTCCATTTGTAGGGAAATCCCCGTAATTTCCACCGTATAAATAATAAGTATTTCCATTATCGTCTATACGTTCGATGCCATGGTCATACCATTCCCATACGAATCCACCCTGTAATCGTGGATACTTCCTCATCACTTCTTGATATTCTGTCAGCCCGCCAGGTCCATTACCCATGGCATGGCCATATTCACATAATATATGCGGCTTTTTACCCTCAGAATCTTGCCCAATTTCTACAAGTGCCTTTAATCTCGTGTACATCGTGGTATACAAGTCACTATAAGCAGCGTGACGATCTCCTTCATAATGTACCAATCTTGTAGAATCAATTTCTTTTATGGCTTGATACATCGCTGTGAAGTTTCTTCCCTGACCAGATTCATTGCCCAAGGACCAAATAATGACGCTTGGATGATTTCGATCCCTTTTGACCATTCTAACAGCACGATCTACATACTGCTTTTCCCATAACTCATTGTCACTGATCCAATTATAATTCCCTGTGTTTTCAAAGCCATGGCACTCAAGATCTGCTTCATCAATCACATAGAGTCCATACTCATCACATAGATCATAAAAAACATCATTATTTGGGTAATGGGCGGTTCTTACAGCATTTATATTATGCTTCTTCATTAAGATGACATCCTGAAGCATATCCTCATAGGTTACGGTTCTGCCCATTCTCGGATTAAAATCATGTCGATTCACACCATTAAAGAAGATTCTTTTTCCGTTCACTCTCATTTCATTATCAATGATATCGATTGACCTTACTCCAAATCGCAGCGGAACAACTTCTTTTTCTCCATCTGTTAATTGATACTCCAAAACAGCAATATAGAGATTTGGTTCCTCTGCATTCCATAATAATGGATCAGTCATTTTTCTTAACACTTGGAATTCACCATTAGCCACTTCAACTGGGAATGAATCTACCACATTCTCCCCTTGAAGAAGCTTCACATTTACTGAATGAATTTCACTCGTGAAAAAATTTCCGGTTACTTTTAACGTAAAATTTTTAAAATCTGCGTCCGGCAAAGTTTCAATGAAAACATCTTGAAGCGTATCTTTGTTTATTCGATAGAGTTCCACACTTCTAAAGATTCCTGAAAGCCACCACATATCCTGGTCTTCTAAGTAGGTTCCATCTGAAAACTGGTAAACTCTAACTGTAAATCTATTTTTTCCATTTCTAACGTACTCAGTTAGATCAAACTCTGATGGCATTCTTGATCCTTTACTATAGCCTGCATGATGACCATTCACATAGAGATCAAAGGCCGAATCTACACCGTTAAATTTAACAATAATTTTTTCTTCTTCCTTTATATCTTCCAAATAAACTTCTTTGAAATAGATTCCTGTTGGATTATCCTGAGGCACAAATGGTGGATTAATAGGAAAAGGATATAACACATCTGTATAATGCATATTTCCATAACCCTTTAATTGCCAGCAAGAGGGCACCGTGATATCTTCTAAATCTGCAATAGCGAATCCTTGCGTTTCAAAGTTGACTGGTGAAAATTCAGGTGCTTCCAAAAACAGAAACTTCCACTCACCATCAAGTGATGTATATCCCTTACTATTTTCTTTGTTATATTGTAATGCCTCATCAAATGCACGGTATCTGTAAAAATCAGAATGTGCCGGTAGCCTGTTAAGTGCCGTAAGATGGATATTTTCCCATCTCTTCATTTCACGTTGCATGTTTTCTTCCTCCGAACTTTATTACTTGATAGAGCCGCTTATTCCTTCAACAATGTATTTCTGTGCAAAGGCAAAAACGATTACTGGCGGGATAATCATAACGAGTGTCATCGCCATAATTGGAATAATTTGAAGCTCATGTACACCTTGGAATGAAGCTAAACCAAGTGCCATCGTATATTTAGATTGGTCATTTAAATAAATAAGTGGACCTAAGTAGTCATTCCAAACCAAAATGATATTTAATACAGCAATCAAAGTTAGAGGAGCCTTCATGATAGGTAAGAAAATTTTATAAAAGATTTGGAACTCATTTGCTCCATCAATTCTCGCTGCATTTTCTAAATCTTTAGGAATGTTCATTAAAAACTGCCTTAGCAAAAAGATATTATAAGCTGATCCGAAGAAGGCAGGAACGATCAGTGGTTTTAACGTATTGATCCAGCCAAACATGTTAAATTCCATATAAAGAGGGATCATCGTAACATCCCACGGAATCATCATGGTGGATAGCAGAAGCATAAAGAGAATATTCTTGTATTTAAAGTCATACCGTGCAAAACCATACGCAACTAAGGAACAGGAAATTATCTGACCGATGGTCGTCAACACGGTAACTATCATTGAGTTTTTAAAATAGGTTCCAAATGGCTGGCTATTCCAAGCATCCATAAAATTACTTACTAGTGGTACATCAGGAACGAATTTGGGCGGAAAGCTAAATACTTCTGTTTCTGATTTTAGTGCTGTAATAAGTGCCCAGATAAACGGAAATAGGAAATAAAGAGAAAAGAGGACAAGAATGCTATAAACAATGATTTTATGTTTTCGGGTTATCTTCATTTTCTTTTCCTTCCTTTTCTTTCCTTTTTCACTTCAGCCTCATAGAATACCCATGCAGAGGATGACTTAAAGATAATCATCGTCAATATCAGGATGATGATAAACATAAACCAAGCATTTGCACTGGCATAACCGAGTTCATGATGCTTAAAGGCATTGTTGTAGACAAATAGTCCGTAGAAATAGGTCGATTTTAATGGACCGCCACCTGTTAATAGCAACACTAACGTTAATTGCTGCAATGCTGCAATAACGGAAGTGATGATATTAAATAGGATTGTAGGTGTAATCGTAGGAATTGTTATGCTAACGAACTGTCTGATCGGACCTGCACCATCAATGGAGGCAGCTTCATACATTTCATGTGGAATCCCTTTAATATCTGTATAGAAAATTAACATCATGGTCCCGACTCCCCAAGCACTTGCAATCACGATGGTTACAATAGCCCACTTTGGATCAATCAGCCAGTTTGGTCCTTCTATACCAAGTAATGATAATATATAATTTAAAACTCCATACTCAGAGTTAAACATCCAACCCCATACAATGGACACTGCCACACCGGATACAACAGCCGGAAGATAGAAGATTGTCCTGAATACTTTAATCCCTTTGATTGGCTGCGTAATAAGCAGCGCCAGCACCAAAGCAACAAAGAGGTTTAATGGAACAAATATTAATGCGAACTTCAAGGTGATTGCGAGCGAATCATAAAACTGGGGATCAGCCGTAAACATCTTCTTAAAGTTATCAAGTCCAATGAACTTCGCTTCGCCAGCAATTGGCCAATCAAATAGACTCATGATTAATGAAAAAACTAAAGGTCCTAATGTAAAAACAATAAAGCCGATGATCCAAGGTAAAATAAATAAAAAGGGTACTCTTTTACGGACTAATGTAAATTTCTTTTGTTTGTTCTTTTTAGTAAACATATATTTCCCTCTTAATGGTTTGACCTTTTTAGAAAATGAAATCCATTTTCGTTTATACTTTTTAAAAATGAGAATATATCATGCTGCCATGATATATTCTCATTCAGATCAATGGACAATCCTACTTAGCTACACTATTTAAAGCTTCTTTAGGATCAACACGTGTACTTGGATTAAAGATTTGTTCAAAGACTAAACTTAAATCATCTGACAACTTACTCCAGTCCTCTGTTACAAACGATGTTGGTGTAAATCCTTCACTTTGTTCCAGCATGTTGTAAAAGACCTTCTTAATTGGATCTTCTTGCAGCTTTTCTGATTCAACTACGCTTTTTAATACTGGAAGTTCAAAGGAGAGTCGTGCTTTATTTGCTTGTTCCCCTGTCCAAAACTCCATAAATTTAAATGCCGCTTCTTTATGCTTAGAATCCTTTGACATCGCAATACCAGAAGAACTAACGATACTTGCACTTGGGTTATCTCCAAATGAAGGAATTTCAACCACCCCATAGTTAATACCAGCTTCCTCAAATGCGGACAGATACCAAGCACCATTAACAAGCATACCTACTCTGCCTGTTTTCATCTCGGTATCACCATAGCCTTCAGTGGTAATCGCGATACCGTCTTCGAGCATATTTTGGAACATCGTAAACGTTTCAATTGACTTTTTGGAATTCAAATTTCCATCTAATTTGCCTTTACTATCTACATAAGAAGTACCATTGCCCCATAAATACATTTCAAAATCATAGGGGTCAGGTTGACCTGGGAAAGCAAATCCAGTGATTTTCTTTTCTTTATCTGTTAGCTTCTTAGCAGCCTGCTGTAAATCTTCCCATGTCCAGCCAGCTTGAGGATATTCAATTCCTGCTGCATCAAAAAGATCTTTATTATAGTAAACAACATGTGTTGTATAACCTACTGGGAGACCGTAAATATCCTCTCCGACGGAGTTGTAGTTCCATAATGCTTCATAAAAGTTACTCTTGTACTCTTCCCCTCTATCTTTTATATAAGAATCGAGCGGTTCAAGAGCATCTTTATATTGAGGGTAATTCCACATATACATGATATCTGGAGCATCCTTAGCACCAATACCTGCAGTAATCTTAGTGTCATAATCACCGCCATAAGCTTCCAAAACTACTTCTATATCGCTATTTTTCGCATTAAATTCATCGATTAATCCTTGTTGAAGCTCGACATCGTCACCTACATCCCACGTTGCAAACCTTAACTTGACTTTGCCGTCCTTTGCTTCCTCACCTTTTGTATCGGATGAACTGCAAGCTGATAAGAGCAGTGCTGCTACAATTGTAAAAAGAAATAAAAATTTCATTTTTGATGTCTTCATTCTAACCCTCCTAGTAGTTTATAGGATTATTATAATGGTAGTTTTACTAAAAGTAAATGCTTTCATTATATATTTTACTAAAAATATAATAGTATATTGGTAATTATCAGACTTTTATTATTTGGTAAAATTATACTCTGGTAACGTAGTAAATAATAGTGTTACGTTGTTAAAACGGTAGGTTAATAGGAATTTAACCCTTAAAATCTACTGAATTTCGGTATAAGCATAATGACGTTTGTTGAGGTTATTTTAGTAAAATCAGATAATAGTAGAAGAAGAATTTACCTTACCTCGAAATCACGAGGTAGTGTTCAGCATAAAAAAGACGATTCGAGGGGGACCGAATCGTCTTTTTGTTTCTTACTTTAAGCTGTTGCTTTTGCTTTATTTTTTCTAACTGTTTTGTTGATGAAAGGTACTACCCAGTAGTCTAAACCGTATTTACCTGCGTTGAAGCCTGCAGTTAAGATGACGAAGCCTAAGAAAATGTCTGTTGGGTTATGAGATACTGTTCCTGCTAGGAAGAAAGAGAAGTTCATTACGAGACCAAAGAACATCGCTGCTGTTGTTAAGCATCCTAATAGAAGTCCTAAGCCAATTAATGTTTCGCCCCAAGGAACGATGAAGTTAAACACATCAATGTTTGGTAAAGCAAAGCTTTCTAAGAAGTTAACGTACCAGCTGTAAACCATATTGCCATCTGGACCTTTTACAGGATTTGCAATCGCTCCTTTTAGGAAGCCAGATGCGTCGAAGCCGCCTGTAATTTTATGAAAACCTGCTGTGAACCAAGCGTAGCCGAGGTATAAACGGATGATTGTTAAAATAGCTGCAGAGATCTTATTTTCTCTTAAAAAATTGTTAAACATAAGTCATTCCGCCTTTCAAAATTTGTTTGTTCTTTATACTTACACTATATTAGGTTTCGAGCGTTAATAACATAGGTGTAGTGTTAAGTTCACAGTTTGTTTGAAAAGTTATGACTGAATGTTGAACATCTCTAAATACAAGTAATGTATACAAAGTTCGAATGAATTCCTCCTCCTGAACATATACAAAAACAGGGCACCTTGTATCCCACAATAGCTCGAAGTGTCAAGGAAAGGCAGGAGAAGAAATGAACGTTTTAGAGGTAAAGAACTTACAAAAATCATTTGGATCCATTAGGGCTGTACAGGACATTAGCTTCTCGGTAGAGGCAGGAGAAGTTTTCACCATCATTGGGCCAAATGGGGCTGGAAAAACGACCACACTTGAAATGATTGAAGGCTTGGTACCACCTGACCACGGAGAAATACATTTTGGAAATATGAACTGGGGCCAACATGCGGTAGCCATTAAAATGAAGATTGGTGTTCAGCCCCAATCTAGTGCGATGTTTGACCTATTAACTCCTGAAGAAAATCTAGACCTTTTCGCCACTTTTTACGAAAAGGCTCGACCCACTGAAGAAATTCTTGAACTCATCAATTTAACTGAACATCGTAAAAACCAGGTAATAAAACTATCTGGCGGCCAGCGCCAAAGGCTTGCAATTGGACTTGCGATGATTAGTGATCCCGATATCATCTTCCTTGATGAACCGACAACTGGTCTTGACCCACAGGCACGCCGTCATATATGGGATATTATTCTCGAGCTAAAGAAGTTAGGAAAAACGACTATCTTAACCACACATTATATGGAAGAAGCCGAAAAGCTAAGCGATCGAGTATGTATCGTTGACCAAGGTAATATTGTAACCATTGATACCCCTTCCGCCCTCATTGAAAAACTAACCAAAGAAAGAGAAGTTCGGTTATCCTTTTTAGATGGAGAAGAAGCGGCATCGGCAGCAGATACATTTGCTAGCAATCTTAACTCCGTTTCCCGGACAGAGCTTGAAGGTACAACGTTGAAGCTTTGGACCATCAAGCCTGAGGATACACTTTTAGAATTGTTTAAATTTACAAAGGAAAAGGAATATCAGGTCGAACAGGTTTCCATTCGTGAAATGAGTCTTGAGGATGTGTTTATCGCTTTCACGGGTAAGGAATGGAGGGATTAGCTTGAACAACTTTAATCAGTTTAAAAAAATGTTCTCAGCGCAATTAAAATTGACCCTTCGTGAAAAACAAGCTTGGTTTTGGGGCATCTTTTTCCCTGTTATTTTGATGGTCATCTTTATGGTGATTTTCAGCGGAAGTTCAGATGACGAATTTCAATCTGAAATTGCGATTGTAGCGGACAATCCAAATCCGACCTCGGAAATGCTGTTAACGCAAATCAATCAACTGTCCATCCTTGATGTGAAAAGTGGCGCACCGGTTAGCCGAGATACAGCTGATCAATGGGTGAAAGATAAAGAAGTCGATGCAGCCATTGTCTTACCTGAATCCGCGGAGGATACGTCTTTCGTCCTTGTAGTCAACAAGGAAGATGAACAAGGCGTAACCACGCAAGCATTATCGGCGATTCTCGATAAATTGGTTCAGCAGGCAAACCTGGCAGCTGTAGGTGCAGCTTCAACCTTTGATATTCAATTTGAATCCGTTACGAGTGGCAGTAACGAATTAAATTACACAGATTTTCTATTAACAGGGATGATTGCTTTATCGATTGCTCAGGGCGGGATGTTCGGAATGGTGGATTTAGTAGAAATGCGCCGTAAAGGCTTAATCAAAAGACTAAGGATGACACCCGCCAAAATGGGAATTTTCGGCTTAAGCGATATGGTCATGCGGCTGTTATTCAGCGTTGTCCAAATTCTTCTGTTATCTTTAATCGGGGTCTTTGTGTTTGGCGCAAACCTTTACATCAATATTTTCAGTTTGCTCATTGTCTTTTTAATCGGGGCTCTTTCCTTTAATGCTTTAGGTTACCTCATCTCTTCATTTAGTCAAACACAAAATGCATATATGGGAGTGGCAAACATCGTCAGCTTCGTAATGATGTTTTTAAGCGGCGTGTTCTTTCCGATTGAAACGATGCCCGATTGGCTGCAGCCGATATCCAATATTCTTCCGCTAACCTATTTTGCCGAAGGATTGAGAGACAGTATGGTGTATGAAACAGGTCTATTCTCAGGCACACTCTGGTTTGGAATTGGAGTATTGATCCTTTGGGGAGCTGCAACCTTTATACTTGGGTCTTGGTTGTACAAAAGGAAGTCGATAGTTGCTGCTAGATAACAAAAAGGAAGAGAACTCCCTTCCTTTTTGAAAAAAATCATGAAAATCCTACGACTGCAAATAAAATCGCCAATCCAAATAACAAGATTAAAAGTAAATATCCTAGGATGCTAAGAATCGTAATGATCCAGCCTGCCACTTTTCGGCCGGTCTTAATTAAATAGATTCCTAAAGCAATCGCACCAAAAACGAAACCTAGAATACCCCATAGAATAGGACTTTTACCATGCTTTTTAGAATCAATTACTAAATAAATGGTGATGATAATATTTAAAGCCAGCCCAAAGAAACCTTCCAAAACTCCCTCTCCCTACTGTGTTTAAATGTTTGTTACTCAACAAAATTATACCAGAAAATTCAAATAGTAAAAAAGCATGTTCTTGGAAGACTAATTGCCTGCCAAAAACATGCTTTATTTTTTATCCGACCTGTTTAACTCGTTCCTGCTTTACCTTTTCTCGTTTATGATATCCCTTACCATAATAGAAGGCAGTTAAAATCCCGAGCCAGAGCGGTCCAACGATTAAAGCGATTCTTGTATCTGGGAAAAACGCCATTAACCCTACTACTAGAAGTAAGAACGCTAATGAAAAGTAAGATGTGAATGGGAATAACGGCATCTTATATTTTAAGCCTCTCAATTGATTTGGAGTTAGTCCCTTTCGATACTTGATTTGAGATAATAATATCATTGACCAAGTCCATATCGCACCAAACGTTGAAATCGCTGTTACCCATGTAAATACTTTTGCTGGTACTAAATAGTTAAGAACAACACCCACTAATAGGGCACCCGCTGTAACAAACACGGCTTTACTAGGAACACCATTCTTGTTTAATTTACCTAATCCCTTTGGTGCCTCATCATTTTCAGCTAAGTTAAATAGCATCCGTGCTGTACTAAATATACCGCCGTTACACGATGAAAGCGCAGCGGTCAAGACAACAAAGTTTATGATTCCAGCTGCAGCAGGGATTCCAAGCTTATCAAAGGTCAAAACGAACGGACTGCCTTGCGCTCCAATTTCAGTCCAAGGATAAATCGACATAATGACAAACAAGGCACCTACATAGAAAATAAGAATTCTCCAAAATACGGTATCAATCGCTCTTGAAAGTGTTTTTTCAGGATTCTTTACTTCCCCGGCAGTAATCCCAATCATCTCAATACCTAAGAATGCAAACATAACCATTTGTAAGGACATTAATACACCAGTGATCCCATTCGGAAGGATTCCTCCATTCTCCCAAAGATTGCTGATACCAGTTGCAATTCCGCCATTACCAATCCCTAATACAATCATTCCAAGACCACTTACTATCATGAATACGATCGTAATAATCTTAATAAGCGCAAACCAAAATTCAAGTTCACCATAGGCTTTTACATTTAAGAAATTGACGGAAGCCATGATCACTAGTGCGGCCAATGCCCAAATCCAGCGAGGTACTTCAGGAAACCAATACTCCATGTAGATTCCTGCTGCTGTAATCTCAGCCATACACGTTACAACCCATAAGAACCAATAATTCCATCCTGTTAGGAAACCAGGCAAGGCGCCTAAATAGTCCCGAGCATATTGACTGAATGATCCGGCAACTGGTTTTTGAATCGCCATCTCACCAAGCGCCCTCATTATAAAGAACATAATCATACCGGCAAATGCATACCCAAGAATAATACCAGGTCCCGCAAGCTTAATCGCAGTTGCTGACCCTAGAAACAGACCTACCCCAATCGCTGCTCCTAAAGACATTAGCGTAATATGTCTTTCCTCTAAACCTCTTTGTAATTGATTTGGATTTTTTTGCATAGTCTACCCCCTATTTTAGTTTAAATCTCCTATTTCCCTTTTACAGTAAAAAAGATACAATATTATTCGAATTAAACCTACTGTTTATATTTAAATAATATCCTCCTATTCTTTTTTCGAATGATAGCGTTTACAATGGGATAGAAAATAATAAAAGTGAAATCTTTGTGAAATTAATATAACATATCTGTGAATATTTTATATTGTGAAATAAAGACAAATTTATTAAAAGAATATTGTTTTAAATGACAAATACGTTACAAAGTGCACAATCTCATTGATAGAGGTGGTATAGATGAAAAATGATCCGTTTCGCGCAAGTTTTGATAGTCTAGAAGAATTTGCAGATATGGTAAGTGAAGCATTACATTGTCCAATAACGATAGAAGATGCAAACCATCGTCTCCTTGCCTACAGTACCCATGATGATCGAACCGATCCGGCACGGATTGCTACGATTATCGGCCGCCGTGTACCGGAAAAAGTGATTAATTCCTTATGGAAGGAAGGAGTCATTCCTTCCTTGTTAAGCAGCACTGAGCCTGTAAGGGTTAAGACTGTGGATGAGATTGGGCTAGGAAATAGAGTTGCAGTATCCATTTGGAAGAATGATGAAGTCCTCGGATTCATTTGGGCATTAGAGATTGAAAAAACTTTAGGCGAAAAAGAAATGGACTGTTTAAAGCGAGCGGCGGACGCAACTAAAAATAAACTGATTCAGCTCCAGAATCGTAAAAATAAAAAAGAAGAGCAATTTCAAGAGTTTTTTTGGCAGCTGTTAACGAGTCATCTTTCTTCCAATGAAGAAATTATTAGTAAGTTTCATGCGTTGCAATTTTCACCTCCCTCGTTATTTGCGGTTGCCGTCTTTCAATTTTCAAAGGAATTAGAAAGAGAAGATGAAAAGCATATAGCCTACTTATTAAAAACGATTCAACTGCCAAAGATTTTACTGCAAACTATTGACCATCAACAATTAATCTTGTTTATTTCTCTTGAAGGAATTGAGCAGCCAGTGAATAAACTAAATGCATTTTGTGAGCTGTTTGTTGCTAAGATGAAGGAACGATTTGGAATTGAATCAATCGTCCAGGGCTATAGCAGTGTTTATTGCGATTTAGGAAAAGTGGAAAAAGCGCACAAAGAAGCTCGAACTGTACTAGCAGTAAAGAGAAAATTCCCTAGTGAAGCAAAAAATATCCATGGCTACCAAAGCTTAGGAATCTATAAGTATATTGATGTATTGATAGAAAAGGCAGGTACAGACCAGATCGAAAACTATTCTCTAAAAAGGCTTCAAGAATATGATAAAAAAAACAACACCGATCTCGTCGAAACATTAGAAGTTTTTTTAAACAAAGATAGCAATGTCCATGAAGCAGCAAATCAATTAAATGTACACACAAACACACTAAATTACCGGCTCAAACGTATATCCGAAATTGGTGAAATTAATCTAAAAGATCCAAACCAAAAAATAACCCTCTACCTAGACCTTAAACTTGAAAAGTTCAAATAATAGTGGTGCCTGTCACCAGGGTGACACCTAGAAGGTGTTCACCTTGGTGACACCTAAAAGGTGTTCACCTTGGTGACACCTAAAAGGTGTTCACCTTGGTGACAGGCACCATCTGTTTGAAAATATAGACAAAACAAAATTTTATTTTTTTCATATGTAAGCCCTACTATTTTTCCTTTTATATCAAGGCATTTGTGAACGTTTTGTGTAAATCCACAAATAGAATCGTATTATTTCTACATTCTAAACAAAGAAAAATGGTTTTGAAAGGATTATTCTAAAGTCAGAAAAAATTACTTAAGACTTCTAAGGGGGATAACAATAATGATAATTGGCGTAGTAAAAGAAATTAAAAACAATGAAAACCGTGTGGCACTTACTCCAGCTGGGGTGGTTTCATTTGTACAAGCTGGGCATAAAGTAATCGTTGAAAAAGGGGCTGGAATTGGAAGCGGTTTCTCGGATATGGATTACGCTCAAGCTGGTGCTGAATTGATTGAATTAGCAGCTGATGTTTGGAATCAGTCTGAAATGATTATGAAAGTGAAGGAACCACTTGAAAGTGAATACAAATATTTCCGTCAAGGTTTAGTATTATTTACCTACCTTCATTTAGCAGCAGAACCTGCATTGGCACAAGCATTAAAAGATAGCGGTGTAATCGCGATTGCTTACGAAACTGTATCTGTTAACCGTACGCTTCCGCTTCTTACACCAATGAGTGAAGTAGCTGGCCGTATGTCTGCACAAATCGGGGCACAATTTCTACAGAAATTCAATGGCGGTAAAGGGATCCTGCTAGCAGGTGTTCCAGGGGTAAGCCGTGGTAAGGTTACCATCATTGGCGGCGGTATTGTCGGAACAAACGCTGCAAAAATGGCGATTGGTTTAGGTGCAGATGTAACCATTATTGACTTAAGCGCAGAACGTCTTCGTTACTTAGATGATGTTTTTGGAAACCAAATTAAAACATTAATTTCCAATCCATTCAACATTGCTGAATCAGTGAAAGAAGCTGACTTAGTAATCGGTGCAGTATTAATCCCAGGGGCAAAAGCTCCTAAGCTAGTAACAGAAGAAATGGTTAAAACGATGAAGCCTGGTTCTGTTATCGTGGACGTTGCGATTGACCAAGGCGGAAGCGTTGAAACCATTGACCACGTAACCACTCACGACAACCCAACATTTGAAAAACACGGTGTCGTTCACTATTCCGTTGCCAACATGCCTGGAGCGGTTCCAAGAACATCTACAATGGCTCTTACAAACTCGACTGTTCCATATGCCTTGCAAATTGCGAACAAGGGTGTTCAAAAGGCCATCTCTGAAAATCCTGCATTAAAGCTTGGTGTGAACGTTGCGAACGGCGAAATTACTTACGAAGCGGTTGCAAAAGACCTTAACTATGAATATGTACCAGTGGAAAAAGCATTGGAAAAAGAAATCGTATTGAACTAACCATCTTGGTACCCTCAAGTTTATCTTGAGGGTTTTTTCATAGGAATTTAGGGAGGGAGAATTGTGAATCTACAGAGTTATCGAGATACATGGGCTGAAGTATCCTTAGGCGCCATTAAACATAATATCAATCAATTTAAAAAATATATTGGAGCTTCCGTGAACTTGATGGCTGTGGTAAAAGCAGATGGTTACGGTCATGGAGCCGTTCCGGCTGCTAGAGCAGCAGTAGATGCTGGTGCCGATTTTCTAGCAGTAGCCACCTTGGATGAAGGAATCGAACTGCGTGAGGCAGAAATATCTGAGCCCATTCTTATATTAGGATATACTCCCATCCGCTCCATTCGGCAGGCGATTATTGCCGGGGTTGATTTAACCGTTTTTAGTGAGGACGTACTTGACGAAATTATTTTTCAGTCCGAGGTTCTTCAAAAATCGGTGTCCATCCATTTAAAAATCGATACGGGAATGACAAGAATAGGTGTACAGACCCGAGAAGAAGCACTGGATTTAGCAATGAAAGCATTAACGTCACCATTTGTCACTCTAAAAGGTATTTTCACTCACTTCGCTCACGCTGATAGTGAGGATCCATCCTATACACTACAGCAATTCGAACGATTTCGTTCTGTTATTTCTTTTATAAATGACAACGGAATTTCTATCCCGTTAAAGCATTGTTGTAATACCGCTGGGACAATGAATTTTCCTGAAATGCACCTGGATATGGTCCGTGTCGGAATTGGATTATACGGTCTGTATCCGGACGTGTCTTTAAAGGAACATCCCATTTCACTTCTGCAAGCCATGACGCTTAAAACGAAAATTGCTGGACTTAAAAAAGCAGCCAAGTTGCAGCCAGTTAGCTATGGATGCACCTTTACTCCTTCAAGTGAAAGGGTAATTGCCACCCTTCCAATCGGGTATGCAGATGGACTCTCAAGACACCTTTCCAACTGCGGGCAATTTCTCTTACAGGGACAAAAGGTTTTAGTGGCGGGACGTGTATGCATGGACCAAACGATGATCGATGTTACAAACGTACCCTCCTGTCAGCAAGGAGATGAAGTGATTATTTTTGGAGGAAATGACAACGCGTTTCAATCGATTGATGAAATCGCACTTCTCATGGGGACGATTAACTATGAGGTTGTCTGTTTGATTGGGAAGCGGGTTCCCCGCATTTATACTGTCTTAGGGAATGAAATTCACGACCAAGTCCTGCAATCCATTGGCTATAGATAATTTATGAAAAACAGGTCACACCAACTTCGATGTGACCTGTTCTAAACTATAATTCTATTTTTGAAACAGGTAAGAATAGCTTAATCCCACGCTTATTAAACGGCAATATTTTTAGATCGGCCAGTAAATGACTGATGTATCCCCCAAGACAGGCATAGAAAACACCATCGATTCCAAGTGATACCTCTAGTTTTGAAGCGATGATCCCAAAGAAAATGACACCCAAGATGGAATGTGTATAGCTGCGATGCGAGGTAATAGACGCAATGATGACAAACACCCCTAGCAGAATTAACCATACTTCAGACAACGATATTCCTCCGATTAGGACACCAATTCCTGTAATGGTTAACATATGCTTTTGTTTGATGAGTGACGAGACAATCATAATCACCAAACCGCTCCCGATACCAAACCACTTTTCTGCTGCTCTTCCCTCATAAAAACTATAAAAAACCATCATGATTCCAATTAATAATGCCGTCAATCGAATCACCTTATGGGATAAGGTAATTTTGCCGCGAAGCTTTCCATCAATATCTAAATCAGGCATTAAACCTGAAACCGCTCCTAGTCCAACGAGAATGATTGTCTCAGTGGGAGAGGAATGAAAGGTGTTGGCAGCGATAAATCCTGTTGCGGCTCCGATTGCTGTATGTGCGGTACCATTCAAAGTTAAATCCACCTCTATTTTTGTTGTTATAGCTTATCTTACACCAAAACATTTGTTCTGTTTAGAAGTTTTACAAAAAACCCTACTATTATCCTATTAAAAAATAGCCAGGTATCACCCTGACTACTTTCCTAAATACTTTTCTAGAAACTCCGCCATCTCTGTATAGGAAGCTATTTTATTCTTCAGCTTCATCATCGTATGTCCTTCCTCTTCGATGCGGTTATACTGGACGGGATGATTTCGCTCCTTAAGCTTCTTCACAATCTGATCTGATTCTTGGATGGGAACTCGCGGGTCATTGACGCCATGAATGACCATTAGCGGTGCTTTAATTTTATCGGCATGATTCAAAGGGTCGATTTGGTCAAAAAAGCCGCCATCACCTTCAATCGTTCCATACTCCGCCTCTCTTAGCTTTTTCCGCCACGGACTTGTTGTTTTTAAAAAAGTTCGGATACTTGACATTCCGACGATATCGATGGCTGCGGCCCAAAGTTCCGGAAAGTGGCTGATGGCAGCCAGTACGACGAATCCACCATAGCTTCCACCCACAATCGCTGCTTTCTCAGCATCAATATCCCCTGTTTTGTTCAGCCATTTCATTAAAAAAATAACATCCTTTATTGCGTTCATTCGTTTTCGCCCATCGTCTAAATGAGAATAGCTTTTTCCATAACCTGTACTGCCGCGGATGTTAGGGGCAACTACCGCATAACCCTGGTTTAAGAAATATTGCAAAAAGGGGCTGTATACGGCGCGGCTTTGACTCTCCGGCCCTCCGTGAATATAGACAACAACGGGGGATTTCTTCTTATTATTAGCAGGCTTATAGTAAAAAGCAGGTATGGGCAGGTTGTCAAAGGATGGAAATGTTATCGGTTCAGGCTCGACTAATTTTTCCTCGAGAATCCGTGTGCGAGAAATGTAGGTAAGCCGCTTTGCTTGGATGGTCTTTAGGTCAACCTCCCAGATGTCAGGAGGATGTGCAGGTCCATTTAACACAAATCCAAGCTTTTGATTATCTGGTGAAAATCTTAGATTGTACATCACGCCCATAGGAGTTTCCCAGTTATAAAAGGTCGTTCGCTCCAAGTCGACTAGAAAGCCCTTGGATACTCCCCCTTCATTCATCGAAAATGCTAATTTGTTCTTATCCTTGTTCATGACTAGGTCTTCAAAGTCCCACTCGCCTCGCTCGAGCCAGGTAAATTGCTTACTTGCTATCTGGATCATTGCCAGCCCGAAGAACTCTCTGCCTTGATTGGTTAAGAGATAGAGATGATCAGCTTCCTTATTAAAATGGATATCTTTATAGCCTGCTTCGCCTTTATGCTGGGTAATCCAATCCATTTTTTCTGTTAAAAGTGAAAATACCCCTAAATCATGATCAAGGGGCGTGTTTGTTTTTTTAACTAAAAGAGACTTTCCATCAGGAAACCATTTTTCAACCATAAAGGTTCCATCACCGGTAAATACACGGCGAATTTCCAAGGTCTCCAAGTTTTGTATATAAATATCTAAAAAAGCTTGATGCCGGCGGTTACTCGACCAGGCAATCCATTTTCCATCGGGTGAGCTATCACCAAACAAATGAAGATGTTCAGGTGAGTTGGTCAGTGCAATTTTTTCGCCATCCTCCTTTAATAAGTACAATTGCTCTTTTTCATCGCCATCTGCATCCATCCCAAAGACCAAATCCGACGACCCAGCAATATACTTAATAAAGGTGATTCCTTTCATAGAAAAAGAGGTTTGCGCTGGCCACCTGTCCTCCCGGTCAAGCTCCCAAACCTGTGGCACCCCTGTAAAGTCAGAAATAAAGCTGATTTTCGTACCCTTCGGATCGTATTCAAAGCTTTTCACCATACGCACGTGTATATAAGGGTCAATGGTTATTTCCTTCATTCCATTACCACCATTCACGATAACATTTTTTAAAACTTTACCTCCTTTCATTCTATTTAAATAGGTTTGGGTTCATTACTCTCGAAATTCAATAAACCATTTTACACATTGATAGGTTTTTTCCCAGTCTGGGTCATGATCTTCTATCCCCCAGGATGCATAAAGTGTCCCTAAGGCAATCGAAGCTTTTAGTAGCCGCCCGCGATCAAGTCCCAGCTGCTCACTGATTGTATCCACTCTGAGCTTCAGGATATTCTTTGGCTGAGCCTTTGAATCTAGTTGATTGATTAAAAAGGAAACGACATCAAAATACGGGTCCCCTGCAACGCCTTTTGGGTCAATCGCCATCCAGCCTTTTTGCTCTGAATACAGAATATTTTCATGGTGCAAATCACCATGAAGCAGTTCAGGACCTTCCGAAGTATGTATGACCTGTTGAAAAAACTCTTCTGCTAACTGAATATGTTCCTTTGAAATCTGCACATCCCCTGTTTCCCGGTAGCGTTTAAGTCCCTCAAACCAGTGTGTAAGCGATGGCGTCTCCCCTCCATTTGGCACAGGTCTACGAATAGCCTTCCAAACTTTTATGTAATTCTCCAATACAATCATTTCATCGGTTTCCTCTGAAAGCATGATTCCTGGTACAAGCCGCTCTAGCAGCATAACGCCACTTTTCTGATCAGACTTCAGAATCCTGGCACAGCCAGCGCCATCATATGCTTGTAGGGTTACCATCTCATTAGCAGTGTCAAAGTTTGGGACACCCAGCTTTAAAATTAATGGTGTTCCTTTAGAATCTCTTACCTTTAATACATAATTATAAGAAAGATTCCCCACAGGACCCTCGCTCGTAAGACTCCACTGTTCTAAATAGGTTTTTACCGTGTCCTCTAAAGATTGCAGCCATGCCTTTCCATCAGATCCAAAGGCATTGATAATCTTATCTTGAAATTCACTAGAAATTTGCATAGTATTCCCCTTCCTATTTATCTATTTCAAGAATTAACAATTCAACATACCCATTCATTTTCCCTTTTTTCATTAAAAAAAGACGATTCGAGGGGGACGAATCGCCTTTTTTGCGTTGCTGCTACTTACCTTAGGCAGCAGACTTTGCTTTGTTTTTTCCAACTGTTTTGTTGATGAATGGAACCACCCAGTAGTCTAAACCAAATTTCCCTGCGTTGTAGCCTGCTGTTAAGATGATGAAGCCTAAGAAGATGTCTGTTGGGTTATGAGATACAGTTCCTGCTAAGAAAAAGCTGAAGTTCATCACTAATCCGAAGAACATTGCTGCTGTTGTTAAACATCCAAGCATAAGTCCCAAACCGA
>NZ_NPDD01000006.1 GCF_002272245.1 Bacillus sp. 7884-1 | reverse complement strand
TGCTAGAAATCCTGATGCGTCGAATCCGCCGCCTGTTAGTTTTCCTAAACCAGCTGTGAACCAAGCATAGCCAAGGTATAAACGAATAATAGTTAAAATAGCTGCTGAGATTTTATTTTTTCTTAAAAAGTTGTTAAACATTTGTCATTCCGCCTTTCAATATTTGGTTGTTCTTTATACTCATACTATATTGGAAATCTGCAGTTAATAATATGGGTATAGTGTTAAGTTCACAGTTTGTTTGAAATGTTATGGCGGAAGTTTGAACAACAAATGTGGGTATCAGGATCATACAGATCGAATGTCTTCTATTGTTGGTATTGCAGAAATTGCTCCTACCTTAGTACATACCAAGGCACCTACTTTATTACTAAAATAAATAATTTCTTTAAGTTTTTCAAAGTCTTCAATCTCAGGTTTACCATTTGCGAATTGGTATAAGGTAGCCCCAACGAATGCGTCGCCAGCACCAGTGGAGTCAATCGATTTTATTTTTACACTTGAAACAATTTCGCTATTTTGCCCATTTGACAGATAAGTTCCCTCACTTCCTAATGTAACAGCAACTATTTTTGCTCCTAGTTCATGAAGATAATCCGTTCCTTCATCCAGGTTATTGATTCCAGTAATGAGTTTTAGCTCCTCGTCACTCACTTTTACAAAATCAGCTAAGGCGATTCCCACCTTTGCCAAGTCGATAAATTCAGGAATTCTGTTTTTCCATAGATCTTTTCGATAATTAGGATCAAATGAAATAAATT
>NZ_NPDD01000005.1 GCF_002272245.1 Bacillus sp. 7884-1 | reverse complement strand
ACGAAACATTTGTAGTTCCTTCATTTGAAAATAAAATTAGCTCTTTGTTTGACTCACGGGGAGGAAGCTCTCCACTTGCGATTGCTAAATTACGTTTTTCATTAAAGATATCAGTTGTATAGTTTCTCCAATCAATTTTTACACCTGTTCCCTCAACTGGCTTAATTATGTGGCAAATCTACTGGAATGACAGCATCTCTTAACTCTTTCTCCAATTCCTCTTTATATTGAGCCGTTTGTTTCTTGGTCCAACCTAATTTCTCTTCCATAAAAGCAATTACCGCATCTTTCCACGTACGGACCCAGTCAATGTTGAAAAACAGTGCCCCGGTTCGGCGGATAAAGAAGTCTAAAGGAGTTATTGCCATTTCATGCTCAATTGAGTACATTAATTGCGCATAAACATCCCTTGTTAACTTTACCTTTTCTATTTCATCAAATGTTCTGGCGTATTGGAAAATTCCGTTCACATTTGATCCGTACATTTGAACAAACCGTATTCCTTCTTCCTTTGTAAATCCATATTCTGTGGCTTCCTGTTCTTTAAGGGATATATATTGTTTAAACCCTTTGGAGCCTCCGACATTCCCTCCAGAAATAGGGTATGTTTTGGTTTGTGATCCATTAAATATTTGCCCTTTCTCTCCAAGGCGTTTTACAATCAGATCAACGACTGATTCTGCCATCTTCCGATATCCGGTTAACTTTCCACCCGCAATAGTTATCAGACCGCTTTCCGCTTCCCAGATTTCATCTTTACGGGATATCTCTGAAGGGTCCTTTCCTTCTTCATAAATTAATGGACGAACTCCTGCCCAGCTCGATTCTATGTCTTCGTGAGTAACCTTTACCTCCGGGAACATAAAATGAATGGCATTTAATAGATATTCACGGTCTTCAGCAAGCATTTTTGGGTGTGTTGCTTCTCCATCAAAAATTGTGTCGGTTGTTCCGACATAGGTTTTCCCATCACGGGGAATCGCGAACACCATCCGACCGTCTGGAGTGTCAAAATATACGGCTTGACGCAGCGGGAAAACAGACTGGTCAATTACGAGGTGAATACCTTTTGTTAACCGCAGCTGTTTGTTATTCCTTGAATAATCTTTTTTTCGAATGTTATCCACCCAAGGACCTCCCGCATTCACCACTTTTTTTGCCTGAAGGTTTAACACCTTGTTTGTAAGCATATCCTTGACCCTGACACCGATTATCACTTTATTATTTTGATAGATAAACTCCTCAGCCTTTAAATAGTTCAAAATATGTGCTCCATTTTCAACGGCTGCTTTAATGACTTCAATCGTTAATCGGGCATCATCGGTGCGGTATTCAACATAGTACCCTCCACCCTTAAGTCCTTCACTTTTTAAAAGCGGTTCTTTCGAAATGGTTTCAATCTGAGAAAGCATGCTGCGGCGTTCAGACTTTTTTACCCCTGCTAAAAAGTCATATACTCGTAAACCGATGGATGTGCTCAGGGGACCGAATGTTCCGCCTTTATGCATCGGGAGGAGCATCCATTCTGGAGTGGTGACATGGGGTCCATTTTCATAGACAATTGCCCGCTCTTTTCCTACTTCTGCAACCATTCCAACTTGAAATTGCTTTAAGTAACGCAATCCGCCATGTACAAGCTTGGTTGAACGACTGGATGTACCAGCGGCAAAGTCCTGCATTTCTACCAAAGCAACTTTCATTCCTCGAAGGGCAGCGTCCAAAGCGATTCCGGCCCCTGTGATTCCTCCTCCTATAACAAGCAGGTCGTATTGTTCCTCTGACATACATTTAAGCCGAACTTCTCTTTTGAGAGCTGAAAATAATTCTGTCATTTATCATTCCTCCTAAGTGGATGGTTATAATCTAAAAAAAGAGGCCAAAAACTGATTATAGCAATAGCTATAATTTCGTTTTTGGCCTCTCGGAATCTCATACCATCAAATATTAACTTACTATTATTATAACATATAATTTTATTATGTGAAAGATAAAAAATACTTATACAGTTACTTTTCGTACATCAAGCCACTATGCTATGCCTATAAAATGGTCCCAAATTTCCTTATTGGAAGTGGTTATGGACTCCGCTCCGGCGTCTAATACATTTTGTGCGTCCTCCACTGTTCGGATAAGACCGCCTGCAATAATTTTCGCTTGAGTTCGATCTTTTATTTCTTGTATCATAGAAGGGATCACCCCCGGCAGGACTTCTACATAATCTGGTTTTGTCTTGTCTATAATGCTGTAGCTCTTTTCTAAAGCATAGGAGTCTAATAAAAACATTCGCTGTATGGCTAGAACTCCCTTTTGTTTTGCTTTAAGGATCACACTGGACTTAGTTGATATGACTCCCAGCGGTTTGTATTCCTGACAAATAAATTCTGTACCGTATTCATCATTTTTTAATCCCTGGATTAGATCCAAATGATAAATCATTTTTTTCTTATTCTGTTTAGCCAAAGCTGCAATGTTCTTTAGTTGGGCAATGTGAACATCTAAGAATAAACCAATTTCGTAGTCACTTGATAAGAATTTTTCGAAATCCTTTAAGGAAGTCGAAGCAGGTAATATTTTATGCATGACTGAACCTTCCGTTCGTATGAATGTTGATTTACATTAATACTGATCCTATTTATTTAAAAGCCATCGCTGCCTTTACTGCTTTTTTCCAACCCTTGTAAAGATCTTCGCGAGTATCTTCAGACAGATTAGGTTCAAAGCCACTGTCAATGGCCCACTGATTTGAAATTTCATTTTGTGTGCTCCAAAAACCTGTAGCGAGACCAGCAAGATATGCCGCTCCAAGTGCTGTCGTTTCATTCACGACCGGTCTTTCAACAGGCACATTTAAAATATCACTTTGGAATTGCATGAGAAAATCGTTCTTTACCGCCCCGCCATCCACACGGAGGGTTTTTAATTCGATTCCTGAATCTGTTTCCATGACTGCTAAAACATCTTTCGTTTGATAAGCAAGTGATTCCAACGTTGCCCGAACAAAATGCTCTTTTGTCGTTCCACGTGTTAAGCCAAAAACAGCACCACGAACATCACTATCCCAATAAGGTGTTCCCAAACCAACAAAAGCGGGAACGACATAGACTCCATCAGTTGATGTAACCTTTCTGGCGAGTCTATCACTATGCTTTGCATCCTGTAACATTCTTAGTCCATCCCGGAGCCACTGGATCGCCGAACCAGCAACGAAAATACTTCCTTCGAGAGCATATTCAACTTTTCCATTTAATCCCCAGGCAATGGTCGTCAAAAGTCCGTGTTCTGAGCGTACAGCTTTTTCACCGGTATTCATCAACATAAAGCAGCCCGTACCATAGGTGTTTTTGGCCATCCCTTTTTCAAAACAAGCTTGGCCGAACAAAGCTGCTTGTTGATCACCAGCAGCACCCGCAATCGGTATTTCCTGTCCAAAAAAATGATAATTTACAGTATGTGCATAAATCTCGGATGAAGATTTTACTTCGGGAAGCATGGATTTAGGAACTCCTAATATATCTAACAATTCTTCATCCCATTTTAAATCAAAAATATTGAACATCAATGTACGGGATGCATTACTATAATCCGTGACATGAGCCTTCCCGCCAGATAGTTTCCAAATTAACCAGGTGTCAATCGTTCCAAATAACAATTTTCCTTGTTCCGCTTTTTCTCTTGCTCCCTCAACATTGTCCAGTATCCATTTTACTTTGGTTCCTGAGAAGTAAGCATCAATTAATAATCCTGTTTTTTCTCTAAAAAGAGTATTAAATCCTTGTTCAATTAACTCATCACAAATCCCGCTTGTTTGCCTGGACTGCCATACAATTGCGTGATGAACTGGCTTTCCTGTTTCTCGATCCCATACTACTGCCGTTTCACGCTGGTTCGTAATTCCAATCCCAGCAATCTGTTCTGGTCTAACGCCAGATTCTGTTAAAACACCCGCAATTACGGCCAGTACAGAGCCCCATATCTCATTAGCATTATGTTCCACCCAGCCTGGTTTAGGAAAATATTGTGTAAATTCCTTTTGAGCGCAATGAACAATTTCGCCTTTATTATTAAACAAAATCGCTCTTGTACTAGTCGTTCCCTGATCTATGGACAAAATATATTTTTCTACCATTATTTTAACCTCCAATAATCTTTAAAGTGAAAGCAAATCTAGTTATTTTCTCCATTCAGCTTTATTAAATCTTCAAAAATTGGCAGTTTCTATAATGGGACAAGCCTAATGGTCCTTATTGGTAAACATTATATTCATAGATTTGATGCCTTAAGATGACTACGCTTTCCCATAGCAACCATATTATTTGATACCTCAATGACTCCCTCAATCCTCTGAACTCCAATTAGGACATCATCTAATCCTTTTCTTGTTTTCACCTTTATTTTTATACAAACTTGATAATCTGAGTCTTTTAAGATAGATGTATTTATTTTTAAAATATTGATATTGTGTCCGCCTAAGAATGATGTAATTTTTCCAAGCACACCTGGTTTATCCTCCACAAGGAGATCTATATCCCATCTTGATCTTCTTATAAGCCGCTCCTCAATACGCGGGATAATGGTTAACACCAGAAGTACGAGTGTTGTAGTTGCAATGGCCATGAAATAATTTCCGGAACCAACTGCCAATCCAATTCCCATGGCTACCCAAAGAGAAGCCGAAGTAGTTAGCCCAGACACAACTAAATTTGGTCTCACTAATATAGAACCTGCTGCCAAAAAACCGATACCGTTTATGACTTGTGCGGCTAAACGTGATGGGTCATAACGGACGTTTGGATGGTTTATCCATTCCAAAAAACCATAAATAGACAGGAGCATCAACAAACAGCTTCCCAATGATACCAACAGATGTGTTTTTAACCCTGCTGTTTTATTTGAGTACTCTCTTTCCCAGCCAATCATGCATCCAAGCAAGGCAGATAACCCTAGGCGCTTCACAAACAGGAGATCGTTTGGGTTAATATAGTAATCTATAAAATCCATTTACTTCACCTTTTTTCATTTTATCTGGCCTTCTTTTTGAGTCTGTAACATTACTTTTATAAATTAATGGGATTGCCCAATTATTTATTCATTTTTGTTACTGTTTCCAAATATCTGTCAGGGAAATTTGTGCAGATATAAATATCCTTCGAAATTCCTATAACTTTTTCCATCGTTGCAGCATCATTAACTGTCCAGGTAACTATATCAATAGGATCCTTCTTCAACCTTTCCACTAATTCAAAAGTCAAGAAATTAATGTTAATTGAAAGAATAGTAGCTCCGCAATCCAACAATTGTTCCCTTAACAATACAGGATTTCCCTCGATGATTAAACCTGTCCTAATTTCCGTCTCTATGCTTTTAATATTTTTGATGACTTCGTGGTCTAACGAGGTTAAACAAACTGTTTTTTCTATATCGTATTTCTTAACCAAGTCAATAATAGTATGTTCATATCCTTTGTATCGGCCACCAGCTGTTTTTAATTCGATATTTAAAAAACAGTCTTTGTTCCTCAATAATTTCAATACCTCTTCCAAACTCGGTATTTTCTCTCCGGCATATTGATCTGAAAACCAACTGCCAGCGTCCAATTCCCTTAATTCATGAAACGTTTTATCCTTGACAAACCCGAAACCATTTGTCGTCCGTTCTAACGAAAAGTCGTGAATAATCACTGGAATTCCGTCTTTGGATAGTTGGACATCCAATTCAATTGAAGTAACATAATCTAATTCCAACGCCTTTTCAAAAGCGATTAGGGTATTTTCTGGTGCTACCCCCGAATAACCCCTGTGAGCCATACACAATGGCATAAAAACCCCTCCATATTTATAAATGCAAAAGCAGTGCTATTTCATAACGAAATTCACTGCTTTCATTATTACTTTTCTATTTTTTCATTCCAAAGCTAGGGCTCATTTAGGACCTTTACTTTATGCCCACCACATCTCTGTTAATTGCTCTTTAAACAGGATGCCCTTTAGAGCCAAAATCGCTTTACTCAGACCCTCATCGATAGAAGCAAGCTTATCTTCATGTTCAATGGAGAGAACATAATCATATCCTACATTGCGAAGGGCACTGACCATATCCTTCCATATTTTTTCATCATGCCCGTATCCTACTGAACGGAATGACCATGAGCGATCCAGGATATTGCCATAAGGTTTCGTATCTAAAACACCGTTTATTCTAATATTTGCCTGATCCAAATAAGTGTCTTTTGCATGGAAGTGGAAGATGGCTTTTTCACGGCCAAGAATTTTAATCGCTTCAACCGGGTCAATTCCCTGCCAAAACAAGTGGCTTGGGTCAAAGTTTGCTCCAATGTTTTCTCCAGCATGCTCCCTCAATTTCAGCAAGGTTTCCGGATTGTAGACCACGAAACCGGGATGCATTTCAAGAGCAATTTGGTTAATTCCATGCAGCTTGGCGAATTTCGCCTCCTCTTTCCAATAAGGAATGACCACCTCGTTCCATTGCCAGTTAAGAACATCTGCATACTCTCTCGGCCATGAACATGTAACCCAATTAGGATTCTTAGCTCCCTCATAATCACCTGGACAGCCGGAAAAGCCATTTACAACAGGGACACTCAAACGTTCCGCCAACAAAACGGTTTTTCTCCATACATCGTGAAAGTCTTTAGCAACCTTTTTATCTGGATGCAAAGGATTTCCATGGCAACTTAATCCGCTAATCATTAACCCCCGGCTTTCGATTGCATTCAGGAAAGACCTTATTTTTTCAGGTGATGAAAGCAATTCATCCGGATTACAGTGTTGGTTGCCGGGATAATTCCCCGTTCCCAATTCCACTGCCTCAACTCCCATGTCCGCCAATTTATCCAGCATCACTTCGAAAGGCAGATTCTGATATAGAACCGTAAATACTCCCAGCTTCATGAATATACCTCCTTTGTAGTCTGAACCTTCACCCATTTTTGCTGCTCATTACTCTCCAAGATGGCATCTGTGATACACATGGAATTGTGTCCGTCTTTAAATGTTGCAAAATTTGGCTTGTCTGATTTCAGGCTCTTGCCATCGCGAATAAAAGAGTAGAAATTCAGCATCATATTCTTTAATGCGTCTGGCCAGCCCTCATTGTGTCCGCCGGGGTGATGAATTTGTGACCTTGCTTCTACGGTAAACAGGGAAGGATCCGCCAATAGAGTTTCATTCGCTCGATCCCTATGTCCAATCCATAATTTTTCAGGTTCTTCCTGATTCCAGAAAACAGAGCATTGGCTGCCATTGATTTCAAAGCTTAATCTATTTTTCCGACCAGCGCTAACTTGAGAAACGGTAAAGACTCCTCGTCCACCATCTTCAAACCTGACTAGAACGGACGCATAATCTTCTGTATGGATTTGAACTTCTTCATATTCTTGTTCATCTGAAGTCTGTGTACTAAAAGTAGCAGCAGCATTTTTGGCTTTCTTTCTGACAGGAACCACGGTTGCCAAATCGGCGAAAACTTCCACAATCCGCTTTCCGGTTACAAATTGGACCGTATCGCACCAATGGGAACCAATGTCGGCAATTGCCCGGGATTTACCACCCACTTCCGGGGCAAGACGCCAGTTAAAGTCTGTTTCATACAATAACCAATCCTGTAGATAGCTGCCATGTACAAGGTTCACCTTTCCAAGGTCCCCGTTTGCAATTTTTGCTTGTAGGTTTTGGACAGTCGCATACTGTCTATAATTAAAATTCACTCCATGGACAACACCATGTTTCTCTGCCAGTTCCAACAATTCTGCTGACTCCTGACTATTCATCGCCAACGGTTTCTCAGAAATGACATGCTTGCCAGCCAAAATAATTTCCTTATTTATCACAAAATGCACGTGATTTGGCGTACAATTATGCACAACCTGG
This sequence comes from Bacillus sp. 7884-1, assembly GCF_002272245.1. Taxonomy (GTDB): domain Bacteria; phylum Bacillota; class Bacilli; order Bacillales; family Cytobacillaceae; genus Neobacillus. Next base: position 10,591 of record NZ_NPDD01000005.1, on the reverse strand, counting down.
ATCTCGCTGTCTTTCAGCATTTCGCGATAATCACCAAATGCTTTTGGAATGGCAAACTCAGCTGCCTTTTTTTTCGCTACTTCAATACTTGTTTCCGCCAAACCTACTACTTCCACAAAACCAAGCCTTCTAATAGCCTCAATGTGGGTAGGTCCAATAAACCCTGTTCCGATAATTCCAACTTTTATTTTCTCCATTTTTTATCTCTCCCACTGATTGGGGCATTGATGGTAGAAGAAAAAGCCGTCAACAAGGTACTTAATAGAAAAACTGTTAAGGTCAATAGAACAGACAATTTCTTCCTCATAAATGCTCCCCCTTAAGCTTGAGCTATTTTTTGTGTGTTTTTTAAGAATTTGATAGACTCCAGCAATGACTTTCGCGCTTCACCACTTAAACCACATTCATAAGACAAAAAACCTTTATAATTGATGTTGTTCAAAAGAGCAAGAGGTTCGGCAAAATCCGTATGACCTTTTCCCGGTTCCAGCCGGTTACTGTCTGCCAAATGGTAATAACCTATAAAAGGATGGTACAAAGCAATTGACTCTTCTATTTTTGGTTCCTCAATGGACATGTGAAAAAAGTCTGCCATTACTTTTATCTTGTCACTACCGACTTCCTTCACGAGGGAAACAGCTTGGGAAACGGTGTTTACCATATGATCTTCGTACCGGTTCAAGGGTTCTAGGAATACATTTACATTGAATTTTTCAGCATCCTCTGCAATTCTTGATAAGGAATCCAGCAATGCTCTCCGATCCCCTTCCTCACCTCTCGGAGGATGAAAAGGCGGCAATTTTCTTGAAAACATTCCATAAGCCGCTGGGGCAATTAAACCTTGCGCACCAATCGCAGCGGTATATTGCAATGAGGATTTGATGCCTTGGACGGCTTCTAGTCGATTCGTTTCATCAAAATCCCCAATCCAATGGTTATAGCCTCCGCAAACTGCACTTGCCTGAATTCCTGTTGCATGTGAAGCATGAAGAATTGAATGTGAAGTCTCTTTGGTTAGAGGGCCTTCAAAATGGGTAATTTCTACCCCATCAAAGCCAAGGCTTAGAGCCACCTCAAAAATCTCCTGATAATTTTTTAATCCTGTTAACTTATCCTGCAAGGCAAATTTCACCATTTTTTCCTCCTGTTCATTAAAGCTTAACTCCCAGCTTTACGCTTTGATCTGGGAACAAATCTACATTTCTTTCATATCCTGATGCAGATTCTTCAAAAGGAACCACCGGATCTACGATGCCTTCACAATTTAGCATTCCTTCCGACAGCATTTTCCAGCAAGTTTCTTCAATACGTCTCCAGCTCCAACGGGGGTAATCCGGATTGGGTTCACTACATGCTCGGGAGAATACAATTTTGGCATTATTAAAATGGGCTTCTCTGCCAAGATCCAAACCGCCTTTGAAAGGACGAGCCCATCCAACATATGCGATAGTACCACCGTATGCCAATCCCCTTAACGACTGCTGGAGGGCAAATTCATTCGCACTTGTTTCGATAACAACATCGACACCTAATTTATTGGTTGCTTTCTTTAATTCCAAGCCTACATCCTGATTGAGGGGATCAAAGGCTTCATCGGCACCAGTATGTAATGCAACTTGACGGCGTTTTTCAATCGGATCAACAACTGCCACATAGCTAGCTCCTGCTAATTTGGCCATCTGTGCTGCCAACTGTCCAATAGCACCCAAACCTATAATAGCAACCCGATCTCCTGCCCTAACATGGGCATCTCTGATTCCTCCCAATGCAAACTGGGCTGGATCAAAACATACAGCACTTTTCCAGGACATCTCTTCTGGCATTTTGAATAGGTAAAAATTATTTACTGCGTTCACAATATGGATTTCTCTAATTCCGCCATATCCGCAAACCCTGTCCCCAACCTTGTAATCGACAACATCAGATCCTGTTTCAGTGATCTTGCCTACCCATTGGTTTCCCAGATTCCAATTCCCAAAATTAACGCCCTTTTTATCGGTTTCGGGCCGTGGCAAAAAGGTGTGCCAAGATTCATCATAATATTCATCCATATGCGGACTTTCTCCTCTAAAACCCGCCAGCTCCGAACCGTGCTTCGGTGAAGCGAACTCTACCTGAACCCTCACTTCATTGGCATTTATTGGGCGATCCTCGCATTCTAAAATAGCTGCCTTATGCGGTGCCACCGCGACTAATTGTTTTATCATCTTGATCCTCCTCAAATAAAGATTTTTTCTTTTTACTTTACTAGTTTCATAAAAAGGGGTTTACCCTTCTGGAATATTGCTGTTCCATTTTGTATTCATATTTCTATATTGGGTAGGTGATATACCCACATAACTCTTAAATAATCTAGTAAAACCCGGGACTACCATGTAACCAACCTCTTGTGCGATTTCAGTTACTGTCATCTCTGTTGACCTTAATAGTTTTTTAGCACGGTCAATTTTTAGTTCCCGCTGTATTTGAATAGGCGATTTCCCAAACAGTTCTTTAAAGCGATTACTTATATAGGTTGGGTGCAGATGAAACTGATTTGATAATTCTTTTAAAGAAACTTCCTTTTCGGGATTCTTTACAATTTGGGTTAGCATAAAGATGAATCCCTTCGAATGATCCTGTTCAAAGACTTTTTCCTGAGATCTCATAATGTTTTCCAGCAACAAGTAAAGAATTTCATAGGATTTGGCTTTTTTTAATATGGTTTTAATCAAAAAGTCTTGAGAATCTGTAATTTCCACAAAATCTACAAAAACCCGCTCAAACATTTCAGGGTTTTGTAGTTTAAAAGTGATAGGGAGGTTAAATATTTTCAGTACATCTAAAGCACTCCCTATTTCGTAAGTGAAATGGCACCATAAAAATATCGTTTCATCTTTTGTTTCTTTGTAATGATCATGCTCTATATGGGGAGGAATGATGACGACGGTCCCAGGTGCTAAATGATATACTTCATCCTTAATTCTTAGCTTTGCCTCCCCTTTCTTTATATAGGACATGACATAACTGGGAAGGGTACGGTTTAAAATTTGCATTTCATTTCTTTCATGAATATCAAATTCTACTATTGTGAGTTCTGCACTTTGCAAAAGATAATCTATTATTGGGTGCAATTATCATTCCCTCCCTAAATTCGTTCAACCTTTAAAAATGCTTATTTTACTTTTTCAATTAATCTGATAAGGTTTACAAGAATCATTGTTAATTTAAAACTTTTTCCGAATATCGAATGATTCCCTTCTTTACATTCATCTTTCGATAATCATTCATTATGGTTGGCAAATCTTCCAACCTGAAATGATGACTTAACAAAGGTTTAATTTGTATCTTCCCCTGTTGAACTAACGAGATAGCTTGTTCATGTGTATGAGGATTGATAAAAGAACCTTTTATGTTTAACTCTTTCGAAAAAATATCAAATGGACTTATTTCAATTTTCATATCCGGTTTTGATACACCAAACAATAAAATATTGCCGCCTTTTTTCGCCATTTTTACAGCCTGTTCCATACTTTCTTTTCTACCTACACATTCAATAACGATATCGAAGCCTATTGGATTTTGAGAGAGTTCTTCAGGGGTGATTACTTGATCTCCGCCTAATTGGGTTGCGAGTTGATGTTTTGTTTTATCAGGTTCACTTACAACAATTGGAAATGCCCCATAGATTTTTGCCATTTGCAACATCATTAACCCGATATACCCGCCTCCCACTATTAATACAGATGCACCTGGCCAAATTTTTATTTGAGAAAACCCATGTAATACACAGCCAAGCGGTTCAATCATTGCCCCTTCTTCAAAAGAAACTCCATCTGGAATAATATAACAATTACGATAAGGGACAGCACAGAACTCCCCCATTCCCCCATCTCGAGTAACTCCAATAGCCTGGAGATTTTCACAAAGATGTTGACGATTCCCACGACAATACTCACATTCACCGCAATATATATTCGGGTCTATCGAGACACGGTCACCTAATTTAAACTTAGTTACCTTTTCGCCGAGTCTTACAATTTCACCAGATAATTCGTGCCCCAACACGATTGGATATTCTACCGGTGCAGACCCAGGTTGCCCATGATAAATATGCTGATCAGTACCACAAATACCGCAGGCTTTAACATTTATGATTACTTCATTTTCTAATGGAGCAGGAATGGGAAGTTCCTTAATTTCCATCACCTTTTTTTTCGTTAATACAGCTGCCTTCATTGTCTCTTCAATCCATTAGAATGATTAAGAGCATGAAACATAGTCCGTTCTGCGAGGGTAGATATTTTAATGACATGGTCCATATCCACTAAGGTTGTAATGGAATCATTTAAAGGAGAAATCCAATGCTTAGGTAATTTAGAAGCTCCATTCATTACTCCAAGAATAGAACCCACTGTAGCACCATTACAATCCGTATCCCACCCTGCCATAACTGCTATTGTTATACCTTGATGGAAGTCGCCTTTGCTATATAGTAGGGCCATTGTTACTATCGCAGCATTATTTATTGTGTGAACTGCATTGTAGTTCCCATAGTTTTCCTTAATTTTTTCGAAGCAATCTTCCCAGTTTTCATATTGGTGGGACCACTGAATAACTTGGTTAATCATTTTAGCTAAACGTGATGAAGGAGGGATAAACGATAACCCCTGTTTAATGATTTCCTCTACATTGTTCCTGACAAAAGCTAAAGAAATCATGGCCGATACCCATAATTCACCATACAGTCCATTACTGGTGTGTGATAGCTTTGCATCGCGGTATGCCATTTCAGCCGCAGCTTGGGGATTTCCTGGATTTACCCATCCCCAAAGATCAGCCCTTATTTGCGCACCAATCCATTCTCTATATGGATTACGATAATTAGCAGTATCCGGGGGTATTTTTCCCATTATAAAATTTCTATAGGCAACGCGTTCTGCTGTATAAACTAGATTATAAGGCATAGTTTGCAGCCACATTTGAGCAACATCTTCTGTTGTAAAAGCGGAACCAGCTTTATCAAGTACCTGAAGATTTAAAATGGGATAATCCATATCATCATCACGAGGAGTACCGTCTACTCGATTTTTTAAAGCTGTTTCAGAATCTCCTTTAAATATATAGCCCTCAGGCATTGGTTCTAGGGCAGGAATATAATCGTTAAGAGGAAAGGAATCCGTTAGCTTAAGATAGGAACAAACCTTTTCATAAGGCCAAAGTTCAACCGGTTTTCCAAGTGTACACCCCGCACTGCGTCCTAACCATCCTCCATAAATTTTATCAAACAGGTCTTCCTTTGATAGGTCTATTAGAGGATCTATAGAGACTCCTAACGAAGGAGGAAGTATATGTCTTAATTCCTCAGGATGCTTTTCTAATTCTTCTTGATTTGTCAATTGTAATAGCTGTTTATAAATTGGTTCCAGTTCTTTTTCATCCTCTTTGTTATATACAAATTCTTTTTCAAGGAGTGCAAAGAAGACTTCTCTATTACTGCACCCTTTAGAAAAAAGCCATTCATCAAATTGCTTTCTTAAGGTACCAATTTCACAACCTTCTTCTAGCTTCTGTTGCAACTCATAGTCTATAATTACAGGTAATAAAGAATACATAGGATCAGCCCTTTCTGTTCTTATAAATAATTTTTTAAAAGTTTATTTTTCTTAAGATCTAATGTAAATTTATTTAAACTTGTGTAAGTTAAAACTTGACGCCACCTTCCTGCAACCCTGCTACGAACTTTCTCGTCATAAAGAGGAATAAAATAATCATTGGAACAACACTTATTACTCCACCCGCTGCCATAAGTGCCCAGTTTGTACTATATTTGCTTCCAAAGCTTAAATACTGCGCTGACACCGTTCTGACTTCCTCTATTTGTAATAAAGCATTTGCCAAAAAGAATTCATTCCACGTTCCAAGTGTAGAGAAAATAATCACGATAATAAAAGCGGGTTTACTGAGCGGAACAATGATTTTAAAGAAAGCTTGCAATGAATTGCACCCATCCACTTTTGCGGACTCTACCAACTCTTTTGGAATTCCAAGCATATAAGCCCGAAGCAAAAATACATTAAAGGCAAAACCCCCGCCAACATAAGGGATAATGACTCCCATGTAAGTATTTATTAGCCCAAATTTCACAGCCATAAAGAACAAAGGAATAAACCCAACAGGCAAACTCATAGAAATAAACAAATATCCCATAAGCCAATTAGAACCAGGAGTTTTCAAATGGGCAAGACCGTATGCTGCTAATCCTGAAAGAATTGCAACTAAAATAACGGTTGTTCCCGTAATAATGATCGTGTTAATGTAAGCCACACTATAATTTCCTTGAATCCATGCATTGCTATAATTTTCGAATGTCCAAACTGATGGCAGCCCCATCGGGTTTGTAATAATATCAGATTTTGTTTTAAAGGAATTAATAAAAAGCAGGTACATCGGAAATAGAGAATATATACTTACTAAAATTAAAGGAATATGACGCCAATTAATTTTTGGTATTGACATTTAAACATCCCATCCCTTCTTTTTTCTAAAATATGCAAATGCAATAATGATAACGATTGCAATAAACGTCTGGAACAAGGCAACAGCTGAGGCATAACCAGCCCGCCTGCCGGTTGTACTTAATGTATAGTAATAAGTAGATAATGTTTCAGTAGAATGAGCTGGTCCGCCTGCCGTCATAACGTAGACCATTTCAAATGCTCCAAAAGATCCTAAAATGGTTAATAGAGTAATAACTGTTAATGTTGGTCGTAATTGTGGGAGAAAAACATGCTTCAAAATTTGGAAGCGATTTGCACCCTCTATTTTTGCAGCCTCTTCCAAAGATTTATCCGTTTGAGTCATTGCGGCTAATAACCAAATGACATTCGTACCAAAACCTTTCCACATATCAGCAAATAAGACTGAAAATAATGCAATGGCAGGAATTGTAAGACCGGGCACTTCTAAAAATCCTAAACCTGCTTTATCCAAATAAAAATTAATACCGCTAAAAGGATTATAAATCCAAAACCAAATTTGACCTGCTACTGTTACGGTAATAATGGACGTAGAGAAATAGGTTGCTTGATAAAGTGTTTGTCCTTTTACTTTTCTCAACAAATATGCAACCAAAAATGAAAAGATAAGGGGAATGGTGATCCAGAAAAGAGTCCATTTTATATTATTAAAAAATGCTGTAAAAACGACACTGTCTTGGAAAGCTTCAATAAAGTTTGCTATTCCTATAAACTTTGGGGTATTCAGTCCGTTCCATTCTGTGAATGGCAAATATAATGACATGACGGCAGGAATGGTTACAGCTAAAATATGAATCAAAAGACCGGGCAAAATAAAAAACCATCCCACCCAATTTCGTTTCCTAGTGTGTTTCTTGTGTACTTTTGAATCTAGAATGTCAGAACTAGACGTCTTTAATTTCGTATTTATCGTTTGCAAAACCTGCACTCCTTTCAGAAAGTGGATTGACTAACAGAAGAACTATTAATCCAGAAAACTATAAATATTTTGAAAAAGAAGGAGAAATGTTTCTTTCTTTCTTTCTCCTTCTTTCAACCCTTATTAGTAGTTACCTAGATCAAAAAGAGTTTTTTCAACAATATCCTTTTCTTTTAGTTCTTGTAACTTTTCCAGCCATTTATCAGGAGTTGTTTTCTTAAGGTATACGCTTGGAAATTCCTTTATAGCATTTACTACACGCGGAGAACCATAAGACCAAACTACGTAACCCGTCTCTCCCTTAGCGGCCGCTCCACTAATTAAATTCAGTGCTTCAGCCACATTAGGTTTTAAGTCCATATTACTGAAATCAGCATTTATAGGTTCCGGAATCCCATTCTTAGCCATTTCCTCTACAACATCCTCATGAAAAAAATAACTCAATAGTTCTGCCACTTGATCTTTATGTTTGGATTTCGCATTAATAACTAAACCGCCTCCAACTCCTAGAGGAATAACAGGCTTTCCATTAGGGTCCCAGCTTGGGAAAGGAGCATATCCGATATCAAAGTCCGTTTGAAGGTCTGATGCGAGAGACCATGTACCATCTAATTTCATGGCAGCCTTTCCTTGTGCAAATAACTGCATGCTATCTTCTTGAGAAATAGCATGGGATTTTTTATCGCTAAGATATCCATTATTCCAAAAATCAGAATAACGTTGAACAGCCTCTATAATTTCAGGGTCTGTCCACTTTTTATCTCCGGAAAACAGTTGTTTCGCACCTTCTGGACCTAATATACTGTTCACTATGCTGGTTATCCACCAGGTATCACACTCCGCACAATCAGCGGTTCCCCATGCTAAAGGAATCAAGTCCTTCTTTTTAAATTCCTTGATTAAACTTTCCAAATCGTTGTAATTTCGAGGTACCTCCCAGCCGTTTTCCTTAAACAATGTCTTGTTATAGACTAGAACCAGACCTTCGTAGTTCCATGGGATTCCAATTGTTTTTCCCTCAAAGACATATGCATTCTTAGCCCATTTGAACATCTCTTTATCATATTGATATTTTTCATAATATTTATCCAACGGCTCCACATATCCCTGCTTAAAACTCTCTTTAGCTACAAAAGGGTCAATTAGGAGTAGATCCGATCCCTCACCAGCAGCTAAGGCCGTTTCAACTTCCTTTATTGTTACCTGCTTAATCTTATATTCAGGGTGATCTTTTTGATATAAATCATACATAGTTTGTAAAGCAGAACTTTCTTCCCCCCAGATGGCGGCATCAGGAACCGTTATGACGTTCTTGGATTCTCCTGAGGACTTCGAGCTGCAACCTGAGATAACCAAAACTAATAATAATAAAACTGGAAGAAATCCTTTCCTTGCATTCCTAATACTCCTCATCATACAGCCTCCCTTTTCTCAAATCAGACATGACATAAACGAACAGAGTTCGATTAAATGTTTTCATTTTTTGTTTCAATGTGAATATCAAACTCCATTAAGTTTAAAATGGCGCTTTGCATAAAAAACCTTGTATTAAATTCTTCTCATTATACCTCCCTCACCTGTATAGAAGTTAATTGACTCAATTAAATGATAATTTTAAGGGCGCTTACATTGCAATTATATATGATTATTTTTATAATTTAAACATCTCTAACACATACGTATTTAACAGTTTTACAGGTCGAGTCCTGAGAATTAGAAAATCCTTCCTACTTTGCTCTTATTGTTTTGCAAAAAAGTAAATATAATACAGAATTTATTTTAATAGATAATGCTTAAGGAAAATGTGTCCATTCGCTTCAAACAGGGTTATCCTTCAATTATATCTTCGTTAAACGGAATATTTCTGCGATGCTTATTTTTACCTAAATTAAAAGACGATTCGAGGGGGAGAGAATCGTCTTTTTTGTTGCTTAACACTATGCTGTTACTTTTGCTTTACTAACTGTTTTGCGGATGAATGGAACTACCCAGTAGTCTAAACCGCATTTCCCTGCGTTGAAGCCTGCTGTTAAGATAATGAAGCCTAAGAAGATATCAGTTGGGTTATGTGATACTGTTCCTGCTAAGAAGAAAGAGAAATTCATCACTAATCCGAAGAACATAGCTGCTGTTGTTAAGCATCCAAGCATAAGTCCTAAACCGATTAATGTTTCGCCCCAAGGAACGATGAAGTTGAAGACATCAATATTTGGTAAAGCAAAGCTTTCTAAGAATTTTACATACCAGCCGTAAACCATGTTGCCATCTGGACCTTTAACAGGATTCGCTACTGCATTCTTTAAATATCCAGAAGCGTCGAACCCGCCTGTTAATTTTCCAAAACCAGCTGTGAACCAAGCGTACCCTAGGTATAAACGAATAATTGTTAAAATAGCTGCTGAAATTTTATTTTCTCTTAAAAAGTTGTTAAACATTTGTCATTCCGAAAAACACGATAATGTGGATAACTTCACAATGTGTTCGAAATGATATGACAGAAGTATGAACAGCACTTGTTTTGCTAACAAAAAAAGACAGGAACCCACCAATTGGTCTCCTGTCTTGCCTTTAATATAATAAGCCCGCCACTAGTTTTTCATCTCTGCGCAATGGCGCATACAATGAATGAATCCGCACTAAAAAAGGATATCCTAATATCATTAGGACACCCCATTAAACTATGCTTCAGTTACAATATCTTTAATGGTTGGGAGTGCAGAAATGGCACCAACCTTGGTGCAAACAAACGCCCCCACTCTATTACTAAAGGAAATAATCACTTTCAGAGTTTCAAAATCTTCAAATGCAGAATCATCCTTTGAAAACTGGTAAAGTGTTGCACCTACAAACGCATCTCCAGCACCAGTGGAGTCAATCGATTTTATTTTTACACTTGGAACAATTTCGCTATTTTGCCCATTTGACAGATAAGTTCCCTCACTCCCTAATGTTACAGAAACTATTTTTGCTCCTAATTTATGAAGATAATCCGTTCCTTTAGCCAGGTTATTGATTCCAGTAATGAGTTTTAGCTCCTCATCACTCACTTTTACAAAATCAGCTAAGGCGATTCCCACCTTTGCCAAGTCGATAAATTCAGGTACTCTGTTTCTCCATAAATCTTTTCGATAATTAGGATCAAATGAAATAAATA
>NZ_NPDD01000004.1 GCF_002272245.1 Bacillus sp. 7884-1 | reverse complement strand
GCGAAACATTTGTAGTTCCTTCATTTGAAAATAAAATTAGCTCTTTGTTTGACTCACGCGGGAACAATAAGCTAGTAATAGCAGCCTCACCATTGTTTGCAAATACCTCAATCGAGGAAGTATCTAAAAATAACTGAAGTCTAAACCTTTGATGATCCAACTTTAGTGGTGCTTCCTGTATAGCTGGGAAGGATGTGGAAAAGCTATGTTCTCCAGAAAGGGTTCGGTCAACAAATAACTTCTCTTCTACTGCATTATAGCCAATGACGGTTTTTTCTTGTTCAGAATGCTGTATGATCATTCCAAATTGGCTTGAACTTACTTTTTCAAAGTCGAGAGTTATTTCCATTAATGCATTCGTAAACGGAATCGATACTGTGGTGCCTGATTCAACCGCTATTGCGGGATGCGATTCCGTTTCTTTTCTAATGGTACGAACTTCAGCAACTGGCTTCTGGAATAAGCGGATGCCAGCCTTAGTTGTAGCTAGGGATAATTCTCTTGGTAAGGTCATCGCGCTCCGCCACGTTTCAGTTGGAACTTGATTTGCATAGCGCCAGTTGCTCATCCAGCCTAGATAAATACGTCTTCCATCTTGGATGTCAGACCAGCTTACACCCGCATAATTATCTCGACCGTAATCTAACCAAAGAATTGTCGAATCGTCATGGTCATTCACAAAAGTTGCCCCATCAAACTGACCGATAAAATATTGTGTTCTCGAACCCTCTGCAGATTGACCATTATCACCAATGCTCACAATCATAATCCACTTATCTTGTTCACCGTTTACAGGCAGTTTGAATAAGTCAGGACATTCCCAAACGCCATCATGTGATCCCGCGGTATGTCCAAATTCACTGGCAAACTCCCACTCTTTAAGGTTAAGAGACGTATAAATTGTAATCGTTTGGCCCGTTGCCAGAACCATCACCCATTTATTTGTCTCTTCATGCCAAAAAACTTTAGGGTCACGGTAATCGGTAATGTTCACGTCTGAAAGGACAGGATTGCCTTCATATTTTACCCACGTTCTTCCATTGTCCTTACTGTATGCTAGGCTTTGCTGCTGAAGGGGTCTATCAGACGCTGGATAGGTGCCGGCACTAGTATAAATTGCAACCAATCCTGGTTCGTTTTCTTCAAAAAATCCTGTGCTATTCTTCCAATCCACAACCGCACTCCCTGAAAAAATCGTACCCAGCTCATCAGGATATAGTGCAATCGGCAGATGTTCCCAATGAATCATATCTTTACTTACCGCATGTCCCCAGTGCATCGGACCCCAGGTCGTACCAAGTGGATGGTATTGATAGAACAAATGATATTCATCATTAAAATAGACCATTCCATTCGGATCATTCATCCACTTTTCTTTCGGTGAAAAGTGAAATTGTGGACGATACTGCTCTTTATAGGTTTGTGTCATTTTTATCGTTCCTTCTTTCTATTAGATTAGTAAAAAGGGCTGTACAATTGCCATAGCACCGTACAGCCTTAAGACTTTTTACCGTGTATTATTCCTGGTTTCGATCGTAACCTTTTTGCTTAATCTCTAGCCATTCTTGTAGTCCAAGTCGATCTAATTCTGCTAGATATTCATTCCATTCTTTTTCAACGCCGCCATTTGCAATCCATTCCGCACGTTTTCGCTTAATATAAGCAAACAAATCCGTTTCGATCACAGAAATTCGGTCTAGGTCCTCTATTGAGAAAAATACACGTGGGTAAATATTATCAGCTTCCATGTAAGGAACCATTACCTCTTTCATTAAGTTCAATCTCCAAGCGGCATCATCTGGTTTTGTAGTCACCGTACCGTAGTAGCTGTCTAAGATTGCTAGTGGGCCGCCAACAGATGTTTTTTCTCTTAATTCAACGGGTGCTGTACCCTCTAAAGGAAGATGTTTTAACATTTTTGAAGCCTCATCCATACCAAAAATGTTTTGTTGCTTTTCGTCACCATACGTACCCCAGTTATTCTGTACGGATTGAGACGGATCATAAAGCTGGTCAATCCACTTCGCTGTTAATTCAAGGTTTTTATTTGCGGATGTAACCACTAAACGTGAGCGGTCAAAGCCCATTCCATTTGTTCTTGCAACATTTTGATGTCCTTCTGGGCCTTTTAATGGAGCTAATAAATCGTAATCATCGCCCATTCCAGTGATATTTCCTTTATCCCATGTAAAGTACAAACCATATTTTTTGTCTCGGCCTTTTGCAAGATACGTGTTCCAATCATGCTCAAATGCCTCGATATCGATTAATCCTTCATTGTATAAATCATTGAACCAGCTAATGGCCTTTTTATAGCTTTCATCAGCTGCAGTAAGTTTTACCTCTCCATCATTCGTTACCACCGTGAAATCCCAGTTATCGCCTAGACCAAATGCCCCGAATAATGAATGGGGATCCTGTCCGCCATCATTGATAATGAATGACATTGGGATCTCGTCCGCTTCACCATTACCATTTGGATCCTGGGTTTTAAAAGCAAGTAAGACTTTCTTTAACTCTTCGGTTGTTTTTGGAACCTCTAATCCTAATTTGTTTAACCATTCCATATTAATCCACGGGAATGCATCAAGGGAATGAATACTTTCTTTTCCTTCACCTAACTCCTCAATCCATGGAAAAGCATAGATATGACCATCAGGCGCCGTCATCATTGCTTTGTACTGAGGTGCTTTTTCAAGAACGGCTTGCAGGTTCGGCATATATTGAATTAAATCCTCAACCGGAACAATGACTCCATCCTTCGCATGCTTCAATAATTCATAATCGCTGAAACCAGCATTAAAGATAGCATCTGGAAGCTCACCACTAGCAATGGCTAAATTACGTTTTTCATTGAATATATCCGTTGTATAGTTTCTCCAGTCGACTTTAACACTAGTTTGTTCTTCTAATCGTTGAAAAATTAACTTATCATTCGGATTCTCGGGAGCTAATGGTGAACTGGATGTCATAATCTTTAATGTTTTTTCCTCTTTCAATGGGAAGGTTACATCCTTTAGCCCATAATCCTTAGAAGAGAAACTTTCGCTGCCTCCGCTTTTACTCGTACAGCCCGTTAGCAGTAAAGACCCTGAAAGCAGTAGTGCCGAAGCAGTTGTAAGCATTCTTTTTTTCATCATAAACCCTCACTTTATTTGTTTTATTTTAAAGAACCAACCATAACTCCCTTTTCAAAATACTTTTGGAAGAATGGGTACATTATCAATAACGGTAAACTTGCAATGACAATCGATGAATAGCGGATCATTTCTGAAATCCTCATTAACTCGTTCCTTGCCTCAACATCCGCAACCATTCCAGGCTGTACTTCGTTTTGGATCAGAATCGAACGCAATACTAATTGCAATGGATGTAATTCTCGATCGTCAAGGTAGATCATGGCGTCGAAGTACGCGTTCCATTGTCCAATGAAGGCATATAATGCTAGAACAAAGATAATCGGTTTCGATAAAGGTAAAATAATACGAAAGAATATTTTCAAATCGGAGGCGCCATCGATTCTCGCCGCTTCCTTCAGCTCATTTGGAACCGCTTTAAAGTAAGTTCTAGCGAGAATAATAAACCAGACATTAACAGCACCAGGCAGGATAATCGCCCAAATCGTATTCAGCATCCCTAAATCACGGATAACAAAATACGTTGGAATTAAGCCTCCTCCAAAAAACATTGTAAATAAGAAGAAAATCATAAATACCTTTTTACCAACTAATCCATCTACCGATAACGTATATCCGGCAAAGAGACAAACGAGTACGGTCACAATCGTAAATCCAGTTGAATACAGGAGTGAGTTGAAAAATCCTCTCACAATGGTGTCATCCGTAAAGAGTCGCTTATAACCTTCTAATGACCAATCAGAGGAATGTAACGACAGTCCTTTTCGAATGATTGCATTTGGTTCTAGGAAAGACGACAGAAATACATATAATAGAGGTCCTACTATGGCAAGGATGATAATAGTTAGTAGAATATTATTGGTCAGAAGCAGAATTCGGTCGCCCTTTGCATGTTTGATTTGATTGTTCATACTTTTCCTCCTTCCTTAAACGAGTCCTTCGCCTTCGTTTAGTTTCTTAACCACTTGATTGACAACTCCAAGTAAAATTACATTTACAACGGCATTAAATAATCCGACTGCGGTTGCAAACGAGTAATCACCTGCCAGCAGCCCTCGTTTATAAACGTAAGTAGCAATAATTTCTGATGATGGCGAATTCATTGGCGTTTGCATTAAGTACGCTTTTTCAAAACCAATCCCCATGATTCCTCCAGCCGCTAAGATAAACAAGACTGCCATCACTGGCTTAAGCGTTGGAAGATCGATATGCCAGATTCGTTGTAGGAGTGACGCCCCGTCAAGTGTTGCTGCTTCATGAAGCTGCGGGTCAACGTTAGCAAGTGCGGCAACATAAACAATGGATGCCCAGCCTGCCCCTTGCCATACTCCAGACCAGATGTAGATCGTTCTAAAATAATCCGGGTCAGACATGAATGATATCGGCTTATCTAAAAAGGTTGATAACACAGTATTAACAGGTCCAACCGGTGATAGAAAAAGAAAGACCATTCCCGAAACGACAACCACAGATATGAAATGCGGTGCATATAAGGCTAACTGAACATTCTTTTTAACACTTGATTTTCGCAGTTGGTTTAACATAAGAGCCAAAATAATTGGAATAGGAAATCCTATCAAAAGTTCAAAGGAACTTAATTTAATCGTGTTCATTAATATTTCGATGAAATTGGGCGACGTTAGGAAACTTGTAAAATGTTTTAAACCTACCCATTCACTCCCCGTAATCCCCCTGATCGGACTAAAATCTTTAAAGGCAATCGTCGCCCCGTATATGGGGATGTACTTAAATATAATTGTAAGAATAACGGCAGGTGCAATAAGTAAATAAAGAATGTAGTTCTTTTTAATGTACAAAAGGTTGTTGCTTAGTTTTGTAGTTGTTGCTGGTTTACTAACCGGTATGGTTTGCTCTGCTTTTACTATTTCTTCCACTCTCTTACCCTCCTATCAACTTAGTTCTGTTGAAAGCACTTTCAACTTGGGTTTAATATAACAAAATGGGTAGAATTAAGAGTTTAATATTTTTGGTTGAGGCATTTTAAAATTTTCGGGAGTTGATATCGCTTTCACTCTATTTTTTCGATATGATGGGAAGGAGAAAGGATGTGGGATATGCCATACAAAGCCCGTAGTGAATCAGTAGTATTAAAGACTCTTAGAATCTTAAACAAACGAATGAAATTAACCGAGGATGATCAAAGGTATTATCAAAACCAAGAAAAAGGATATGAAGGGGAAGTACAATTTGATGTATTTACGGAGATGCTTCAACGTAATTGCTATATTTTGAACGATTTGCTGCTTAAAAATAACAAGTCAAGTTTCCAACTTGATTCATCCCTCATTTTTCAAGGGACTTTTTCCCTTTTTGAAGTGAAAAATTTCGAAGGCGAGTATGTTTATGATGCTGAATATTTTAAAACACTCAGCGGACTAGATATCCAGAACCCGTTGGACCAACTAAAACGAAGCAAATTAATGCTGAGTCAGCTTCTTCAATCGCTAGGGAGTAAACTAACAGTTGAAGCATATGTCATTTTCATTAACCCCCAGTTTACGTTATACCAAACTCCACCCGACCTGCCTTTTATTCTCCCTACCCAACTTGACCGTTTTATAAGCAAATTGGATCAAAAACCTTCACTGCTCAATCAGTCGCATAAAAATCTAGCGGACAAACTCATTTCATTACACCAAACAGAATCACCCTATACCCAGTTGCCTGCCTATGAGTATGAGACAATAAAAAAAGGGATGACCTGCTGCAAATGTGACTCCTTTGCCGTGACGATAGTTGGGAAGAAATTAATCTGTGATAAATGCGGGTGTATAGAACTGGTAACAGTTGCTGTTATGCGGAATGTTGAGGAATTTAAGCTTCTCTTTCCGGAGCAAAAAATCACGACAAACGTTATTCATGAATGGTGTGGCGTAGTCGATTCTAGGAAAAGAATTAGCAGAGTTCTGGGCAAGAATCTTAAAATTACAGGTCTTGGCCAATGGGCGTTTTATGAATGAAGGATATTCAATTTATTAAATTTTGTCCTTAAGACATGGTCTTAAGGGCATTTTTTTAATTTGGTATTTTGTAGATTGATTGAAGACATATCTTTTTTACTTCTGCTAGTTTTGTCCTCAATATCCTTGATTGGGGACGAATCCTCATTGGGCTCAAGCTCGTTTTGTCCTCAATACCCTTGATTGAGGACC
>NZ_NPDD01000003.1 GCF_002272245.1 Bacillus sp. 7884-1 | reverse complement strand
AATCCTTACTGACCGCTCACTCGATTTGTCCTCAATACACTTGATTGGGGACGAATCCTCATTGGACTCTCACCTGTTTTGTCCTCAATGCCCTTACTCAAGGACTAATCTAGCATTTGCATGAAAAGATTTGTCCTCAAGCACGTGTACGCTGGAAATTCATTCTCACATTACATAGAAAATCCCCTAGTTCCTAAACTAGAGAATTACTTTTTGATATCTTTTAAACCATTATTAATTTGCTCTACCGCTTTGTTTGCGGCTTCCTCGACATTTTTTCCTTCCAGCCCGACTTCTTCAAATAGATCCTTAATCGCTTCGCTGATGACTGGATAGGCTGGAGTTACCGGTCGACTTTTCGAGTAGTTTTGATCTTGTTGGACAAAGATATTTTTGGGATATTCATTGAGCTCAGGGAAGTCTTTTGCAACTGAATATCTCGCAGGTAAATCACCAGAGATTTCGACGAACAATTTCGAACCCTCATACCCTGTTGCAAACTTCACAAATTCCCAGGCTTCCTCTGGATGCTTGGTTTTGGATGAAATCCCCAGCGCCCAGCCGCCATTCGGGACAACTTGATTTTTCCCTTTCGGCAGGGGGGCGACCCCATAATCTTCTCCAAGCACAAAACCAGGAGTTTGTTGCAATTCCGATATCGCCCAAGAACCCAATATCGTCATCCCAAGCTTATCTGTTTCAAAAGGAGCCGGAGGCATTTCAACCGCCGATACCCCATGCTTACGATATAAATCTTGATAAAATTGTAAGGCTTCTAATGCTTCCGGAGAATTGAGATATCCCTGTGCAGTTGATCCATCTGGACTAAGAACATCCGCTCCAAACTGCCAAAGTATCGGCATTTTGAAATAAGCAGGTCCTTCTCCAATATTAAAGCCTTGAGCCGGGTCTATCCCTATCACACCTTTTGCAGGATTGTTGATTTTTTTAGCAATTTCCAGCACTTCATCCCACGTCATGGGATTGTTTGGATTTCCTGAAGGAAAGGGGATCCCTGCCTTCCTGAAAATATTCATATTGTAAAATAAGGCAATGCTCGATTCAACAATTGGAGCAAGGTAAATTTCATCCTTATAGGTTAAACCCTTTAATACACTTTCAGGTATATCTTCAATATTTCCTTCCTCTTTCATATAGGAATCAATCGATAAAAGAGAACCGGAATTTGCATAAAGAGCTAGGTTTGGACTATCAATCGCCATAATATCCGGATGGTTTCCTGCAGCAAGTTCAGTACGCAGCCTTAATTCGTATTCACTTCCCCAGTGCATCGATTGCATATTAATCTTAATATTGGGGTGCGTTGATTCAAAGGCAGAAACCATCTCTTCATAGGCCTGATTAAACGCTGGATTCGCTAAATTTCGTAAAAAGGTCAGTTCGACTTGTTTTACCTGCTTCTCTTTATCTGGACTATCACTTGATAAAGTAAAAATATAAAAATACACAAATCCCGCTATACCAAAAAGAATGATGACAGTTAACCATTTCTTCACCTTAAATCTCCTCCTCACTAAAAACCGACCTATTCCCCTATCGAGTTACGAAATTCTAAAGGTGTTTGTCCCACGTGTTTTTTAAAGACCGTACTAAAATACCCTGAGTTTGAAAAGCCAACTAAGTTACTGACATCAATGATTTTCAGCTGTTTATCTTTAAGCAATTGTCTTGCCTTTTTCATCCTCAAATTAACTAGATAATCACTAAAGTTCAGCCCGACATGATGTTTAAATGTTTCCGATAAATGGGCACTATTAATGTGAAATAAAGCGGACAAGGTAGTAAGGGATATTTCACTTGCATAATGCTGGTCCAAATAATGGCGGATACTATCGATTAATTTCTTATTGGAAAAACGAGCAAGATGAACTTTTTCAATGATTAATGAGGCTAATTGAATCAGGTCCTCTTTCACTTTATGTTGGGAATAAAGCTTCCATATATTTTGCTGGCAATTCCATATCATATTTTGAATGTCTTTCGTCTCAACATCGTACTTTTTTGCTAACGATCCTAACATAAATAACACTTGGTTGGCAGCAAAAGAGAACGACATAACCGAACGGCCTCTGGACCCTTCAAGAACAATCTGCAAATTATCTTTAAAAGCAGCAAAATCAACATTTTCAATTGAGTTCGTGATCCGTTTCTCAAAATCCGGAGAAAAGTCAAACACTTCTTCGCTTGCAGCAGTTTGATCCATAATCTGAGACTTTGATCCAAGTTGACTTTGGCTCCAAGCAAGTAAACTGGATATATATCCGCTCCTATATTCTGAAAGTCCATTTACAATCGTACCAATACCAATGACGGTTTCTAATTTTAATAGCTTGTTAACGTTTTGTTGAATTAACAAAACGAAATGACTGGTCGATGAAGAATGGGAATCAACCAACTGTAAAAATTGAACCATATTAGGATAGCTTGGATCTGTAAACATATAGGTTGATTGCTGCTGTTGAGCGATTTCTTTACACAACAACTGAAATGGAATCCTTAGTTCCTCTAGACGATTAGGATCGTGGCTTTCTCTAATTTCCACCGTGAAAAACTGTACTTTTCCATTTTCACTTGCCAGTTCCTGTAGCTGAAGCTGCTGAAGCCTTTCAATCACAATCGGAAGCTGTAATCGTTCTTCTTTTGCTAAATGAAGGATAAATTGTTCCTGCAATTCTTGTAAATGAGAATGAACGAGTCTACTCATTTGCGCGATTTCAACCTGTTTTCTTTTCTCTTCCTCTATTTCTTTCCTAATCTTCCTCAATGCTTCTACTAATTCATCAGGGGCAACAGGTTTTAATAAGTAGTCTTTAACGCCTTGTTGCAATGAATTCCGTACATAATCAAAATCGGAATAACCTGATAAAACGATGACTTTTACATGGGGAAAATCTTGATGACAACGTTTCGCCAATTCTACTCCATCCATAATAGGCATTCTCATATCGGTAATCACTATATCAATATCCTTGGTTTGGAGGATTTCAAGAGCTTCTTTTCCATTTGAAGCCTCTTCAACAAGTTGAAATCCCTCTTCCTCCCAGTCTACTTTTAAGCGTAATCCTTTACGAATTTGAATCTCATCATCCGTGATTAACACTTTCATCCTGTCTTCCCCCCCTCTTCAAATCAATCAGTAAAGTAATCTTCGTACCTTCATTTTTTGTAGATTCAATTTGATAGGTAAAGTCATCTCCATAGGTAAGTTTTAATCGTCCAAGTACATTTCTTAGCCCAATGCTGTTTCCTTTGCTTTCCAATACGTGCATGGTTTCATCCGCTTGGGATTCTAAATCAGAAATGATTTCTTCAGACATCCCCATCCCTTTATCTGCCACTGACAGGGTAAGCTGCCTTCCAATCACTTCAGTTTTTATAAAAATATTGGCAAACGTCTTTTCACTGAAACTATATTTCACAGCATTTTCTACAAGTGGCTGTAAAATGAATTTAATAATGGGGATCGTTACGGTGTCAGGGTCTACATCCATATGAATCGTAATCGTGTCCTCATATCTTAACTTTAATATGTTCGTGTAACCCTTGATATAATTTACTTCTTCACCTAACGGTACAATATTGCTTTTTGTATTTAAAGAATATCTCAGCATTTTCCCTAAATAAATGCTTACATTCATGACCTCTTTATTTTTCTCTTGAAGTGCTAGACTTCCAATAATTTCAAGCGTATTGTTCAGGAAGTGAGGGTTGATTTGTAATAATAAGGCCTTATATTCCGCATCTTTCCGACGCAAATTGGCTTCATATTCTGTTTCAATTAAATTCTGCAATTGATCAATCGTATGTTCCGTAACATTAATAAGGTAATCAACTTCATTATTTTGAGATTTAATGTGAGGCATAAAGCGTTTTGCCCCTGTAAAATCTCCCCGTTCGATAAACACAAGCGCTTTTGCAAGTTTTCCTAAAGGACTTGTAATATTGTTAGACATAATCACCGAAGCCACAATCGTGATGAAAAACAGGACTGCACTCGTTAAAAGAAGGTTTCGCTGTAAATGATTGGCCCTTGCGAATAAATCGGACTCTGTCACTTCACTGACTAGGATCCAATCCCCTACTGGCAGCTTTTGAAAGAAAACTAAATACTTCTCCTTCTGGTAAGAGGCTTCAATTAGCCCTTCTCGGTCATCGCTAGTGGTGATTTGCTTTAAACTTTGTTTCAGGATCGAATTTGGGGTCTTTATCTTGCCTGACAAAATGTTTTCACCCTGATGATTTAACAAATAGGTATGCTCATTTTGTCCAATTGTGATTTTATTTAGGGCCGTTTCCAGTAAAGAAGAAGGGAAATTCACTTTAATAACCCCCGCTGATATCATCGTATTGGTATCAATGAGGGGCAAAATATAGCTATTGATCTTCTTTTGTTGCATTTCATGACTTTGCTGAAATGGATCTAAATGTGACTTAACATAGTCCTGATTATGTTGGGTAAAGTCCTGATACCAATCTGTTTCATGAAGTGAGGAATGAACACCCCAAGTACCGGTCCCATCATCAAGCAGCACCGAAATCGACATCGCATTAGAATTGTTAATCATGATCGAGGATAGTCCCTGTTTAAGTTGATTCATCAATGCATCGATTTCTTCCTTGTCAGCACCTTGTCTATTTAATCTAATCCATTCCTGTGTGGTCTGGTCTACAAGTACTTGCTTGCCCAAATCCTCTGCCTGTGTAGAGATGGAATCAACATAAAGTGAAAACTGATCCATCATTTCTATGGTCAACTCTTGAGTCTGTTCTCGAATAACTGACGTAAAAAAGCTAGGAATAATCAATGATAATATAATAAATGGAATCGTAAGCAAACACGTAAAAATAAGTAATAAACGATTGCGTAATGAGAAAAGCATGTTACCCCCTCTAGAGAAACCCCTTACAAATTTTCGTATATTGGAATAATCTATTATAGCACTTTACTATTACTAGACTCTAGGACTTGGGAAATGCAGCAAATCGTAAATTTTGATACTATCCTGCTAATGTGTCAAAATAAGGAATGAATACATAGCTGTTCCTAAAGAGTGGAAAATTCCCTAAAATGGAGGTCATGACGTTGAGAACAATGAAGCTAGGAAGCAGCACATTAGAGGTGCCAGTGGTTGCAGTTGGATGCATGCGGATCAATTCACTTGAGAAGAACGAGGCTGAACGCTTTGTCCAAACTGCGTTAGAGCAAGGGGCGAACTTCTTTGACCATGCGGACATTTATGGCGGTGGAGCCTGTGAGGAAATTTTTTCCGATGCGATCCATATGAATGCTGATGTCCGTGAAAAAATCATCCTGCAATCAAAATGCGGCATTCGCAAGGGAATGTTTGATTTTTCAAAAGAACATATTTTAAATTCGGTAGATGGGATTTTAAAAAGGCTGAATACCGAGTATCTGGATGTTTTACTCTTGCACCGTCCGGATGCACTAGTGGAGCCTGAAGAGGTAGCAGAGGCTTTTGACACACTTGAAAGTTCAGGAAAAGTCCGCCACTTTGGCGTGTCCAACCAGAAACCTATGCAAATTCAACTGCTTCAGAAATATGTGAAGCAGCCGCTTGTTGCGAATCAGCTGCAATTAAGCATCACGAATGCCAACATGATTTCCAATGGAATCAATGTAAACATGGAGAATGATTCAGCGATTGATCGCGATGGCAGCGTCCTTGATTTCTGCAGGCTGAACGATATGACCATTCAGCCGTGGTCACCTTTCCAATATGGATTCTTTGAAGGTGTGTTTCTAGGAAACGAGAAGTTTCCTGAATTAAATCAAAAGATAGATGAAATCGCTGCAAAATATGGTGTTAGCAATACGACTATCGCCATTGCATGGCTGCTGCGTCATCCAGCTAAAATGCAGCCCGTTATTGGAACGATGAATGTGGACAGGTTGAAGGATTGCTGCAGATCAAGTGAGATTCATTTAACGCGCGAAGAGTGGTACGAAATCTATCGTGGTGCTGGAAATATCCTGCCTTAATAATACTTATAAATAGCTAAGGAGTGCCGTTTAATGGCACTCCTTGTTTTATTCGTCTTGAGGCTAGGATCAGACCCTGCCTTTATTCATCATCTACCTCGCCATCGCCGATTTCATCTTCCTCTTCCACATCTTCAATCTTTTCCCCTTCTTCAGGCTCCTCATCATTACCACAACCCGTTAGAGAGAAAAGAGAACCACTTAAAAGTAACATCAATAATAACCTCTTCAACTTCATTCCTATCAATCCTCCTATTATCCTTAGCCTTTCCAGTTTAAACCGCAATATGACAAAGGAGGTTATTAAATTTAGAACTGTCCATCTGGGGTAGACAGTGTCCACGAGTGGTGACAGGCACTGAGGATGAAACGGAGTTTCATCAGTTTATACATCACTGTATATTTTCCAACACCTTATTCTACGTGTTCGTACAGGGTGATGCTTTCGTTGTAGTTGATGAATCGGCGCAGTTCTTTTGCTTGGTCTCGGTTGATTTCTCCTGTTTCGTACATGCTTCGGATTTGGGCTCGTTCGATGTCCATGACTTTGAGCCGCAGTTCTTCTTTTTGTTCTTCTCTTTTTTCGTTGAATTCGGCGGTTGGGGTTTTTAGAACATTGATCATTCGTTTGTAGTCTAGAATCACAATGCTGACCAATTCTGCTCTTTCATTTTCTTTTGCATATTTTTCTAAACTGTCAAGAGCCGCCTCCAATGCTTTTAATTGAATGTCTTGTCCTATCCGCAATTTTGCAATTCTAGTCTCTCTATCTCTAGGATACTGACCTCTGAACTTTTTCCAGCCTCTGATCATTTTACCAAGTAGATACAGAATTCCAAATTGAGCATTGTTTGACAGTGCCTCTTCTCGGTAGTCAAGGGACTTTTCGAATGACTCAAACACGTTTTGATCCATGCCGCCTTTATCCATTTCTTCGTGGATATATCTTCGCTCTGCTTTTAACGCCAGTAACCGGATTTCTCTTAATTTTTGTTGATAGTGATTGATGTCTCGTTCATCCGAAGTAGGTACTGGTTTAAACCGCTGAAACATCACCTTATACTCCCCAATGAGCTCATACGCTACGGCTTCGTTTTCCTCATTCATTTCAAGGTGGAGTTTTTTAATCGCGGATAGCATAAGCTTTTTCTTAGCTTCATTTATATCTATCTCATCCTCTAATTCTCCCTCGACTTCTTCTTCCTTACTTAATAGCGGTAAAAACACCGTTGCAGCTAGTAAGGTAAACAAAATCACACCTGCTGCTATAAAAAGAATCAAGGACCGCTCTGGAAACACCGCTCCACTCATGATGACGTATGGAATGGAAAGCACTCCAGCCATGGTCACAGCACCACGAACCCCTGTTAAACTAGTGACCAACGTAGTCTTGCTGTTTGGCTTATCTCCCTGTTTATTTTTCACAAAGTGATACTCATATGTAGAAAAAAGATACGACCATAAATAGCGAATTCCCAAGATAACCATTCCAATCGCAAGCACATAGCCAACGATTAGCCAATTTCCATAATGGGGGTTCGCGACGGTTTCCATCATTGAGAAAGGAATATTTAGTCCTAATAAAAGAAAAACAATCCCATTTAACACAAATAAAATAATCGACCAGATATTTTCTGTCAGTACTTGCTCCTCCGCTGACAATGCTTCTGTTCTTTCTTTTACCAATGCATGAACAATTCCAGCTACGACCACCGCGATTACGCCAGATGCATGCAAAAGCTCCTCGGTAATGATAAAAATAACGAACGGGGTCATTATCTGCAGTAACGAATGGAAGGTAACATCATTAATTCCTTGTTTGCGTAAGATAAATCGTATCCATGTAACAAGTACCCCTAGTAAGAATCCTAATAATGCCCCTGCTAAAAACATATAGGTAAAATCAAAGACTGCCTCTATTAGCGAAAAATAACCTGTCACCACAGCTGCTACGGCATAATTAAACGCAACCAGGCCTGATGCATCATTGATCAGTGATTCTCCTCTAACCAGATGCAAGACCTTTTCGGGAATCCGAATCCGTTTCGCAATCCCATTTACTGCTACAGGATCTGTTGGTGATAGAATTGCTGCTAAAGCAAAGGCAGCCGCCAAAGGAATATTCGGAATCAGCCAGTGAATAAAATACCCTCCGCCAATCGTAGTTAATAGAACAAGAATAATGGCATTACCAAAGATAGGGGCCCTCATCCTCCACAATTCTTCGCGTGGAAAATGCCGCCCATCGTTGTACAAAAGTGGAGCGACAAAAAGTAACAAAAACCACTCGGTTTCGATTTCAAGTGAAATATCACGAAATAATAGGGCAATCAAAATCCCAAACCCGATTTGAGTCAAGGCCGTTGGAATCGAAGGCAGGTAATGGCTAATGATATTTGAAATCAATAAACCAACAATCAACAATAAAACACTCATCAATAAATCCATTTATGCTCTCCCTTATGAAGTAAATTCTATGCTTCCTCTTCCTCTGTTTCTTCTGCCTCTATCACTTCTTCTGATTCTTCTTCCTGTTCCTTTTCTGCCTTGATTCTTGTGATTTCTTCGTTTAGCTGTTCAAACGCATTAAGTCTATGATTCGCACTGGCCAATAAATCATCAATGATTGTGATGAATTTTTCATAGGGCACACCATTCTCGCTGCAGCCTGTAATCATTTTGAGTAAGTCTTTTTCATATAAATGATAGCGTTCTTTAAAGGTTTTCGAATCCATGGTTAGAAAATACTCATCATCGACGACAAATTCGTTAAACACTTTTTTTGTTAAACGTCTTTTGGTTACTTCTATATCTTGTTTATCCTTTTCATTGTCGTAGTGAGCTTCATCCTCATACTCAGAACAAAGCGTGTCATAGATTTTTCCTAGCAGTTCGGTTGGATTTAAATACTTTAGCTCTTCCACAAAATCCCTCCCTTTATTTATTTTTGCCC
This sequence comes from Bacillus sp. 7884-1, assembly GCF_002272245.1. Classification (GTDB taxonomy): domain Bacteria; phylum Bacillota; class Bacilli; order Bacillales; family Cytobacillaceae; genus Neobacillus. The sequence goes on along the minus strand of NZ_NPDD01000003.1, from coordinate 12,418 downwards.
AAAAAAGGTATTTTTCGTCATCCATAACAAAAAAGCACACGCTAACCCGCGTGTACTTTAAAGAATGCTATTGAAATATAGATGGATTGATTTTAAGATACTTGGTTTGCAAGTATCGTTACCAAAGCACTTAGTATAATCGTGCAAATCATAATATTAATATAAAGTAGGTTTTTCTTCATTTTTTTCTTTCGCATTGATTCTTCCGGTGTCATCCACATACTTTTTGCCACAACTTTTACCCCTTTACACCTTCTAGCTAGTTATAAATGTATTAATATTAACCCATTTATATATTATATAAGAATAATAGATGGCGTCAGTAATCATAAAAAGGATCTTAAATAGCTTGAACCTCTTGCCCACTTTTTTCTTTTTTGAATGAAAGCTTTGGACTTAAAAGGCTGACCACGAAAAAGACAATAGTCAGAATCAGCACCCAAGTCCAGATTTGTTGGACTGCTGGTGAATTCCAGACGCCTAAAAAGTAAAGCATGGCTGGAATCGTAAGGGTTACCCATGATAGTACAATGGCTGCGATACCAACATAGCCATCAATTTTCTTATTAAGCGAACCTGTTAAAAAGAATAGCAGCCATAAGAATGCCCACAGTCCCCATGTTAATGCATTGACAACATCGTGAAATTGGATTAGAGAGATAACCGTATACACGACAGCAATAATCGATACCCATAAGCTAAACCAGCCGAGACCGTTGCCCTCAAGCCCCTTCACAGAGGTAACCCCAACATATAAATACGTTAATCCAAACAGAAAGATAGCAGCATTATTATATAAATCCCAATTACCTTGATTAGAAGTCATGATTAAATAAAATGGATTAATGATTTGGATGATTCCAACGAAAAGATTAAAATAGCCAACAGCTTTTCCGTCTGCCTTCCCTAATAGCATAAGTCCGTTTAGAAATAATACAGCACCTGATAAAAATAGACCAACAAAACTCATAGTAATCGCTGTGAAAACTGACTTTTCACAACTTTCCCCTCCTTTAAAATAGAAAAAGCACTTTCCCCTCTCCGATAAGAAAAGAAATTGCCTTCTTAAAAAATATCGTTATTTAATACCTGTACAAATATAGCATATGAAGCGAACAAAAGTTAAGGAAGGTTTGAACAAATTGTAAATTAAGTTTTTTCCATATTCACCATAAGTGCCCAATGCAAAAAACTACCCCCAATAGGAGGCAGTTCTCTTTACACATGTACGAATTTCACCTTTTGACCAGGCTTGAGATAGGAAAGAAACACAATATCTTCCTCTACTACTTTTCCCACCACATTAACCCTTTCATCAGCAGGCAAGTCACATAGGCTGATTTGGATCTCGCCACGATACCGTCCATATGCATCATTGTCTCTTGTGATACTGCCAAGCCAACGTTCTCTCGTATTCTCAGGAACGATGGAATCAACACTTCTAGTATCCATAAACCGTAGAACATCTCGTGAAAAATCAGGTCGAAGCTTGAACTCTCCTTCTTGGAACCCTTCGATTCGAATTTCAATACGATGATTGGAATCAAAATCGATTAATTTCCTAAGTAGATCCTCACTCACCTCTGGGTCACCGATATAGACATCCTCAACACCAAAGTGGAACAATTCCAATGCCGCTAAAAATGGGTCCATTTCACGGTGCTCTTCCAGTGTTGGCAGACCTTCAAACAACGGGCCACGTTTTTCCCCGTCACCTGGAATATAGGCACTAACTGGGATTTCATATTTCTTAAAAAGTTCATTTTGCCGCTGAAAAAACCAGTCAGATAACCCTGTTTCAATTCTTGGATAGAAATTATGCCAGGCTAACAGCTGATTAGCTTTTAATCCGCCATTCAATAAAGCATGAATATCATCCTCAAACAAAATGCTGGCATTCAGCGCAAGTTTAAATTCTTCCGCCAGCTTCAAAATCAATTCATTTTCAAAAAAGTCATCGAGTCTGAGGCCGCTGACCCCAAGAGATTTTAAATCAAATAAACTATTTAATCCCAAATGACCAGGTGTTTTTAATGAAACATCTGCATACACTTCTATCCCTGCATCCTTCGCACACTGAAGCAGGTTCATCGCACGACCCGCTAGATCACCAGATTCTTCAGGAATATGAAGCGAGGTAAACGCTCGCTTCACACCCATTTTTCCAGCAAGTTCAATCCGTTCTTCTGCTAAAGGATCATTCAGATAGAAGGAAATACCGATCAATCAAATTCACCAGCCATATCATCATTGAAACCGAATAGGTACGTGAACAAGAATCCTGCGCCATAGGCAATTAATACCCCTACTAAATAAAGGAGAACTTGACCAGTTACAACTAGGAATGCTAGTGGCAAACCAGATACTCCGATTGCGACTGTTGCGATTCCAAATGCTGCTTGGAACGCACCGCCGACACCAGCACCTAAACATGCTGTTAAGAACGGACGACCTAATGGAAGCGTAACACCGAAGATTAACGGCTCACCGATTCCAAGAATACCTGCTGGCAGACCACCGCCAATGGCTCTTTTTAAGCGAGTTTTCTTTGTTTTAAGATAGATGGCAAACGCTGCACCTACTTGCCCTGCTCCACCCATAGCTAAGATTGGTAGAAGCGGGTCATCACCAATTGTATTAATTAACTCTAAATGGATCGGTGTTAAACCTTGGTGTAATCCAGTGACAACTAATGGAAGGAAGGTTGCACCAAGAACAAAGCCGGCAACGACACCACCCATATCAAGTAAAGAAGTTAAACCTTTTGTGATAATATCTGAGAAGAAACCACCAAGCGGCATAAAGACAAGATAAGTAACAATACCAGTAACCAATAGTGCCACAGTTGGTGTAACGAAAAGATCTAAACTAGTTGGAACATACTTACGTACTTGTTTTTCGACTAAAGCGATAAAGATGGCGGCAAACAGAACGCCAATTAAACCACCGCGACCAGGAAGTAGATCTGCGCCAAACAAATGAATACCTGCAACAGCCGGGTTAATAATTAAGATACCCGCAATCGCACCAAGTGCCGGTGAACCGCCAAATTCCTTCGCTGCATTCGTACCAACTAAAATTCCAAGATAACCGAATAATCCACCGCCAATAACGGAAAGAATCGTTGCAAGCTGTGAATCACCCGCTAACCATCCAGCTTGAATAATCGCTTTTGTAATCCCTGTAATCAATCCTGACGCAACAAGGGCTGGGATTAATGGAATGAAAATTCCAGCGATTTTACGTAAAAACATCTTAAATGGTGTTGCATTCTTTTTGTTGATTTCTGCTTTCGTGCTCGCTGCTTTCTCTTTTAAATTGATTCCGCCTGCTGCGTCTATCAATTTACCAAACTCTTCTGTTACTTTATTTACTTTTCCAGGTCCTAGAATAATTTGAAGGGTTTCTTCCTCTACCACTCCAATAACCCCGTCAATTTTCTTTAGGGCAGCCTTATTGATAACAGAATCATCCTTCGGTGTCACACGAAGTCTTGTCATACAATGTGTGTAATTGCCAATGTTAGTGGAGCCGCCTAATTGTTCAAGGATCTTTTCAGCTAATATTTTATTTTCTCCAGCCATTCATTTCCCCTACTCTCTGTTGTATTTTAATGTTTGAATCATGTGATCTATTTCCCCTAGTAAACACAGTGCAAATAGTGTTCACATCACCACCTACAAGTTTAATTTTCTCTTTTAATAAATTTGATTGCTTCTCTTGTTTGATCAATCGCTTGAACCGTTTGCTCGTACTGGACCGTCGCCATCGACAAAAACAAAATATCCATCATGTATAACTGCGCCAAACGAGATGATGTCGCTGCACTTCGGAAAGCAGCTTCGCCTGAATAAGAGGTAAACAGTTTAATATCTGCTAGAGAAGCGACCGAAGATTGTCCGTATTTGGTCAAACTAATCGTTTTCACGCCGCGCTCTTTCGCAAGTGACATTACTTTGATGACCTCAGCCGTTTCCCCAGAGTGAGAGATGGCAAACACCACATCATCCTTTTTCGCATTAGCAATCAATGTCGCCACAAGATGTGTATCGGTAAAAGCGGTTGCATTTTTTTGAATCCTTAGGAACTTCTGCTGTGCGTCCTTCGCAATAATATTAGAGGCGCCAATTCCGAAGAAATGGACATTCTGAGCAGACAGTAATGTCTGAACGGCCCGTTCCAATTCCTCGTAATTGATCATCTCTGCAGAATCGCGGATGCTCTGAATACTATTGCTGGTGGTCTTTTGGACAATCGAAAAATAAGATTCACCTGGCTCGATGTCACGATATCCTTGTTCAGCAGGCTTTACCAAATCGCCCGCAATTCTTACTTTTAAATCCTGAAATCCATTCAATCCAAGTGACTTACACAACCTTATGACTGCAGCTCCACTCGTTTTTGCTTGAGCCCCGATATCATTGACCGTACTGTTTAAAATACTTTGTGGATTATCAAGAATAAATTGAGCAATTTTCCGCTCAGAAGCCGGAAGCTGAAGAAGCATATTTTGTAGCATTTTTAATCCGCCTGCAGCCACACCTATTACCACCTTTTCACCTATCTATTGTTGAATCGCGATTTTCACATAGCCATTCGCTTCTGTTAATAGCTTTTCTGCTTGCTCTTTCGTGGTCTCACGTTTGATCATCACAATGGCTGTTTTCACTTGCAGTCCTGATTTTTCTAATGCCTCTAAAGCAGCTTCATAAGAAACGCCAGTAATTTTGCGGATAATTCCAATTGCGCGTTCCTTTAATTTCAGGTTACTCACCTTTACATCGACCATTAAATTCTCATATGCCTTGCCCAAAAGAATCATCGATGAAGTCGAAATCATATTTAAAATCATTTTATGAGCTGTACCTGATTTCAAACGAGTCGAACCAGTTAGTACCTCTGGACCGACAATGACTTCAATGGCTTGGTCAGCTTCTTTACTAATTGCCGCATTTTTATTACACGATAACGCGACTGTTTTCGCTCCAATGCTTCTAGCATAGCGAAGCGCTCCAATTACGTAAGGGGTCCTGCCGCTAGCCGCGATTCCAATCACTGTGTCGTTCTCTGTAAGATTCAAATCCTTCAGGTCCTTTACGCCAAGTTCCATATTATCCTCAGCACCTTCAACGGCTTTCAGAAAGGCACCCTCTCCTCCTGCCATTAGCCCAACTACCATTTCTGGTTCTGTGCTAAAGGTAGGCGGACATTCAACTGCGTCCAATACACCTAACCTGCCGCTTGTTCCGGCACCTAAATATATCAGGCGTCCGCCTTTTTTAAAGGATTCAAATACAAACTGAACTGCTGCTTCTATATCTGGTAAAACTTCTTTGACAGCTAGTGCCACCAGTTGGTCTTGTTCGTTCATAATTCGTAATATATCGATTGGACTAGCCGTATCAATCTGCATAGTTTCTTTATTTCGGGATTCGGTCGTTAATAATTCGAGATTTTCTTCGATCATTTCCTTATCCTCCTCGTTCGTTTTTCTAGTTGTAAGCGATTACTATGCACTCATTATATCGCGTTTAAAATAATAATTCAACATTTTTATAAAAATAATGAAATTACATTTCAAAACTATTCTAATAGAAAACGACGAATGGCCTGTGCAACGCCTGCTTCATGATTACTTCCCGTCACCTGATCTGCCAGATTTTTCACATCGTCCGGTGCATTTCCCATTGCAATCCCTAGTCCTGCAGCACTTAGCATAAGGGAATCATTGTAATTATCCCCAATCGCCGCAATTTGCGAAATGTGAATATCGTACATGTCACCAAGCTTTATTAAGGATGAAGCCTTACTAACACCAGCAGGTGAAATCTCCAAATTTAAAAAATTGAAACTACTGCTGATTTCCATTCCGCCCACCTGTTTATCAATCGTCTTTGAAAAATCAGCGAGTTTCCCCTCATCGTTAAAGACAGCAATTTTCGTAATCACGGGTTGATTACTTCTAACATAGCGATAAAAATCATCGACCATTTTCACCTTACATCTGCTGCGAAAACTCTCACGTTCTTCCAAGTTTGCCCCTGTTTTTTCAAAAGAGAGGATATTATTTTCAATCCAGTTCTTATTCCATTTCGTTTCTGTGGGAACAAGTAAAGTATCTCCCTCATAAAAATGAGCATAAATGCCTTCTCCTTCACATAATTCCCAGAAACTCATGAGGTGGTCATGCCCGAAAACGGCCTGCTCACTAATTTCTCCATTTTCATCAAGGATAACAGCGCCGTTATAAGCAATAATCGGCTCTCCCTTTAAACCAATAGTATTTGCAATCCACCTGGTAGAAAGCGGAGACCGGCCACTGCAGATGACAACCCTTCCTCCCCTTTCGCGGTACTCATGAATCGCCTCGATATTTTCCTTATCAATCTCTCTTTGCTCATTTAAGAGTGTTCCGTCCAAATCCGTCGCTAACATTTTATATTTCAAGATATTCTCCCCTTTACACTTTTATTTCATTATGATTATAGTACTAATTAAAATATTATTTCAAAAATAGTTTTTACCATATTATTGGAAATGCTGATATAAAAGGGATGGTGCTGCCAAATGCTTCAACCAGAACTCGCTGAAAAAATAGTGAGGGAAGTTCAGAAATTAATGTCAGAAGAAATTATCGTTGTGAACACAGATGGCATCATCATGGCAAGCACTAACCAAGATCGACTGGGTACCTTCCATGAAGGAGCCTTCATCACTTCACGGCAGAAGAAAAAGCTGATTATCACCGAAAAAGAAACCCCTCAATTAAAGGGGGTAAAGGCCGGAATCAATCTCCCGATTTTTTTTCATCATGAGGTCATTGGTGTCATTGGGATTACAGGTGACCCCGAAAGTGTCACCCCCTTTGGAGAAATCATTCGTAAAATGACCGAGCTGTTAATTAGTGAAAATTACTTTGGTGAACAGTTTGAATATCACTCCCGAGCGATGGAGACCTTCGTCCTCGAGTGGCTGCAGGAAAAAGAACCACGTCCCAGCTTGCTAGAACGTGCCCGCGCGCTCTCGATTAATCTTAATCTTCACCGTAATGCTGTTATCATCGAATTTGGACAGAGAAAGTTTCCATTATCAAGGGATGTGTGGTCGACTATTTTGAATTCCTTTTCCCAAAATAAAAACGATGTGCTAACGAGGTCTGGAAACGAACGAATCATTGTTTTAATCGATTGTTCTGAGTCTGTTCAACCAACCTCCATCAAAAATCGTCTTCAACACTTTTTGCAATATATCAATAATAGCTTTGGTATATCTGCTTATGCAGGGGTTGGTCAGTGTGCACCTCCGTCACAACTGCACCTTTCCTATGCTCAAGCAGAACGGGCACTGAAAATAGCTAGACGGACTAGGAATATCATTTTTGATGAAGAGCTAACCCTTGAAATGATCACGGGGGAGCTTACAACAGAGGTCAAATCCGAATACATTCAGAGGACCATTGGACCCATTTTAAAAGAAAAAGACCTGCTGGAAACCTTAGGTGAACTATTTAGACAAAACCATTCTTTAAAAAATACGGCACAATCCTTACACATTCATATCAACACACTCCATTATCGTTTGAAGAAAATCGAGGAGCTAACCCATTTAAACCCAAACACCATCCATGATTTGTTTTGTTTGTATCTTGCTGTTAACTTTTTGGATGAATAAACAAAAATAAATCCATTTCATACTAATTTTTTAGATATTTATCCATAGCAGGCGTAGGCCTGTTTTTTTATACTTTAAGTAGTATGAAAATAGTACGAAAATGGGGGAAAAAGCATGCTCTCGAATGAAGTAAAAGAAAAATTAATTTCAATTGTAACCAAAGAAAACTTCGATGATTCTAAAATAGAACGTTTAGTATATTCCTATGATGCAACACCAAACTTCCAATCGATGCCGGATGCAGTAGTCAGTCCGCGAAATGCAGAGGAAGTTTCAGAGATTTTGAAGATATGTAATCAATATGGAGTTCCGATTGTCCCGCGCGGTTCAGGTACCAACCTTTGTGCAGGCACCTGCCCAACCGAGGGCGGAGTTGTTCTTCTTTTTAAACATATGAACCAAATCATAGAAATAGATGAAGAAAATCTGACGATTACCGTTCAGCCAGGTGTGATTACGCTTGATTTGATTAATGCCATTGAAGAAAAAGGTCTGTTCTATCCGCCAGATCCAAGTTCGATGAAAATCTCTACGATTGGCGGCAATATCAACGAGAATTCAGGCGGTTTGCGCGGACTCAAATACGGCGTAACCCGGGATTATGTGATTGGACTTGAAGCGGTATTACCGAATGGCGATATCATTCGCACTGGCGGAAAGCTGGCAAAGGATGTAGCGGGATATGACTTAACCCGTCTGTTTGTCGGCTCTGAAGGAACGCTTGTTGTCATTACTGAAGCAACGTTGAAGCTGATTCCAATGCCGGAAACACGGAAAACGATGCTGGCTCTTTACCAAGATCTTTCTGCAGCTGCTCGTTCTGTTTCGAAAATAATTGCAAATAAAATCATTCCAACTACTTTGGAGTTCCTTGACCAAGCAACATTAAAGGTCGTTGAAGATTATGCGCAAATCGGGCTTCCAACAGACGTTCAAGCGGTGCTATTAATTGAACAGGATGGTCCGCAGGAAGTCGTTGAGCGCGATATAGTTAAAATCGCAGAAGTATGTAAGCAGGAAGGTGCGGTTTCGATTCAAATAGCGGCAACCGAAGAGGAAGCCATGGCGCTTAGAACGGCACGACGCGCTGCACTTTCAGCAATTGCCCGTTTAGCGCCAACGACTATTTTGGAGGATGCAACAGTCCCACGTTCAGAAATTGCCAACATGGTAAAGGCGATTAATGAAATTACGGAGAAATATAATCTGACGATTTGCACCTTTGGACACGCCGGCGACGGAAATCTCCATCCCACCTGTGCAACAGATGCGAGGGACCATGAAGAAATGGAACGCGTAGAAAAAGCGTTCGCTGAAATTTTTGAAAAAGCAATTGAACTAGGTGGAACGATTACCGGCGAGCACGGAGTCGGAGCGATGAAGGCACCGTACTTAGAGTGGAAGCTGAAAAAAGAAGGAATCGCTGCGATGATGGGGATAAAACAGGCATTTGATCCGAATAACATCATGAACCCCGGAAAAGTCTTTGCGAAAGACAGCAAGAAACGCGTGGTGATTACAAAATGACAACCTTACTTGAACAAGAAAAAATTCAACAACAATTTAAAGAGCGGATGAACGAGGACGAGCTGCTAAACTGTATGCGCTGCGGCTTTTGTCTGCCAACCTGCCCAACCTATATTGAATCAGGTTACAAGGAATCTCATTCTCCTCGCGGTCGAATTGCGATGATGAAAGCGGTCGTCGATGGAATTGTTGAACCCGATGAGGATTTTGAACGTTCACTCGAGCTTTGTCTCGGCTGTCGCGCCTGCGAACCGGTCTGCCCTTCTGGCGTTAATTATGGACACTTACTTGAAGAAGCAAGAGATATCATCAATCAAAACAAAAAACATTCTCTGCCTGTTAGGGCTGTTAGAAAAACGGTTTTTGAGGGGTTATTCCCTCACCAAAACCGGATGCGCACGATGGTAGGGTTGCTTGGCTTCTATCAGCGCTCTGGTATTCAAACATTGGCGCGCAAAACTGGTTATTTAGGTCTATTACCTGACAATTTAGCCACTATGGAAAAAGTGCTTCCGAAAGTACCGACTATGAAAGAAATGAAGAATAGACCTGAACACCTGCCGGCATTGGCGGAGAAGGTTCATCGCGTCGCTTTTTTCAGCGGTTGTTTGATGGATACGATGTTCATGAAGACAAACGATTCAACCATGAAATTGCTGCAATTAGCTGGCTGTGAGATTGTGATCCCGAAAGAACAAACTTGCTGTGGGGCATTGCACGGACACAGTGGTGAAAAGGATTCTGCCAAAGAGCTTGCCAAGAGAAATATTTCGGCATTTGAAGATTTAGGTGCCGACTTTATTATTACCAACGCTGGCGGCTGCGGCGCTTTTCTAGTCGATTATGATCATCTGCTGAAGGATGACCCTGTTTGGAGCAAGCGTGCAGTGGCGTTTAAAGAGAAAATAAAGGATATTTCTGAAATCCTCGTGGCGGTTTCTTTTCATAAAAAAGTGAAATTAGAACTCCCGCCTCAGGTGATTACCTATCAGGATTCCTGCCATTTGCGGAATGTGATGAAGACAGCCTCAGCACCACGGACACTATTGGGGGCCATAAAAGGGGTACAGTACAAAGAAATGAAAGAAGCAGATCGCTGCTGTGGGTCTGCCGGAATCTATAACATCGTTGAGTCAGAGATGTCGATGGTGATGCTCGACTATAAAATGGTTCAGGCGAAAGCGACTCATGCGACCACCATCGTAACCGCAAACCCTGGATGCTTGCTGCAAATGCAGCTCGGGATTGAGCGCGAAGGCTTGTCTGGCAAAATGCGCGGTGTTCATATCGTGGATTTATTAGCAGAAGCAGTGAAATAATGTGGAAAAAAGACGATTCGGCGGGGTCCGAATCGTCTTTTTTGTTGCTAATCGCTATGCTGTTACTTTTGCTTTGGGGACCATGGGGACGGTTCTTGTGGTTTTCACTTGCCAAATTAAAAACCATGAGAACCGTCCCTATGGTTCTAATATCTCATTTAGCCTCTTTTCCAATGATTATGCTATACTTTAGAAAGTTTGTTTAGGAGAGAGAGGTTGCTTTTCTTGGAATTATTAGAGTCAAAAGCGAATGCGAAATCAGCATATATATATTTTTTTATTATTGGGATTGTTCTTGTAGCCTTTAATTTGCGCCCCGCAATTACATCCTTAGGGCCTTTAGTTGGAATGATTCAGGAGGATGTTGGCCTTGCACATTGGAGTGCAGGTTTATTGATGAGTTTACCTTTAGTGGTTTTCGCCATCATGTCTCCACTCGTTCCCAAAATAGCCAATCGGCTGACAAATGAAATGACATTAATTATCGGGTTAACCTCACTTCTAATCGGTATTTCGATACGGTCGATCCCGATGACCTTTTTCCTTTTCGCCGGAACTCTTATGGCTGGATTAGGTATTGCGATTGGAAATGTTCTTTTACCAGCGGTTGTTAAGGATAAGTTCCCAGAGAAATTCGGCTTAATGACAAGTGTATATTCCACATCAATGGGGTTAATCGCCTCCCTGGCATCAGGAGTCAGTATTCCTTTAGCAATGGATTTAAACCTTGGGTGGCAGGGTGCCCAAATTGTATGGGCGATACCGGTTGTTGTGGCAATCCTAGTATGGGTCTTTCTTCGAAAACATAACGGAAAAGATTCCAGAGTCATCCAAAAGAAGGCGGGCGCTGACTCTCCTACATTATGGCGTACTCCTCTTGCCTGGCAAATCGCTATTTTTATGGGATTCCAATCCTTTTTATTTTATGTGACGATTTCTTGGTTACCTGAAATCTTACATAGTCATGGAATAAGTATGGGTACAGCGGGATGGATGCTTTCCTTTACCCAGCTAATGGGATTACCCGCAAGTTTCTTCATTCCTGTCCTCGCAGGACGTGCTCAATCACAAGTATGGATCGCATTCATGTTAGGGATGTGTGCAGTTGTTGGTTATAGTGGGTTACTGTTAGGCGCATCCTATCCGATTTTAATTGCTAGTATTGTCTTAATCGGAATTGCATTGGGAGGAAGTTTCCCCCTAGCTCTAACCTATATCGGACTTCGAGCACGAAATGCAAATCAAGCGGCTGCTTTATCAGGAATGACACAATCAACAGGTTATCTCCTAGCTGCAGTAGGTCCGTTGTTTATTGGCTATTTATTTGATTTAGCACATTCGTGGACCATTCCGATCATTACCCTGATTTTAGTCTCGGTAGTCGTTATCATATTTGGAATGTTATCCGGTCGAAATAGGTATGTATAAATCACAAAAAACCGAAGGAAAAATATCCTTCGGTTTTTTATTGAATACAGATTAATTTTTTAAATCAATTTCAACAATAGCATCTTCTTCAGTTACTGCAACCTCTTCAGATACAGCCTCAGTTTCAACTTCTACAGCTTCTTCGGAAGTTTCAGTTTCAACAGCATCTTCAGCAGGAACTTCTTCTGCTACCGCATGGACAGCTGAAGTGGCCGCCGCATGTGCTTTAGCAGTTTCGCTCGCTTTTACACTAGCTTGTGCCTTTGCTTTGTTAGCTGCAGATGGGTTTACTTTTTCAACCTCAGTTACTTCTGCCTCTTCTTCAACTACTTCAGTTTCTTCTGTTTCAGTTTCAACTACTACTGTTTCTTCATCAGCTACTACATCTTCTGCAACCTCTTCAGATTCAACTTCAGTTTCTACTTCAACAGCTTCTTCTGTAGTTTCAGTTTCAATAGCTTCTTCAACTGTTT
>NZ_NPDD01000002.1 GCF_002272245.1 Bacillus sp. 7884-1 | reverse complement strand
ATGGGTTTACTTTTTCCTCTTCTTCAACAGCTTCAGCTTCTTCGTCATCTTCAGTTTTTACAATTGCGTCTGTTTCAAAATCGATGTTTTTGGAATCTTCGTCTTCATCTTCTTCATCTTCAATTCTCACAACAGAATCGGAGTCAGCATCTGTTTCTTCTTCTTCTTTTGCCGCGTCTTCTTCATCTTCCGTTTTCGCAGCTACATCACTGTCAACGTCAGCTGTTTCTTTGGATTCAGAATCTGCCTTGGCTGTATCAGCTTCTGTATTCTCAGTTGTACCTTCCGTTTCAAGATCAATAACGGGAGTTTCTTCAACTGGAACTTCTTCCTTAACTGTCTCTTCCACAACCACATCTTCAGCCTTTTCTCCCTTTCCATGAACAGCTGAATTTGGGGCTGCGTGCAATTTTGCATTTTCGCTTGCATGAACGCTCGCCTGCGACTTACTTGCCTTTTCTTCCTTTGGCTTTACTTGTACGCTTACTTCATCCTTTGCCTGTACAGCTGGTGCTGCCGGAACAACCGGTTTAACATTCACGTTAACCTTTTCTTTATTAGATTGGTTCACTTGAACAGTTTTTTCTGCTTTAGCGTGATCTGGGCCTGCTGCTTCCGTAAATTGACCTCCAGCAAAAATTCCAAACGATAATGCTCCTGCAAGTACAAAAGATTTAGCAACTTTATTAGGGTTTAAGTAATGTTTCATTTTTAATTCGCTCCTTTTATTATCATGATCCGTGGCTTTTAGCTGCGGGTGACACTGGTAATAAAGGAGCTGCCTGCGGCGGTAGCGATGGCGGAGCATTCACCCATTGAGTATTCATCAAGGCTTGCCGGGAAAGGTATGGCTGGACAAGTTTGATTTCAAAGTAGTCATTCCATTCAAACCATTTATCCAAAAAGCTTAAACTACTTATTCCATGATTGACCCGATCATTTGATTGACCCCCTGAACCGTTGCTTCTCTGTGTCTGATTCAGTGCTTGGTTTACCTTAGGAATCTCTTCCTTGCTGGCAGGATCTTTCTGTGGCTCCTGCACAACGGATTCTGATTTTGTTATGTCTAAGTCTTCATCTTGTAAATAGACAATATTATCTACTTTTACTGGCTTTACTTTTTCGACTTTACCTTCATTATCAGTATCTTGGATAGAATTTTTAGGATTCACCTTTTCTACTGTATGATTTGCCTGGACAGCCTCTGCATGTTTGGGGACATTGACCTGAACAACCTTCTCGGCCTTCTTTACCACCGACTTCGCGTTTCCATTTGCCTGCTCTGGCAAACTTTTTTCCAAGTCAGTCTGATTTGGAGTATTTTGGGCTGGGAGCTGTTTTGCTTGTGCTTGGTTTTCACGAGCATGTTCAGGAATCGTCTTGTTCAGCGATTGCGCCCCTTCAGCTTTTGCTGGTACTGCTATTGTTTCAGGTTCTGTTATTGATGCCGTTTGTGGTATTGAAGCATGTTCCGGTATTGAAGCCGGAGCTTGTCCCTTTTGAGTACGAAGTTCATTCTTCTCGGCAAAAGCATTGTCTGGAAAAAACATCGCCGCACCAACCATTAGAGCTGATATAAGAAATTGGCGGAAGTGCACTATTTCACCCCCCTTCAATAATTCGTAACGTTCACCGACAAAATTCGAGCAAAGTCTTCGTTTTTTGTCTTCTATTCTTAAAATCGATTCTTTTCACCCAATTCCCTTCAACTGTATGGGTAATTATTAACATAAAAAAAGACAATTCGGGGGGAACGAATCGTCTCTTTGTACCTACTAGTTAGGCAGCTGCTTTATTTTTTTCAGCATGAGTTTTTGTTGTTTTGCGGATGAATGGAACCACCCAACGGTCTAAACCGTATCGTCCTGCGTTGTAGCCTGCTGTTAAGATGATGAAGCCTAAGAAAATGTCTGTTGGGTTATGAGATACAGTTCCAGCTAGGAAGAAAGAGAAGTTCATCACTAGACCAAAGAACATTGCTGCTGTGGTTAAACATCCAAGCATTAGTCCTAAACCGA
>NZ_NPDD01000001.1 GCF_002272245.1 Bacillus sp. 7884-1 | reverse complement strand
AGCTAAGAATCCAGAAGCGTCAAAGCCGCCTGTAAGTTTATGAAAACCAGCTGTGAACCATGCGTAGCCTAGGTATAAACGAATAATAGTTAAAATAGCTGCTGAGATCTTATTTTCTCTCAAAAAATTGTTAAACATATGTCATTCCTTCTTTCAATATTTGTTTGTTCCTTATACTTACACTATACTCGTTTCCACCGTTAAAAACATGGGTATGTGAACAATTTTACAATACGTTCAAAATGATATGACAGAATGTTGAACAGCGCTAAAAGACAACTATTTTCTTCGCTATCCGAGAGTGTTATCTGTCATCCGCAAGTATTTTTTGCTATGCGCAAGTATTTCTCGCCATCCGCCAGTATTTCTTGCCATCCTCCAGTATTTCTCGCCATCCGCCAGTATTTCTTGCCATCCGCCAGTATTTCTCGCCGACCTAAAAAAGCTAGGAGACACTGTCTAGCCCAGTGTGTCTCTTAGCTTTTTTTGTGATTTAAAATGATACATATTTTTATCAGCCACTTTTAATAGGTCATCAAGGCACTTTCCATGCTTAGGGTAGAGGGCTGAGCCGATTGAAACACTTATTTTCACATCATTGAAGGACAGCTGTTTCAAATTTTGATGGATTCGCTCAAGCATTTGGTCCAAATCTTCCTTTTTTTGAATATCAGGCGATAGAATGAGGAATTCATCTCCTCCCCAACGGGCTACAATATCCGTTTTCCTTACACTTCTCTTCAATTGATTCGTAATCAGAAGTAAATATTCATCCCCCATTTTATGTCCCAAATGATCATTGACCAATTTAAAGTCATTTACGTCGAGAAGTAGAACAGCACCGCTCTGGCGAGTTTGTTCTAACCTAGATTTAATCGTAGTAAATGCAGACTCAACATATCTTCTATTATAAATTCCAGTTAAAGGATCCTTCTCTGAATAATACTTTGCTTTATCGTATTGCTTGCCAAACCACCAAGCAAGTGGAAGCAATATTGGATATCCAATGTACTCAATCAAGTCTATATAACCATCTCTTAAAAAATAAAAAGCTGTATAGAGTAGATTAATGAAGAAAACTAATAAAAATGTAATGATCCTGCCTTTATATTTCACTTTATCATCATCCTCATTTATTAGATAAAAAATAGTGCATTTTCATATTTTTATAAGCTTAAATTGGTTCACAATACAATTTTACTATAAATATTGGAAAAATAAGTATGAACATTATCAATAGTCAAAAATTCGGCAAACTCTGACTGATTTCTTCCTAACTAATCGTTTGATTAAAACTACTACAAACCCTTTGGATCAAAGGACTTTTATCTTTTTTTAATAAAAATTTTTGTCGATAAATAGTTACACATTATCCACCTAAAATTCCCCTTTTTTCACTAACATTCATATCATACCTGCCTGCTTATTTTTCAAAATTTACTAGAAAAACCTTCAAGAAGGAATTTCCTATTCTAGCAACAAGGAGCTATTTACTTCATCACTAGAAAACATTAAGAGCATTATCCATAGAACAATGGAAGAAAACAATATCTCTGGAGCCTCTGTAGCTGTCTTTTTTGTAACTCTTTCATTCATAACCTCCTATCGAAAACATCTTTATCTAGACAGATGACACAATGATCTTTGCCTACATATAGTACAATACTCATGAAAAAATATTGGAGGCGATAATTTGCTTTTTACATGTTGTCCGAAGCGGAGAAACGCTTTGGCAAATTGCCAATCGTTATAATGTAAGTATGAATGGAATTATCGAAGGCAACGGCCTTCAAAACCCAAACCAACTGGTGATTGGACAATCGTTAGTGATACCTGTCCCCGGTACTTGGCATGTCATAAAAAGCGGTGAAACGTTATGGTCCATTTCGCAGCAATATGGTGTGAGTATTAATTCGATTATCCAAGCAAATCAAATAACAAATCCGAATGTTTTATATCCGGGGACCCGACTATTGATCCCGTCAAGAATCCACGTTATCCAGCCTGGAGAAACATTATGGCAAGTGGCGAACAGGTACGGAGTCAGTGTTCAAGCTCTAATTAACGAGAACCAAATACAAAATCCAAACCTTATTTACCCCGGTTTACAACTAAGAATTCCCGTGCAGAAACCAACCATTGAAGTAAATGCATATTCCTATCAAGCAGACGCTTCAGGTGCCGAGACCATACATGAACTTGGCGACTTTCTTACGTATGCAAGTCCTTTTGCCTACCTTATTAATGAGAACGGGGACTTGCAGCCAGTACGGGATGATTTAATGATTCAAGCTGCCATAGAAGAAAACGTCGTACCAATGATGTCGATTACAAACTTCACCTCAACGGCAGCCGGCTCCAATTTAGCCCATACCATTTTGGATAGTCCGGAATTACGAGAAAGAGTTATTACCAATATACTTCGGATTATGGAGGAAAAAGGATATCAGGGAGTAAACATTGATTTTGAAAATGTATTACCGGCCGATCGGGTGAATTACAATCAATTTCTTCAGATGACCGTTGACCGACTTCATCCAAGAGGCTATTTTGTTTCAACCGCAGTGGCCCCAAAAGTGAGTGCGACTCAAGCCGGTCTGTTATATGAGGCACATGATTATGAGGCACATGGCCGGATTGCAGATTTTGTTGTGCTCATGACCTATGAGTGGGGATACCGGCTTGGTCCGCCCCAGGCGATTTCGCCTGTTAACCA
This sequence comes from Bacillus sp. 7884-1, assembly GCF_002272245.1. Taxonomy (GTDB): domain Bacteria; phylum Bacillota; class Bacilli; order Bacillales; family Cytobacillaceae; genus Neobacillus. Next base: position 61,794 of record NZ_NPDD01000001.1, on the reverse strand, counting down.
GATGAGACGTGTCGTAGAATATGCGCTGTCCGTCATGCCAGCAGATAAAATATTTTTAGGATTTCAAATTTATGCTCGAGATTGGCTTCTTCCACATGTTCAAGGTCAAGAGGCTGAAACATTCAGTACCCAGGAAGCTGTTGCCCGTGCTGTAAAATACGGAGCAGCCATTCAATATGACACCCTAACCCAATCGCCATTTTTCCGCTACGTCGATGAACAAGGACGCGGGCATGAGGTTTGGTTTGAAGATGCACGAAGTGCCCAAGCGAAATTCAATTTGGCCAAAGAATTCAATCTTCGCGGAATCAGTTACTGGGCATTAGGGTATCCATATCCGTCAAACTGGACGTTACTATGGGATAATTTTAATATTAAAAAGTTAAGTCCATAATATTTTTCAAGCAAAAAAGACGATCCAGAGACCGAATCGTCTTTTTTGTAACTCTATTTATGCTTTGTCTTTGTCTTTGCCAACGTATGTCTTAGCTGTTTTGCGGATGAATGGAACCACCCAGCGGTCTAAACCATATTTACCTGCGTTGAAGCCTGCTGCTAAGATGATAAAGCCTAAGAAAATGTCTGTTGGGTTATGAGATACTGTTCCGGCCAAGAAGAAAGAGAAGTTCATCACTAGACCAAAAACAATAGCTGCTGTTGTTAAACATCCTAATAGAAGTCCTAAACCGATTAACGTTTCGCCCCAAGGAACAATGAAGTTGAAGACATCTATGTTTGGCAGTGCAAAGCTTTCTAAGAAGTTGACATACCAGCCGTAAACCATGTTGCCATCTGGACCTTTAACGGGATTGGCTATTGCATTTCCTAAATAACCTGAAGCGTCAAATCCATCTGTGATTTTATGAAAACCTGCTGTGAACCATGCGTATCCAAGATATAATCGTATGACTGTTAAAATAGCTGTTGCAACCTTATTTTCTCTTAAAAATTTATTAAACATAAAGCATTCCGCCCTTCAAAATTTGTTTGTTCTTTATACTTACACTATATTGGATTGCTACAGTTAATAACACAGGCATAGTGTTAAGTTCACAGATTGTTTGAAATGTTATGACGGAATGTTGAACAGCTAAGGAAGTTCATTATTTTATATAAAAAATTCATATTAAATAATTTGTCGAAATTTAGACGTTATTACAAAATAACTTCTTTTTGTCTCTCACAGTAACGAAACCATAGGCAAAAGAGCACATGGTCACCTACAAGATATATTAAAATCATTTACCCTTTTTTCAATTTTTCTACTTTTTAAATGGCCGTTCACATGATAGAGGGACTATGTTACTATCAGTAGGATTTTGGAAAAATGGCATTCACAAAAAACGGAATTAATATATATACGAGGTGTAGAATGAAAGCAAACAAATCTATTCAAAACGAAAACACAAAATTATTAATGGACATCGTCGATTTAAAAATAAAACTTAATGACTTATACAATTCCACCGGGCCCAACACATCCGATTATGTAAGTCTTAAAATCAATCTTAACTGCTTGATGCATGAATATTTTGAAGAAAAAATTGAACAACTCATTTAAAAAGTAAGGACCAGCTTGAAATAGGCTGGTCCTTACCTTTCTAATTTAAGATAAACATTAATTGGCGGACTCAACTATCGGAATTTCGGTCACTCCAGTCTACATCAAATTAAATTTATTTTTTCCGACCATGTCCTTTTGCTCTTCTTTTCCATATATAAAGGGTAAAAGGAGGTGAACACTAGAGTTAGAGTGGATGAATGTAACAGAATATGAAATTTACTAGAGTAGGAGGCCGGATTCAATGGAAACCAGTATTCATTAAAAGAAAGGAGTGAAATCTCGTGGAGCAAATGATACCTCTCATCAGTGAGGTGGGATTCCCCATCATTGTCACCCTTTACTTGCTATATCGGATTGAGTCGAAGCTAGATATGGTGGTCCAATCGATTCAAAATCTTCCAGAACGCATGAAGGGATAATAGCAAACTGCATGACTTCTATAAATTAATAGAACCTTAAATCTTTGTTCATAATTTGTTCATACTTAAGGGGTAAGATAAATACATGAAGAGGACAAGCTTTTTTTTCTCTCTTTCATAACCCCCTTTTATAGATTCCTTTTGGATTCGGCAACTGGCCGAATCCTTTTTTTTATATAAGCAAATAGGCATCACCAGTGGATGCCTTTTTTTGCTGCGCTATGTTATTAAATAGTGTTGAAGTTTTTGTATGATTACTTTATAGTCCCTTTTTACATTTTATCATTATAAAATTGATCGAAGGTTTATTTTTCATGTCCTTATTTGGTTCGTCAATTTCTGAAAACTCTACCAGTCCATATTGTACAAAATCCCGTTTGATGGAGTCAGAATCGTAAAAATACATTTTCACGCCTTCCATGATCTCGTAATAGTCTTTATCCAGTTGTTTGCCCTTTCCAAACATTGGGGCTTTTTTTGAAACCGTTGTAAAAACCATATATCCATTTGGCTTTAACTGATCATAGCAATCTTTAATAAACTTCTCTCGCGCGCGGTCATTCAATAAGTGAAGAAGGGCGTAAGAAAATATACCGTCATAAAGATTATTGTCAAAAGGCATGTCTGTTACTGAACCATGAAAAATATGACTATCAAACCCGTTCTGCCTCGCCAAATCAATCGCTGTTTTTGAAATCTCAATCCCTGTTACCTTTATTCCATTGTCGGTAAAAATTTTAGCATTTCTACCATATCCAATACCCGGTACCAGGATGTCCTTAACATTCTTTTCAAGGAAAAAATCCTTTATCAGGATTGCGGAGTCTGCAGGTTCAAACCCCCACATCGTTTGTTTATCTATAAAACTTGATTCCCAGAATTCCATTTATCTCGATCTCCTTGAGATTTGTAATTTTTTTATTTCTTTTATTATAGTGTTTAAAATTGCCATAGTCATGCCTCCCCCTTATAAAACTTTCGGTATCTCGTGCTTTCGTCGGATTTCAACATGATGTCAAAATCACCAGTCAGGATTAACACATTCAAAAATAAAAAACTTTTTGTTGCAAAAGCGCTTTCATTGGGTATATAATATCCATAAATCGATTTACTAAACCGGTTTACTAAAACAATTTATCATTTATTACTTCAAAGAAGGTGTCATAACCATGCAAAAAGTGATTATCCCTTTAAATGCTTTTAATAGATTTGAAGTGTTAGAGAAAGGGCAAGCTTCCTTTATTAAGCTCATTGCGGAATCAGGCGCATACGGGATTGAGATTCGCAGAGAGTTATTTTCAAATCAAGATCCAACATTAGTTAGCATGAAACAAGAAATGGAGCAACATCAACTCTTTACTGTCTATTCCGCCCCCATTGAATTGTGGAAAGAGGATCATCAGCTAAATGAACAAGAATTAACAACCATTTTTCAAGAAGGAAAACAGCTCGGAGCGAAGTGGATAAAGGTTTCACTGGGACACTTTGATAAAAGCCAATCTAGTGTTAGCGACCTCCACTCTTTTTTAAGGCAGCATCCTGAAATTCAATTGTTTGTTGAGAATGACCAGACGCTGCATGGCGGAAATATTACCAATTTACAGTCCTTTTTTGAAAGCGCCACCGAAGAGAATGCTCCGGTGAAAATGACGTTTGACGCTGGTAACTGGTACTATTCCAAACAGTATGTACGAGAAGCATTAACTCAGCTGTCCCAGTATGTCCATTATCTTCATTTAAAACAAGTGGATCAGGAAAACGGTGAGCTCGTTACGTTACCGCTTCGGAAAAATATTGGTCACAGCTGGGAAATGGTGATGAACAGCCTTCCTAACGGTCTAGTGAAAGCGCTTGAGTTTCCAATCGAACCAAAGGAAAGAACAAAAGAGTATATTCAAATGATGACAGAAAGCGAGGCACTGCTATGAAACAGTTAGATGTGGTAACATTTGGCGAAGCAATGGCTATGTTCATGGCGAATCATCCTGGTTCCTTACATGAAGTCAGCGAATTTACCCGCGAGCTGGCAGGGGCTGAAACGAACGTGGCAATTGGTTTGGCCCGCCTAGGATTCGGCTCTGGCTGGGCAAGTAAAGTAGGCAACGACGCATTTGGAAAATTCATTATCAATCGTCTTAAAAATGAAAACGTCAACATCGACCATGTTTTGTTGGATAATAAGTACCCAACAGGATTCCAATTAAAATCGATGGCCTTAGCAGGAGATCCAGAGGTTCAATACTTCCGTAAAGGATCGGCTGCCAGCCATCTAAATGAAGACGATTTCAATGAAGAGTATTTTCTAGAGGCTAAACACCTTCATATGACGGGGATTCCATTAGCAATCTCGGAAGATGCACGGGGATTTGCCAAACATGCCTTAACTTTTATGAAAAAAAATAATCGCAAGGTGTCCTTGGACCCGAATTTACGGCCAACTCTTTGGGCATCACAAGAAGAAATGGTAAGAGAAATCAATGAAGTTGCCTGTAAAGCTGATTACGTTTTACCAGGGCTGGCTGAGGGTGAAATCTTAACAGGTTTCAAAAATCCAAGTGACATCGCTTCCTTTTATTTAGAAAAGGGTGTCGAACTTGTCGTTATTAAGCTGGGACCGGCGGGAGCTTTTTATAAAAGTGCAACCGAGGAAGGTACTGTACTCGGGTTTCCTGTAGAAAATGTCGTTGATACCGTTGGTGCAGGTGATGGTTTTGCCGTCGGAGTAATTAGTGGACTCCTAGAAGGTATATCCATTCATGACGCTGTGGTACGAGGAAATGCAATTGGTTCACTAGCTGTTCAGTCACCAGGTGACAATGATGGCTATCCTACCAAAGAACAGTTAGAAAAATATATTGAAAAACATTCACAGGGAGTGAAATAACATGAAACAAACCATTGCTAAAAAAAGATGGTTCTATCTGATTCCAATTGCCTTTATTACTTACAGTCTTGCCTATCTTGACCGTGCCAATTATGGGTTCGGAGCGGCTTCTGGGTTAGCGAAAGACCTAGATATTACAGCGGCTACCTCCTCCCTGCTCGGTGCACTTTTCTTCTTAGGATATTTCTTTTTCCAAGTTCCGGGTGCAGCTTATGCAGAGAAAAAGAGTGCCAAGGTACTAATTTTTTGGTCATTGATTGCTTGGGGCCTACTAGCAACTGCTACAGGTATGGTAACAAATGTAAAGTTGCTGTTCGTGATTCGTTTCGCCCTTGGTGTAGTAGAAAGTGCTGTTATGCCGTCCATGCTCGTACTTTTAAGCAACTGGTTTACAAAAAAAGAACGTTCTCGTGCCAATACCTTCTTAATTCTTGGTAACCCTGCAACTGTACTATGGATGTCAATTGTTTCTGGTTACCTAGTTGAATCTGTTGGCTGGAGATGGATGTTTATTATTGAAGGTCTGCCTGCTGTCATTTGGGCATTCATTTGGTGGAAGTTAGTCAACGATAAACCGAAAGATGCAAAATGGTTAACAGATAACGAAAAGTCTGAGCTTGAACTACAATTAGCAAAAGAACAAGAAGGAATAAAGCCGGTTAAAAATTACGCTGAAGCCTTTAAGTCAAAACCCGTTATTTTACTAAGCATTCAATACTTCCTATGGAGCATTGGGGTCTATGGATTTGTGATGTGGCTCCCTTCTATTATTAAAGCAGCGCCAAATATGGATATTGTCACAACAGGCTGGTTGTCTTCAGTCCCTTATGTTTTAGCCATTGTTCTTATGTTAACGGCTTCCTATTTCTCTGATAAAATGATGAACCGCAGTGCATTTGTTTGGCCATTCCTGTTAATTGGCGCAATCGCCTTCTATGCTTCTTATGCAATCGGAACGCAGCACTTCTGGATATCCTTTGCCCTGTTGGTCATTGCAGGTGGTGCGATGTATGCTCCATATGGACCATTCTTTGCGATTATTCCTGAAATCTTACCACGTAACGTTGCAGGTGGTGCGATGGCTCTCATTAACTCTATGGGTGCATTAGGATCATTCGTTGGTGCTTATATCGTAGGATATTTGAACAGTGCAACAGGTGGATTTGGTGCATCATATATCTTTATGGCAGGATCTCTATTCCTTTCTGCAATCTTAACCGTCTGGGCGGTAAATGTCGCAAAAAAGGATAGCAGCAAGCCCGCAAATATGAAAGTGAGCGCGTAATTTGGATTCAAAATGAGAGTTAACAGACGATTACTTAGCATTGATAACAAAAAATGCTAAAAAAACGAATGGACCAAGTCCAAGCTGCATGTAAGGCATAGCGGGAAGAGGATGACAAATGCAAATGTCATCCTCTTTTCTTTTATATGACTTCCTATTACCGCCAGCACTAGATAAATCATAAATTTGTCGCTAAAATGAAAGCAGTGACCAATGGAAAGAGGAAGATAGCATGGAAAGAATAACAATGGCCGATGTGGCCCGTGAAGCTGGAGTATCAAAGAGCACTGTTTCTCAATATTTAAACAAACGCTATGAATATATGAGTGAAAAAACAAAACAGAAAATTGAAGAAGCCATCGAAACCCTTGGCTATCAGCCAAATTTCTTGGCGCGAAGTCTAAAGCAAAAACGAACTTCCCTTATCGGCATCATTGTCGCGAATATTACTCATTATTTTTCAACAGAGGTTAGCCGCGCCATTGAGGATTTCTTCCATCAATACGATTTGCAGGCAATCGTCTGCAACGCTGATGATGACCCTGAAAAAGAAAAGAAATACATTGAAACGCTTCGAGCCAAACAGGTGGATGGTCTGATTATTTTTCCAACTGGAAAAAACAATGCTTTATATGAAAGCATGGTTAAGCAAAACTATCCAGTTGTGTTTGTGGATAGGAAAGTAGACAATCCCGATGTATTTACCGTCATCACCGATAATACCGAATCCACCTACAAGGCGATTCAGCACTTCATCGCGAAGGGGCATCAAAATATTGCCTTCGCTGTACAGCCACTAACAGTCAGTACACGGATAGATAGATTAGAAGGCTACAAAAAAGCGTTAATGGATGCAGGGCTAGAAGTGAATCCAGACTTTATTATTGAAGGAAGTATTCCAGAAATGAAGAAAAAACTGGAACAGCTCTTCTCCTTAGAAGTAAAACCAACGGCACTGTTTGCAGCAAATGACCGAGTCTTTATCGCTCTTGGAGAATTTACAAAAGAAAAAGGAATTAAGTTTGGAGAGGACCTTGATGTAGTCGTATTCGATAATATCCCATTCTCGCAAATGCTCGAGACATCCCTATCCTTTATCACCCAGCCCGCTGCCGAAATGGGCAGAAAAGCAGCCGACCTGCTCTATGAACAAATTCAAAAGGAAAACCATGAACCCGAAGTATTCGTATTTCCAAGCAAAATGGTGTAGTAGTTTGGGTTTGGATCGGTGCCTGGATCGGTGCCTGTCACTGCTCGTGGACACTGTCCACCTCAGGCGGACAGTCCTTTAATGCTGATGTCAGGCACCACGACCAACTCCTCCCTTCTCTTTTAGGAATGAATTCTTTATATTGAAGAACGCTTACAAATGAAGTATAATCATTTCATAAACCGATTTAGTAAACCGATTTATCTAACTGCCGGAAAAGGGGTTTGGACGATGAAAATACAACTTGCTTTAGATCGAATGGAAATAAATGAAGCGATAGAATTAACAAAAAAAGTTGCGGATTCGATTGATTGGATTGAGGTTGGGACCTCATTAATCAAGGAGTTTGGAATGGCTAGTGTTAGAGAAATGAAACAAACTTTCCCTGCTAAAACGATTGTTGCCGATATCAAAACGATTGATAATGCCCGTTATGAATTTGAAATGTGTTTTAAGGCTGGAGCGGATGTCGCTACCGTTATGGGTGTGTCTCCCCTGGTAACCATTGATGCATGTATGGAAGTTGCACAACGATACAACAAAACAGTCATGATTGATTTATTAAATACATCTGAACAGCAAAAAAGGGATTTAATGAAATACAAGAATGCGGTATTTTGTGAGCATGTGAGTAAGGATCAGCAGGAGGAGCTTGGTGCCTCCAATCATGGTCTTGAAAGTAGCAACAACTATGAACCCGGCATGACCATTGCGGCAGCGGGTGGAATTACCTTGGAGTCATTGGAATCCTTACAAAAAACGCTCAATCCATCTGTGGTAATTATTGGTTCAGCTATCACAAAGGCAGAGAATCCAGCAGAAGCTGCGGCAAAATTTAAATGTGTGGAGGCAAAATAATCATGTTACTCATTCCTACTATAATAAAAGAAATAGAAACAGTGTTAAGCCAAATAGAAGAAAACCAACTACAAAATATTGCAGTCCAATTGCAAAATGCTAAGCGTATATTTGTCATTGGTGAAGGACGTTCTGGCTTGATGGCAAAATCGTTTGCGATGCGCTTAATGCACTTAGGAGCAACCGTTTATGTTGTAGGCGAAACCATCACCCCTTCCATCGAAGAAGGCGATCTTTTAGTAGCCATTTCCGGCTCAGGTACAACCAAGAATGTCGTTTGGACGGCGGAAAAAACAAATTCCCTTCGCTGTTCGGTGGTGGGTATTACCACAAATCCTGAATCACCATTAGCGGCAGCTGCAACCACGATTCTACACGTTCAAGCTGCCACCAAATATCGCCGTGAGAATGAACTAAAAACCATTCAGCCTCTTGGTTCGCTATTTGACCAATGTGCTCATATTGTATTTGATACCCTATGTCTTCAGTACAGCGCACTTACCCAAGTGGACCATACAGCAGCATTTGGACGTCATAGTAATTTAGAATAAATTGAAACACTGACCCATTTTCAATGGGTCTTTTTTTCGACAAGGTCTACTAGTTTTCACCTTAATCAAGCGTTTGATTAAAATGCCCTCAAGCCTTTTTGAAGTGAGAACTTGAATAGTTTTCCGGGAAATTTTTTGTCGAGGAAAAGGACCAACCTTTTATGAAAAAGTTACAGGATTTTCGCCAGCGATCCTTGGAATTTACTCAACCGGCCGCCCTTTACAATATTCTCTAAAGTGTTTAAAAGGACTAAGATATTCATATTTTCACGGTATTTCGTAAGGTCAGCAACAATTTCTTCCACTGTCGAGCCTTGTTTGGTAAGTTCAGCGGCACGAATAATTTGGAGTCCATGTCCGAGTGAACCGGCCAGTGTATTAAAGACGGTCACCTATGCATTGGATAAGTCTTTGCCGATACTAGCAGATTGATAGGTTCCACTTAACCCAGACGAAATCGTAAAACAAAGAATCTCCCTGTCTGGACCGAATTGGGAAAATGCATTAGCAAAAGAGGCAGGTGCGGGCTGTGACGACTTCGGCAGCACCTCTGTCGAAAACATTTTATTGAGGTTTTTCCCCTCAAAGGGATTAATAGGAAAAATGCTTAATGACGGAACACTGATTAGAGATAACAATCACAGAGGTTTTTGATGGGGATGTCTTATTAAAAATATCTCAATATTTCTCGAGGTAAGTCGAAAACACTTTATAAGGATCGGATTTCCCAACAGATATTAATACCATTCGTAAATCAACAGGATATTTTCTAATAATGACTGCTCTACCTGGAACATGAAGTATTAAGTCTTTATTATGGAAATAATGCTCAATTGATATCCTAAGCAGAGGGCCAATGGGGGGGGGGGTTCAACTGTGGATCTCCATCTATCAAGCTCTAGTAATGATTGAATGGATGATTTTCTCCACAGTACTTTCATAAATGTTCTTCCAACATTCTGTTAATCTCTTCTTCCGATAATACAGGGTTTTCATCTTCTAATGCTTCTAAAAGTTTTCTTTCCTCCTCCGGCTCACTTACCTCATAAACATTAGGTTCTTTTATTTGCTCGACTTCAAATAAAAGAAATTTTCGATTACCTATTTGAAAATATGACTCACCTGAATTAACGGCTTTTTTTAATTCTTCATCTTCTACTTTAATTGGTTTCACGTAGGCATCCTCCTTGCTATAATTTAACATTATTGTACCATTCATTGCTTATATTGAAAAATATGATTACGCCAAAAAAGGATGATACACATTGGAGTCAAGTTATACTTTTTTTAAATCCCCATATGCTTTCTTGAAGGGAGTTTTCCAGTATGCAGCGAATTAAATTTATGATTCAACTTTTTCTCAAAGGACCATTGTGGTTTAGATTAGTCATATCTATATCTTTCCTTGCCTCCATCATTTTCAGCAGCTCCTATTTTTCGAATACCTCTTTTTATGAAAGCATTTCTAAATTAGCGGCAGCCATCTTTTTTTCTGCTGTTGGAATGAAGTTGAGAATGAATCGTGTAGTGTCTATCCTCTTATTTACTGCAGCCGCTATATGTATTTACCTATCTATCCATTCACTATATTAATGGATAATGATAAAAGCAGTGTATCCACTGCTTTTTCCCATTCCTTCTTATTCAAATGCTTTCACCGAAGGAGCCTCATAGTTTAGAAATTTATCGAGTAAGGCCGCTGGCTCTTCCTCAATAATTGCCATCGAACCGAACTTTTCCTGCAGAAACTTTTGATCAATCATATGCTCGAACAAGCGAATCAGCGGGTCGTAATAATGATTGATATTGAGGAGTCCGCAAGGCTTTTTATGCAGCCCGATTTGCCCCCACGTAAATACTTCAAAAAACTCTTCTAACGTTCCAGTCCCGCCAGGCATAACCACAAATCCATCCACTAACTCGGCCATTTTTGCTTTTCGCTCATGCATGGTATCAACGGTGATCAATTCCGTTAACCCCTTATGAGAGATTTCACGTTCCTCCAGAATCTTAGGTATCACACCGATCGCATTTCCGCCTTCACTTAACACGGTATCTGCGACGGCACCCATCAATCCGATACTTGAACCGCCATAAACCAAGGTAATATTCCGTTTCGCAAGCTCTTTCCCTAATTGAATCGCTCCAATTTTATACGCCTCTGAAGCACCCAAACTTGAACCGCAATATACCGCCACTCGTTTCATGCTGCCGCCTCCTAAGTTTACCGTTTTACTATGATTATATTCAAAGCTTGAAAGTAAAACAAACTTAAGAAACAGGAAGTATGACCTCCTGCTTCCTAAAGAAAGCTGCGCTCTCGCTTCATAAAAATATTAGACAACTCTCTTGGTTTCACCCAAACATACGGCAAATGGTTGGTTTTTTGATTGAAAATCGAAATGAGTTCCTCAAAGCCCTTCATCGCATAGAGATTAAATACAGGACCGCTTGCTGTCCTAACAAGAAGACGCCGGGTAGTCAAATGATCTTCTCCACTTTCATTATCATAGTATCTGGTTTCCGTAACCTCATTCCAACCGTACTCATGGAGTGATGTCCCTTTACCTTTACTCACCATCTTCACCGTAAAGCCATTCCCGTGGCAAACAACGGTTGTATCCGTACCATAAAACCAGAACAAACCGAAAGTGATTGCCGCTAATATAAGAACCATTGTACCGAGTAAAACATTAAGCGTTATAACCCCAATAGCGATAATTCCAAGGATGGTACCAGCAATCAGCGCCATTCTTACAGAATCTTTATTCGAAAACTCCTTACCCATCACAACACCCCCCTTTTTAAAAATTTATGAACTTCCTTACCTTATATGTTATGTCCATTAAATAAACATAAAAAACACATATGATAAGTGGATGGGTGATAGGCTTCTGATTTTTATGTTAACAAGTTCCTTTAAAAAAGATTTTATAAGGTAAAAATAGTGCAGCTAAAGATAATAATAAAAAGATAATGTCAGGCATAAAGGTACCAAAACCAATGATATGGAGGATAAAGTATAACGGATATACCCAGCATACATACCAAGACCAACGAAGTCCTTTACGATAGGCATTTGTTAGAATGGCAAAACCAAATAAAGCCATTCCTATGACCAATGATCCACGCAGCTTTAATTCAATTCCAGCATCGGTTTGATCATTTGTTAAATATGCGTGTAAAACTGATCCTTCACCTACGGGTCCATTTTCGCCCGAAATACTTATAATTAGCATGAGAACTTGTATGAGAAGTAAAAGGATCCAAGCTTTTGTTTGTAAAAACTTCACTCCAACCATCTCCTCTCAGGTAATATGAGTCATAATAAAGGGACCATTACCTACCTAATACCCTATAAAGATATTATTATTATTAACTAAAATTATTCCACATTAAAACGTCAAAGCTTACGGAAGGCTCTAGATGGGTTGTCCAAAACCGACACTCTCTACTAAAAACTGATCCTTTATGTGTTTCTCATTTTTTAATAACAGCTTAATCGGTAACAGAAACTTATACCTTTATTAATAGTTTTTTCATAATTAGCAGGTATGATAATTACAAGTAAAGGAAAGACTATTACTATTATTATCTATCTTTTTCAAGACCCCTATTGTTTATCTTTTTATTGATTCGGCACCTGGCCGAATCTTTTTTTTGTGACCGGAGCTAAATCTGTAAAACGTATTACGCTGAGAAGTCACAGAAAAAGTGTAGAGTTTCAGTCTCTACACTTTTTCCACCCTTTTTTAGTTACTATCATTTAATTTAGCATACAACTCATTAAATCCTTATAAACTATCAAATGTTTTAAAGACCAGTTCTACAACATTATCAGCGGTTATGTCGGTAAGCGGAATACGCTTGCTGGTTATTTTATTTACACCCCAATAATAGCGGTTACTGGCTTCTTGATCAATCGGTGTAATGTATAAATGATCTCCGTCCTTTTGTATATCCATAATATCGTCATTACGTAATGGATAATAGAATCTCCAATGATTAGCCGGAGAACATCCACTTGACCAATCTTGCAAACTTTCATATTCAAATTTTGATAACCGTATACATGGGAGCTCTTTGCTTTCTTCTAACTCCAAATCAGCATTGTACAGTTCAAGCTCCATGACATACAACGGACCATCCCGCCACTCATTTTCCAATTCAATATCGTCTTTATTCTGAAACAATTGAATGAAATTTTGGATAAACCACCCAGAAAAGTCATTATCCGATTTATAGCGCAAAAATTTATCTACTACGCTGACATAATTACTTTGCTCAGAAGCAACAGTTTTACAATAATCCATTAATTTATGTATATTTTCGTATGTATGATAGACAACATGAAAGGCATTTCGAATATTATCCGCCGAACTCATAATACAATCCCTCACTTATTGATAGAGTGGTTTCAAAGCTTAATTTAACCTTGTTTTGCATAGAAAATTTAAAATAGTCGTGTTCATTTATTGGCTGAGGAGCCTCAATATGCATATGTGTAAAATCCTCAAATCCTTTTCTAGTTAAAAGTGCTATAATATCCTGAATCATAACCTGATGAAAGGGATCTGCTACTTGTAAGTTCTTTAACTGAAGCAAAATATCTTGCCATGAAATATAGCCGAATGCCACATCTTTTTCTATGATTCCTCTCGCAGAAATGTCCACGTATACGTCTTTACATGACTTCCGGTCTGCAATAAAAAGCAGCAGCTTAATTTTATCTTGACCTTTTCGTGAAACAATACGAGATTCTCTGGCTAACTGATTTATGCTTTTATAAATTTCTTCTGCTTTTTGTTTCTCTAAATGATTCGTAACCCCATCATCTGAAGAAAGCCCACTTGTATACTTTACTTCAATCCCTATCATCACATTTTCAAATTCAATCAGGGCATCAATCTCCCCCTCTCGATCATATGGCCAAAAATCAATACAATCTGCCCAAAAGCCTTTATGGATATCGCGTATTTCCTCCCCTACTGATTTTGGATAAACACCATTTGCCAGTACTTCACCAAGCACTCCCGAAAATGGAATGTAACGCAATACACCGAACACATTCCCAGTCAAATTATCTTCCAACCGCTCCGTTAAATTTGAACCGGTACGACTAATTTTACCTTGAATTTCTGCAAGCATATTCCGCCCCCTTTATCTAGTTTCTTTAAATGGACTACATTCCCATTATATCCGTATCTTGCTCCACCCAGGTGGAAAATTTTGTTAAACCTTCCCTCTTTTCCTTCGTATAACTACTAATAGGAAAGAAGGTGACACACTTATGCTAAAAAAGTGGATTACTAGCTTGCTATTGGCTGCATTGTTGTTCGTTTTCCCCCATCAAAGCTTAGCTGTGGAATTTTCGATTACCAATGTGAAAATGGACGCTTACTTGCAAAACAACGGAGATGTAAAAGTAGAAGAAACGCATACGTATGTGTTTGATGGTGAGTTTAACGAGATTACCCGTGAAGTGATCCCGAAAAAGGGAGCTTCCATTAGCCAATTTACGGCAACCGAGAACGGAAAGAATTTACGAATTGAAAAAGAAGATGACCTTTATAAAATTCACCGTAAAGGTGAGGATGAAACGATTACGGTAACACTCCACTACACCATTAAAAACGGAATAGAAGTATATCAAGATGTTGCGCAATTTTACTGGCCATTTTTTGGTTGACAGAAATGAATCCTCTTATGAAAATCTCTCAATTACGATTCATCCGCCTGGACCGACAGAGGATGTCATTGCCTTTGGATATGACGAGGCGTTTACTGCTGAAACCATTCAGGAAGATGGGTCCGTCTTTTTTAATCTTGGCTATGTTCCTAGTAATACCAATGCCGATATCCGCGTGGCCTACCCTGCTGGACTTTTTCCAAATGCCACAACCACTGCCGATAAACCGATGAAAGAGGACATTCTAAAGGCGGAGCAGGAACTAATCGAGCAGGCTGCAGCCGATGCCAAAACAAGGAAACACTTTCAACGATTAGCACGGTAGGTCTCCCTGCTTTTACAATTATTTTTCTGCTGTTACTCCTTCGGGATTGGATGTCCGCACGTTCAAGGCGCAATGATTTAATGCGTGAAGGTACCCAGTTCCATTCCGTACCAAAGCTAATCATGAGCTTGCCGGCAACGATTTTCTTTACAAACAATCACTATCTTCAACCGCAGGCGATGGCTGCTGGTTTACTAGATTTGGTTCGCCAGGGTTATGTGACTAAATCGGCAGATGACAAGTTTAACAGAGTTAGGCCGAAAAGCCCGTTAAAGCATGAAAATATATTGATGGAATGGCTTTTTGATAAAATCGGCAGTCAGCATACCTTTAGCTTTGAGGATTTAACTTCTTATACAAAGAATAAGAAAAATCATACTAACTTCCATTTATTTCAGTCACAATGGCGAGACGCTATCAAGCACGAAGTGGACAGTTATTCCCTTTATGAGAATAAAATAACCTATCGTTTACTGGTTGGTCTTTCAAGTGTATTGCTGCTGCCGTTTCTGTTCCTTTTCCCGATTTATGATCTCTTAGGCTCCTTTTTCGCAGCACTCCTACTATTTTTTATGGTTATCCTCTACGCTTGTGTCTATCGTCCAAAGACCTGGGAGGGTGCCCAGATTGTTTACGAATGGAAGCAGTTTAAAGCTCGCTTTAAGGAAACACCACAAGCAGAATGGGAGAAATGGTCTGATGACGAGCGCATGCGTGCTTATATTTACGGACTTGGAATCAGTAGCAAGGAGGTGTATCGGAAAAACGATGAGCTAATAGAAGCACTCACCCCATCCAGCTATAATGACGGTGATACGGCCCTCTTCTACTCGATTATTTATATCGGCCCTGACACTTCTTCAAGTTTCCGGTCCGCCTATCAGTCAACTAGCAGCAGCGGTGATGGCAGCTCCAGTTCAAGTGGTGGTGGTGGAACAGGCGGCGGCGGTGGCGGCTCCGGTACTTTCTAACGGGCAAAAGCTTGAGGCTGATCTCAATCTTTTGTCTTTTATATCCAATGTTGTTACTTTCCACCAATCTATAATATTATAGAGTAAGAGATGTCATGAAAAATGCAAGATAAAAAAAGGAGTGAAATAGATGTATCCAAATATTTTACGACACCCGGGACCAACCCCAATTCCTAAAAAAGTTCAACTGGCGATGAACAAAGACATGATTAGTCACCGTACTGAAGAGTTTGTACGGTTATACCAAGAAACAACCAACCGTGTAAAACCTATTTTCGGAACGGAGCAAGATATTTTACTACTGCCATCAGGCGGAACGGCAGCATTAGAAGCAGCAGCGGTAAATACAGTTTCCCCCGGAGATGAGGTAGTGGTCATCACTGTCGGAGCCTTTGGTAATTATTTCGTCTCGATTTGTGAGAAAAATGGTTTCAAGGTACATAAACTTGAAAAAAGCTGGGGCGAGGCTTGTACGGAAGAAGATCTAATTCAGTTTCTAAAACCTTTATCCAATATAAAGGCCGTGTTTGCCACCTACAATGAGACCTCAACAGGTATCCTAAATCCAATTGAAAAACTAGCTAACGTGGTTCGTACACATACTGATGCTCTATTTATCGTCGATGGAGTTAGCTGTCTTGGCGGGGCCCCTGCTGAAATGGATCAATGGGGAATTGATATTTTAGTAACCGGATCACAAAAAGCGATGATGCTCCCTCCTGGCCTTGCACTTTTAAGCGTCAGTGAACGAGCGTGGAAAGTGATAGAGGAAAGGAACACACCTTCCTATTATTTGGATTTATTAAGCTATCGTGAGTGGGCTTCAAAAGGAATGACACCGAACACCCCAGCGATTTCATTGATTTTTGGACTCTCTGCGGCATGTGATTTGATAGACGAAGAAGACGGATTTGCACAAACGGTAGCTAGACATGAATTAATGAAAAATATGGTTCGTGAGTCGATGAAGGCACTCTCTATTGGTCTGTTAACATCTGATGAGTATGCATCACCAACCATTACTGCCATTTGTGCTCCAGAAGGAATAGAATTGTCTCCGTTCATCAGTCATGTAAAGGAGAAATACCATCTCGATTTTGCTGGTGGCCTTGGCCATCTGCAAGGGAAGATTTTCAGATTTGGGCATATGGGCTATTGCTTTCCGAGCGATATCCTGCAAGCCGTTTCGCTTATAGAAGCCGGATTACAAGATTTCTCATATTCCTTCGAACCGGGATCAGGGATATTAGCAGCACAAAAGGTTTTCTTATCTGCACAGAGTAAATAATTCAAAGAGGCATGGTCTAAGTGACCATGTCTCTATTTTTTCAACAAATGATATCCAAATACTTTCCATAAACACTCTTCGGTCACTCCAGGCTAATAAAACGGTATCCAGTTTTATGGGAAAAACTACATGTAAAAATCAATCTAAGGTTGAATAAAAGATATTAAATTCGACACTTTGAGACAAATACTTTTAATATAACTAGGGGTAAAATAAAAGGTAGTTTGAAAATCAATAAACAGATGAGGATGAACGACGGGACGAAATAATGATTGAGATTTGCGAGCTAGAGGTATCTACAGTATTTCTTTTTAAAGAACAGACGTATACCGGAAGATGTAATGTTGTATATAAGGATCATGTAAAAGAACTATTCGAACTGGACAGCCAGGAGTTAGCGGCTTATATGAACGATGTGAAAAAGGTTGCAGCAGCAGTCGACAAGGCTTTCCAACCTGGTAAAATTAACTATGGAGCGTATGGAGACAAAATGCATCACCTACATATGCACATTGTGCCAAAATACGAAGGTAAAGCAGATTGGGGTTCCACTTTTGAAATGAACCCTGGAAAAACATACTTAACAAATGAACAATATAAGGAAATGATTGAAACGATTAAAGAATCACTGTAGTAATATATAAGGATCTTTAAAAAAGGATTGGGCTGCTTGCACCGTGAGGCGCGAGAAACCCAATCCTTTTTATACCTGCAGATGGTGACAGGTACCTAAAGCACCTTACTTAAGAATGCTTTGGTCCGTTCATGCTGAGGGTTGCCGAATAACGCATTCGGTTCATTTTCTTCCACAATATAACCGCCGTCCATGAAAATAACACGGTCTCCAACTTCCCTTGCAAAGCCCATTTCATGGGTAACAACGACCATTGTCATCCCCTCTATCGCAAGCTGTTTCATGACTTCTAAAACATCACCGACCATTTCAGGATCAAGTGCAGAAGTCGGCTCGTCAAAAAGCATAATCTTCGGATTCATGGCAAGAGCCCTGGCGATTGCCACCCGTTGTTTTTGTCCCCCGGACAGTTCTCCCGGATAACTATTTGCTTTTTCTCTTAGTCCTACTTTATCTAGTAAATCAAGCGCTAGTTTTTCCGCTTCTGTTTTCTCTGTAGAATGAATCTTGATCGGTCCCAACGTAATGTTTTCTAAAACGGTTTTATGAGGGAATAGATTAAATTGTTGAAATACCATTCCAACCTCTTGTCTAACTTTGTTAAGATCGACTTTTTTGTCCGTAATATCATGTCCATTTATAACTACCTGACCGCCGGATATCTCTTCCAAGCGATTTAAGCAGCGAAGGAATGTACTCTTACCTGAACCCGAAGGACCGATAACACAAATAACCTCTTTTTCCTTCACTTCTGCATTAATATCTTTTAATACCTCTAGGCTGCCAAATGATTTTCTTAAGTTTTTTACTGTGATCATACTCATCGCAGTTGAAACCTCCTCTCAACGAAATTAGCAAGAAGTGTTAACAAGTAAATGACGATGAAGTAAATGACACCTACAGCCAGCCAAATCTTGAAAGCTTCAAATGTGGCTGAAGCTTGAATCTGTCCTTGCTGTGTTAAATCGGCAATACCAATGACCGATAAAAGCGAAGTATCTTTTAAGCTGATGATCGACTGATTCGTAATGGTTGGGAGCATTCTTCTAAAAGCCTGTGGAAGCACGATATAGCGCATCGTTTGTGCGCTCGTAAAGCCAATCGACCTTGCTGCCTCTGTTTGTCCCTTATCAATCGATTGAATACCCGCTCTAATAATTTCAGCAAAATAGGCCCCTGCATTAATCGCAACCGTAATGATCCCCGCTGTCGTACTGTTTAAGGAAATGACCTGAAGTGAATTTACCCCAAAATAGATAAAGAACAATTGCACAATAAATGGTGTTCCTCGAATGGCGTCTACATAAGCCTTTGCGATCCAGTTTAAGATTTTAAGAGGTGCAAGTCGCAGCAAGGCAATTACTAAACCTATTAAAAAACCTAGTATGATAGCAATCAAAAAGATATAGAGTGTTACTTGAAGCCCTTTTAATAATATGGGCAAAGCAGAAACAATAATATCCACCTTTTTCATCCCCTTTCAAAAAGAAGACGCGCTCGCTTTAAGCACGCCTTATCCTATTATTTTATTCACCAAGATACGTTTTTAGAATTTTATCATAGGTTCCATCTTTTTTAAGCTCAGCAAGCCCATTGTTAATTTTTTCTAATAAATCCTGATTTTCACCTTTCAATACAGCAATTCCGTATTGATCTCCATTTAAACGATCTCCCACAGTTTTTAATCCTAGATCCTTCTGGGCAATCGCATAAGTGATAACAGGGTAATCTTCAATTAGAGCATCTGCATTTCCATTCGATACTTCCTGGAACATCGCAGGACTATCGTTAAATTGAACAACTTCAATTCCTAGTTTTGAAGCATTATCTACTGCATATTTCGCACCTGACGTACCTTTTTTAACAGCAACCTTTTTCCCTTTAAGGTCATCAACGGATTTAACCGTTGAATTATCATCTTTAACAACTACGATTAATCCCGCGTCAAAATACGGTGTTGAGAAATCTACAATCTTTTTTCTATCATCTGTAATACTCATTCCGGCAATAGCCACGTCAAGCTGGTTAGCTTGCATAGCTGGGATAATTCCGCCAAAATCCATTGGAGAAAGTTCAATTTCAAACCCTTGTTTTTTCGCAATCGCATTAATTAATTCTATATCGATACCCTTATACTCGTCTCCTTCTTTAAATTCAAACGGAGGATACGTCGTATCTACACCAACTTTATATACTTTTTCACTATTACCACTTTTACTTGCTGTTTTATCGGTCCCACATGCCGCGATAAATAGAGTAAGAACCAAAAACAAAGTAAATAGGCCAAACTTTTTCATTTCATTCACTCCCCTTATTTAAGTTATTACTATAATCGTAGTAATAAGTAATTCCTTTTATAATATAACATAAATCTAAATAGATTTAATAGTGGAAATTCTTTGGATATAGTAAATTTGAAGAGAAATAGGTTACCTTTCTCCTGTTAACATAGGAATTAAGTCCCTTAAAATTAAATATATACCAAAAAATTATTATTCTATGAATAATTAAACTTGTCGAAATGATCGAAAAAACAAAAGAATTACTGTCATTTAATAAGGATGGTGCAAGGTTGGCACCATCCTTATTACTTTTAGTTTAATTCATAATAACTGCAGACAACTTGCCCAACCGCTTTTGCAGCTACTAGGAGTGCCTCTTCATCGATATCAAATTTTGGATGATGATTGAAGTAAGGCTTTTCTACCCCTTTTGGTGTACAGGCAATGTAAAAGAAGCAGGCAGGGAATTTTTCAGCATAATAGGCAAAGTCTTCGGATGGAGCCATCGCCGGGAATTCCTTTACTTCTTTTATATCCGAATCGTTCATGCTTTGCAAGCTTTCCGCAACCATTGCCGTAAGCTCAGGGTCATTGTATAATGGCGGATAATCTGGAGTATACGTAAGCTCACAGGTTACGCCAAATTCTACTTCAATTCCTCTTACAATCCGCTTAACTTCTGTCTCAATCGTTTCTTTTGTTTCTACCGTCATATAGCGAATATCGCCTTCAAGTTCAACGCTGTCCTTGATCACGTTGAATGTCCCTTTTCCATCAAAAGATCCGATTGTAATAACACCCACATCGAATGGACTTAATCTGCGGCTAATAATGGTTTGAGCAGCTGTAACAAAATGTGCTGCGGCCACAATGGCGTCATTCGCAAGGTGAGGAGAGGAACCATGTCCACCTCTTCCTTGTACTTTCAATTTCATGTATGCTCGTCCATTGAAGGAGTACCCGGCATGATAACCTACTATCCCCGCAGGTCCCATTGGTAACAAATGAATGCCATAAACCGCATCTAAATCGTCAATCATGCCAGACTCGACAATACTTTTTGCTCCGCCTGGCGGGACCTCTTCAGCATGTTGGTGAATGATTTTGATGGTACCTGGGATGGAATCTTTTAATTGGATTAGGCAATCCGCCAACACTAACAAATAAGCCGTATGTCCGTCATGTCCGCACGCATGCATGACACCTTCATTCTTTGACTTAAAGGGCACATCCGCTTCTTCTACAATAGGAAGGGCATCAAAATCAGCACGAAGACCAATGGTTTTTCCAGGTTTTCCACCTTTAATCGTTACGATCATGCCGTAACCATTCCCAACATTCGTTTGGATGTCAACATCTTTCCCTTTATAAAAATCCGCAATGTACTGAGACGTTTTCTCCTCTTTAAAAGAGATTTCAGGATTTTCATGTAAATGGCGGCGGATTTGAATTATTTCTTCTTTTCGTGATTCTAACATTCCCATTAAATCGCTTTTCATCATTTTCGTCTCCCCTTTTGATGACAAAGAATTCTTTCAATTAGTGACTTCCAGTTGGTGTTGGTGTTGGTGTGCGTCTTGGTTTTTTCGTTGGAGCCTCTGATGGTTTTCCTGCACTACTAGGAACCATAATGATAATCGAAAGAATAGAAAGTATCCCAAAAATCACGTTTACAATGATCCCAATGGATGCTGCAGTCGATACACTTCCATTCGCTGCAATGGAACTATAAATCGTTGCGGAAATGGCAACACCGAACGCACCGCCAAGTGAACTTGCCATTTTATAAACCCCTGCAGCTTCACCCACTTTGTTGGATGGCGCATTGGATACAGATGTATCTGTAGACGGCGTCGCATATATTCCAAGTCCAAGACCAAATAAAGCAAAGCCAATAAATACGACAACGGTATAAGCAAAATCAGGCAAGAACGTTAAACCCATAAGGGCTACACCAACTGTAGTAATGATAGCGCCCCAAATCATTGGTAATTTCGCACCCACTCTTTGCAGGATTTTCTCTCCGACACGAATCATGGCAAGGACGGCTATTAAATATCCAATGGATAGCATCCCTGACTGAAAGGCAGTGAATCCTCGACCGACTTGAACATACGTATTTGCAACAACGAGCGTTCCCGCTACCGCATTTAACAAAAAGTTTGAGTATGTGGCACCAGCGTAAGGTTTATTTTTAAATTAAGAGAAATCAATCAGTGCGATGTCTTTCTTTTTTTCAACTTTGAAGAAGACAAAAGCTCCAATAATGGTAACAATGGCAGCGATGATGGAAGTTGGGCTTGTCCAGCCTAAGTCCCCGCCGAAAGTAATAAAAACGTTTAATGCGATCATCGTGACGATAAAGATCGCTAAACCACTATAATCGAATTTAAACGCACCGGTTCCTTCCGCTTTGCTTTC
This sequence comes from Bacillus sp. 7884-1, assembly GCF_002272245.1. GTDB lineage: Bacteria > Bacillota > Bacilli > Bacillales > Cytobacillaceae > Neobacillus. The sequence continues at coordinate 39,413 of NZ_NPDD01000001.1, read as the reverse complement.
AGGTGTATCTTTAATCAGCCACATGGCGAGGAGGGCAAAACCAATCGAGAAGATAAAAATCCATCTCCATCCCATATACGTTGCAATGGCACCACCAGCAAACGAACATACCCCAGAACCGCCCCAAGATCCAATCGACCAGAAAAACTAAGGGCACGTTGTCTGTCTTTTCCGTCAAAGTAAGCCTTCATTAAGGCTATCGTTGCTGGCATAATACAAGCTGCGGAAAGCCCTTGAATGATACGTCCGATAATTAACAATGTCGCGCCTTGCGCTACCACTAGGCAAAGAGAACCAACAACGCTTAAAATTAACCCGAGATAGGTAATTTTTTTACGGCCAATTTTATCTGCGAGTCCACCAGCAGCTACGATAAACATTCCGGAGAATAAAGCGGTTAAGCTGATGGCTATATTCAGCGTTCCGGATGAGATCCCCAAATCTTTTTGAACGGCCGGGACCACATTGACCATTGCTTGTGCAAATAGCCAAAATGTGATAACCCCGAACACAATTCCTGTGATCATTTTATCTGTACCTTTATAACTTGTCTCCATGAGGTGCCTCCTATGATGTAATAAGTCCCTGTTATTTTTAGAATGCACCTACCCGAAAAACAGTAGTCAAAAATGTAAAGTGAAGGCAGACCATTAATTCCTTCAAAGCAAATTAACATGATCACATCTAGGGGGTTTTAAGAGATAAGCTATTGGTCATGAGCACATAACCTACACGCTGAATCGCTTTAGATTCCATAATAATAAACAGCTCCCATTGAACTCGTTTTATTAAGAATCTGTGTTACTTGTCAAAAGATAGTAATAATTCTCCAACCATTTTGATTATCGGTCCAAAAAAAAAATAAAGGTCTATACTTCTCGTAAGAGAGATAAACCTTTATTTTCTTAGCCTATCTAAATATAAAAGTCCATCTTCGATTAATGTGTAAAATTCCATTAAGATGTAGTCTTTATGTTTTATATCTGAGTGGATGTAATGAAATACTTCTGAGATTGCTTCTTGGATTTGTTCCTTAGGCAGTTTTTCAACATCGGGACTTGGCCAAAAATAAAGGTACATGGGAAGTCCGCCATCTTTTGTTGGTAATTGATAAGGGATAGGTAACCTTTTCGCCCCTAATCTTTCGTAAAAGCGGATTCTTCTTAGTTGATTTTCTCTCGTAAATCCTTCTTTTTCCTCCGGCATTTCTACTTCTATAAATATTCCGCCGCTAAACCCATTTTGTTTCCATTTAGTAAGTTTCTTAAATAAAAGAGCTCCATACCCTGAGCCACGAAATTGGTCATCGATGGCCATATAATCAAGCCAAATCGATTGTAACCGATCGAACTCATAGATAAAGGCATAGCCAACTTCTTCATTCGTTATAGGATCCTTTGCCAACAGTAACTTGTATCTCGTTTTTGACATCAGCAGCTTAAGATGCTCATAGCCTTTTAATTCCTCGCTTGCAAAGTCAGCTGTAAATCGCTGATAAACTTTCTTTAAATCATGGATCGTTCCTTCTACTATTTCTATTTCAGTGACCCCCATTTAGCCCTATCTCACTTCTTCCAATCTAGCAGTCTATTTATTATTTTAACATACTAGAACTTTTTCATATAACGAGCTTGATATGACACGCTGTCATTTTTTTGTTAACTTTATGACACGGTGTCATATACAATCCTTTAGTACCCAATTGTGACACAATGTCACATCTCATGATAGGAGAATGAAAATGCCAAAACAAACGTTTTTTCACTTATCAAATGATAAAAAGGACACGTTAATTCACGCTGCAAAACAAGAATTTTCCAGAGCGCCGCTACATGAAGCATCCATTGCGAATATTATCAAAAGTGCTGGAATTCCAAGGGGCAGCTTTTATCAATATTTTGAGGATAAAGAGGATTTATTTTATTACTTGTTAAATCAATTAGCTGAAAAGAATAATCAACGATTTATTTCCGTTCTCAATGAGAAAAACGGAGATTTATTTGAGACGTTTATTGCTACTTTTCAATTCATGATAGAGGTCCATAGAAACGAAGAACACAATAACTTTTTTAAAAATGTTTATTTAAATATGAACTACAAACATGAAAAAACCTTAGCGAAAGATGTTTATGAGGAAAATCAGAAAAGCCAGTTTCTCAATACCCTTAAATTAATTGATACAAGCAATTTAAACATCCAGGATGAACACGAATTGCATCATGTATTAAAAATTCTGATGGGCGTAACCTTTCAAAATATTGTTCAACTTTTCGTGAGGGAATATTCAGGTGAAGAAGCACTAAGAAATTATTTGGTACAAATGGACCTGCTCAAAAGAGGGTTACAGAAAAATTAACGAACCAAAAGGGGATAGAAAATATATGGATACAACGTTACAAAAAAAACCACCATACTTAATGATTGCGATTTTATTTGTTGGGGCATTTGTCTCCTTTTTAAATAACTCGCTATTAAATGTCGCACTGCCTTCAATCATGGTTGATTTAGGGATCAAAGATTATTCAACCGTACAGTGGCTAGCTACAGGCTATATGCTCGTGAGCGGAATCTTAATTCCTGCATCAGCCTTTTTATTAGTTCGCTTTTCGAACCGCAGTTTATACATTGCGTCAATGCTACTCTTCACGTTTGGTACAGCAGTAGCCGCATTTGCGCCGAACTTTGGTTTCTTATTGACGGGGCGCATGATTCAGGCAGCAGGTTCTTCTGTAATGGGACCACTATTAATGAACATTATTTTAGTCAGCTTCCCACGTGAAAAACGTGGTGCCGCAATGGGGATATTCGGTTTAGTTATGATTACAGCACCCGCAATCGGACCAACACTTTCCGGTTACATCGTAGAATACTATGACTGGCGCCTATTGTTTGAAATGATTTTACCTTTAGCTGTTATTAGTTTAGTATTGGCAGTTTGGAAGCTTGAAAACGTCATGGAGCAAAACAAAAAGGCAACATTGGATTACTTTTCCGTTGTCTTATCCTCCATCGGTTTTGGCGGATTACTCTATGGTGTCAGCTCTGCAAGCGCAAAGGGCTGGACAGATACCATTGTCTTAACCACCATTATCGTTGGCGCAATCGCCCTAGCCGCTTTCATTATTCGCCAATTAAAAATGGATGAACCACTATTAGATTTACGTGTTTACAAATACCCAATGTTTGCCCTTGGATCGGTGATTGCGATCGTAAACGCCGTAGCCATGTTCTCAGGGATGATCTTAACGCCTGCATATGTACAAAATGTTCGTGGTATATCACCACTAGACTCCGGTTTAATGATGCTGCCGGGTGCGATTGTGATGGGGATTATGATGCCAATCACCGGGAAACTATTCGATAAATTTGGACCGCGATTACTAGCGGTAGTTGGGCTAGCCATTACGGGTGTATCAACGTATATGCTGGCACACTTACAAAATGATTCAACTTATACCTATATTATCCTTATCTACACAGTCCGAATGTTGGGGATGTCCATGGTTATGATGCCGATCATGACAAACGGGTTAAATCAATTACCAACCGTTTTAAATCCACATGGTACAGCCATTAACAACACGGCTCAGCAAGTGTCCGGTTCCCTTGGTACGGCTATTCTCGTAACCATTATGAACTCCGTGACAAAAACAGAAGCCCAGAATTTAATGACCGGTGTCGACCCAGCCACCCTGACAGAAGCTTCAACCGCTTTATTAACACAGCAAGCTTTACTAGCCGGGATTCAATATTCATTCTATGTAACATTTGCGATTAATATCGTGGTTCTCATTTTAGCCTTATTTGTTAAACGCGTCGATACTAGTGCAGACGTCGTTCAAAAACTAGAGCAACAGGGCAGCACTCAAATGAAAGTAGCAGCACATTCAAATTAACAAAAAAAACTCCACCTAGCCAATTGGTCTAGGTGGAGTTTTTTCACACGACTTGTTATTTGTTTATTTAAGCTCTTCCGCCTGGCAAATGCGCCCCGTATTTAGGAAGAATACTATCCTTCGTATAAACATCCACTTGACGAAGTGTTTCAACGACCGCCTGCATGTCCAATGCCTTTTAGCAATCGCTTCTGCTAAAACCGTTTCAGCATCTAGCGGCAAAGCTCCATGGGTTTCGGTTACTCCAACTGGAACATAGATAATATCATTTCGATCTAAATACTCTTCGACTTCCCCATTTGTCATTTTTGAAAGGAATCTAGTACACATCTGAACCTCTCCTATCATTCTATTTAACAAGGATTCACGATTGAAGGACTCGTCAACAGACGAGTTCTTTTTCAAACCTTATATTAAGAAAAACAGCTTGGACGAATAGCCATTTGGATTCTAAAATGGAAACTTATGCACAATTAATAAAGAGAACAGTTCCTCTAGGAAACTCGCCAAAACTCGAAGGCAATGGACTGCTGTACTTAACAGTAGAGGGCTACCTATCAGATGTGTTCAATCATAAATTTTCTAGGAAAAAAGAAGTTCATTTTTTCCCTGCTCAGAGATAGGAAGAATTGACGTTTTCCCAAAATTTGTTTTCGGCTAAAATAGATACATTCACAAAACTCAGACAAATTCTTAGAGGATTTTACATTTGCACAATAAATTAAAAGGCTGTTGAACGTGGGTTCAACAGCCTTTTTTATTGATGAAATGGATATAGACTTATGTCTTAAACAGCCGCCTGGACCTCTTTCTCTCGCATTTTTTTGTTTAAAGAAAGCTGGTGGAGGGTTATTTCCGGACGACTTCCGAGTCTGATATTAATAGAAGTTTGCCCTAATCCTTCACTGATATAAAAAGGTTTATCCTCATGATAATGCAACCCTTTAATCATATTCATCTGCATCATGGTCCTTCCCAATTTTGCGAGATGGTACGGTTTAGGCCAGTATATTTGACCGCCATGGAAATGGCCTGATAATAGATAATCGAAATCCCAATCCTTCATACTTAGAACAATATTAGGGTCATGAGTTAAAACTAAATGGTATCCGTCCATTATGCCTGAGTAAGATGATTGCAAATTACTTCTTTTTGTGTGTAAATCGTCAATACCAATAATATGAACTGGGCTTCCTTCAACCATAATAGTATCATTTTCATTTTGAAGCGTTTTACAGCCATGTAATTCCAACGTATTTCTTAATCGTTCAAAGTCCACTTGTTTTAATTTGTAATCATGATTTCCAAACACGACGTAAACTCCATAACATGGGTTTAACTTGTTAAAAACGTTTAAATAAGGAATGAGCTTTGGAATACTGCGTTTTTTATCAAGATAGTCCCCCGTTAAAGCGATTAAATCAATTTTCTCTCCCGCTAGCTTGTTATAGAGTTGTTCAGGAGAAACAGAAATTTTTTCTAAATGCATATCTGAGATGTGTAAAATATTTAAATGAGGTCCTTGCAACTGATCAGAATCTATATGTGATAAATGAACTTTATTTAAAATAACTTTATGAGTATTTTGGTATGCCCTATAGAAAAGGAGTAAAATACTTAAAAATACCAGAATAAAAAAGAATAATATCAATTATATCTCCTCCTTCCATCCTATTATAAAGAAATTAAAAGAAATAGTTAGCGGGAATTAATGGAGGAAAAGGAAAGAGGAAAATTTTTAATATTTATTACCAATTTTTACCTCTCACGAATGTTATGTAAAAAGCATAAAAAGGCTGCTTCCTTCTAACTATAATATTGTTCTTTCAGAAGAAGAAACTATTAATTTAAAGTGCAGGTGCTTCGGATTGCAGCTATCACCGAGAATTTATCACTCATTGATTCGACCTAAATGGTTCACTAAATTCTATATTCAAAACCATATTCAGCGGCATTTTAATTTTTCAGATAAAAAAGTGTTAGATTTTGGGGCAGGTACCGGGGCAAACAGCACCCTATGTACACCTGATCATTATTTTGGGATCGATCCAGATAGCTACAGGATTGAATTTGCCAAAAGATTGTATAACGATTACCGTTTTGAAACGTTTAAGGGAAACGAACTTCCCGCAGACAACCACAGCTTTGATTATATTTTAATTATTGCTGTCCTGCACCATATCCCTCCAGAAATGGTTTATGATTATATAAAAGAATTCAAGCGAGTCTTAAAACCGGATGGGAGAATCGTTGTGATAGAACCTTGCTTGTTTGAAAAGTCTCCTATCAGTAATTGGTTTATGAGAACGAATGATAAAGGCGATTATATTTTACGGGAAGAAGATTATCTAAATTACTTTACAAAGGAAAAATTCCATTGCCAGGTTCTAAAAAAATATAAAAAGTGTTTTTTTTACAATGAGCTATATTTTTCAGCTTCATTATAATGACATGGAAAAAAAGCAGAAATTCCATCCTAACGGCGGAGTTCCTGCTTTTTTGTTCTTCTATTTGTTTTTAAAAGAGTTTTTGTTGGGTATTAATTCCTTTGAAAACTCCATTAAATTTGCCATTTTGTGCATCGGGATAATATTTTTGAATCGAGAATTATTCATTACGTTTTGAACTGAATTCGGCATATTTCTGTTTCTATTTCTTCTAAATCCATATGCTGCTGCGCTCAATCCCAAACCCAAAATAGACGCCCATATCATTCCTCGATTATTTCTTCTTCTGCCAAACATCTTTAAAATATTCTGTTTTCTCCCTATTTTGTAAAGCACAGTTATCCAGTTATTCAACGTCAAACACTCCCTCGATAGAGAACTTGGAAAGAAAAATTTATCACCTTCCATATTCTATTATTCCATTCACGGGTTTTAGCATGCTGGCAATGTTTTGCTATGGACTTAACTTTCAAAAATGGCTTCGAAAAATGAGATTGCGCCAATATCGCTTTTTAGGTTAATAAATGAAATACTGGACAACCTATAAAAAATTAATGGGATATAAAGGAGTGAACAAAGAAGTGAAAAGATATAGAAGCTGTACAACCATTCATATACTATTGCTATTGATTGTTATAGCAGTTTTTATTTGGTCCGTTATTAAGCCAGAACGATATGTAACATGGACGTTGGAAGTACTTCCTGCCGTTGTGATCATAATCATCGCATTGACTACATATCATAAGTTTCGACTCACTACACTTTCCTATTTCATTATCGCAATTCTTTCGATTATTATGTTCATAGGCGGCCATTATACCTATTCAAAGGTTCCCCTTTTTAATTGGATAAAAGATTATTTTGATCTAAATAGGAATCACTATGATAGGTTTGGACATTTACTAAAGGGTTTGTTTACGATTGTGATAAGAGAAATATTAATGCGAAAAACCCCGTTAACAATTGGATGGTGGCTATATTTCGTTACCTTAAGTTTTTCATTGGCCATTGGAGCTTTATATGAAATAATTGAATGGCTGTCAACAAAAATCGACGTAGGCGGAAAAGCTACCGAAGAGTTTTTAGGAATGCAAGGTGATATTTGGGATGCACAGTGGGATATGTCGTTAACCTTAATTGGCTCTATCCTTGCACTACTTATCTTTTCAAACCTTCATAACAAGCTGTTAGGAAAAAAAGAATAAAAAGTCCTCTTTAAAATAATCCTTGTACTTCTAGCTTATAAGAATCGCAGCCCAACAAAAAGCCCCCTTAATATTAACTCTGTAACACCAATGTAACATTTCCATTTAGCAAAAAATAAAAACACTGCAAAACCTTTATCTACTAAGGGATTGCAGTGTTTTTTTAATTAATTTACGTTTTTATAAAGGTGTGTCAAAAAATGTTCTAAAAAAAGTAATCTTTCATGTTGACAAGACCATGGTTTTTATATGATAATAAACATTGTATTAGAATTATTCTAATTTAGTTATTAATATTTGTTGTGAACAATTCTCACAACCAGGGAAAAATGCAGTTCAATTTTTCCTAACAAATTCTAGGAGGAAATAGATTATGTCATTAATTGGAAAACAGGTATCAGAATTCAACGCAAATGCTTATTTTAACGGAGATTTTATCACTGTGAGCGATGCAAACTTTAAAGGTAAATGGAGTGTAGTTTGCTTCTACCCTGCAGATTTCACATTCGTATGCCCTACTGAATTAGAAGACCTTCAAAACGAATACGCAACTCTTAAAGATCTTGGTGTAGAAGTATATTCTGTTTCTACTGATACACATTTCACACATAAAGCATGGCACGATACATCAGAAACAATCGGCAAAATCCAATACGTTATGATTGGCGACCCTAACCAAAAGCTTTCTCGCATCTTTGATGTTCTTGACGAAGAAGAAGGTCTTGCACAACGCGGAACTTTCATCATCGATCCAGACGGTGTCGTAACAGCTATGGAAATCAATGCAGACGGTATTGGCCGTGACGCAAGCACGCTTGTTAACAAAATTAAAGCAGCACAATATGTTCGCAACAATCCAGGTGAAGTTTGCCCGGCAAAATGGCAAGAAGGTTCTGCAACACTAAAGCCAAGCCTTGACCTAGTAGGAAAAATTTAAGTTTAAGGAGTAGATAAAATGTTACTAGATGCAGATATAAAAGCACAGTTATCCCAGTATCTTCAACTGATGGAAGGCGAAATCCTTCTTAAAGTCAGCGCAGGAACCGATGACGTATCTCGCGACATGCTGCTATTAATTGATGAATTGGCAACCATGTCCAAAAACATTAAGGTTGAAAAAACAGAACTAGAGAGAACACCAAGCTTTAGTGTGAATCGCATCGGTGAAGACACTGGTGTAACATTTGCTGGTATTCCTCTAGGACATGAATTCACTTCCTTAGTATTGGCTCTCTTGCAAGTTAGCGGAAGAGCACCAAAGGTTGATCTAAAAGTAATCGACCAAATTAAAGCCATTAAAGGCGAATATCGCTTTGAATCATACATTAGCTTAACTTGCCACAACTGTCCTGATGTTGTACAAGCCTTGAACATCATGAGCCTTCTCAACCCTGGTATTTCTCATACTATGATTGATGGTGCAGCGTATAAAGCTGAGGTTGAAGGCAAGAACATTATGGCTGTGCCAACGGTTTTCCTAAATGGGGAAAACTTTGGCGGCGGCCGTATGACGATTGAGGAAATCCTTGCTAAAATGGGTTCTGGCACAGATGCTTCCGAGCTTTCTGACAAGGAACCATTTGATGTTCTAGTTGTCGGCGGCGGACCTGCTGGTGCGAGTGCAGCGATCTATGCAGCTCGTAAAGGCATTCGTACAGGTATCGTTGCTGAACGCTTTGGCGGTCAAGTGATGGATACAATGGGTATCGAGAACTTTATCGGTACGAAATATACTGAAGGTCCTAAAGTGGCAGCAAGTCTTGAAGAGCATGTCAAAGAATATGACATTGATGTAATGAATCTACAGCGTGCAAAGCGTTTAGAAAAGAACGAATTTGTAGAAGTTGAACTCGAAAACGGCGCTATTTTAAAAAGTAAAACCGTTATTCTTTCAACTGGTGCACGCTGGCGTAATGTCGGCGTCCCAGGTGAAGCCGAGTTCAAGAACAAAGGTGTAGCTTATTGCCCACACTGTGATGGTCCATTGTTTGCCGGAAAACGCGTAGCTGTTATTGGCGGCGGTAATTCTGGTATTGAAGCGGCCATCGACCTTGCAGGAATCGTCAAGCATGTAACGGTTCTTGAGTTTGCAGCTGAGTTAAAAGCAGATGCGGTACTGCAAGAACGTCTACACAGCCTGCCAAATGTGACTGTAATACTGAATGCTCAAACAAAAGAAATCACTGGTACTGACAAGGTAGATGGTATTTCTTATATGGATCGTGAAACAGAAGAAGTTAAACATATTGAATTAGAAGGTATTTTCGTTCAAATCGGTCTTGTTCCAAACACTGATTGGTTGGGCGAAGGTATGGAACGTACTCGTATGGGTGAAATCGTTGTCGATAAGCATGGTGCTACAAGCATCCCTGGCGTATTTGCCGCAGGTGACTGTACAGATAGTGCTTACAAGCAAATCATCATTTCGATGGGATCAGGTGCTACTGCAGCCTTAGGTGCATTCGATTATTTAATTCGAAATTAATGTTATCTTTAAAAAAGAGAAAGTCGCTTTGCTACCTGACAGCAAAGCGACTTTCTCTTTTATCCAAACAGTTCTTCTATAGCAGTGGCAGAGAATAATATGTTTCGCTGATAAACTACACCTTAAAATAGGACAAACCCATACACCACTTTTATCCAATAGACATATCATATTTTAACGAATGTCTTAAGAAGGCGAGGAAAATGATGACTACCATTAATATTGCTGCAGTTGGGGATATTCTTATGTGGGAAAGGCAAATAGAATCGGCTAAACTTACCAATGGTAAGTACTCCTTTGATGACATGTTCAAGGAAGTAAAACCCTATCTAAGCCAGGCAGACCTTACCATTGGAAATCTGGAAACAACCTTCTTCGGAAGAGAACAGAATTATATCCAAAGACAGCAGAAAACGCTCTGGCCACTTTTTAATTGCCCCGATGAATTAGCAGGAACATTAAAAAACAGCGGATTTGATGTGTTGACGACGGCCAATAATCATTGTTTGGATCGTGGAGTTACCGGATTAAAACGGACGCTCGATATCCTCGATCAGCACCAAATTCTTCATACAGGGACTTTTCGTTCTAAGACCGAATCCCAAAACTTTTTAATTACAAATGTTAAGGGAATTTCCATCGGAATATTATCGTTTACCTATGGAACCAACGTTGCACTTAATCAGGGTGATCCACCATGGCTAGTAAACTACATGACAACCGATGTAGAAACAAATATTAGTAAGTTAAGAAAACAGGTTGATGTACTTATCGTTTGTTTGCACTTTGGAATAGAATTCAAAAGATATCCCAGTTTAGTGCAAAAGAAATGGGTGAAAAACTGCTTTGCGTTTGGGGCGGATGTCATTTTAGGAGTTCATCCCCATGTTATTCAGCCGTTTGCCTTAGAACAAATAAAGGATAGAGAAGGAATAACAAAGCCGCGGTTTGTTATTTATTCGTTAGGTAATTTTATTTCCGACCGCTTTGGTAATTATGTTCCGAACCGAAGGGGAAAATTCATTCCGGAACGTCTTCAGAATATCCATAATGACAGCGGACTGATCCTAAACTTAAAGATCACGAAGGATAAACAAGGAGACACTCGCATTACAGATTTCTCCTATGTCCCAACATGGGTCCATTTGAATAAAAACGACGGTATCAAATTCTCCGTTTTACCTGTTCAAATTCCTAGTCCGTATGATGTAACCTCTACTGATATCGAAACCATAAAACAAGTATGGGAAAATACGACTTCGCATTTAAAAGGGAAAGTAGAATTCTAAATTTACAAGTTTTATAGCCAATCCACTTTAGATAAAAGGGAAGTATTTGTATGGATGAAAATCATCAGAAACGGTCAATTATTGCCATTACAGGAAGTGCTGGTAAAACAACAACCAAAGAGTTGATTGCCTCTATTTTAAGTAGACGCCTGAAAATATTGAAAAGCAAAAGAAATCTTAACTTGCCCAAATATACAGAGAATTACGCCAAGTCTATTCTGCCTGCCCATCAAGCGTTAGTGCTAGAATATGGCATGCTGAAAGCAGGAGATATCAGAAAGCACTGCAGTATTATTCAACCAAATATAAGCATCATCACAACGATTGGGAATGCACATATTGGGAATTTTAATAGTAGTATTGTAGAATTAGCCCGTGCCAAATCAGAAATTATTGAAGGAATGGACCCGCTCGGAAGGTTATATATAAACGCGGATGATACTAATTCAAAGTTGCTGGTCACAGATTCATTTAAAGGCAAGATTGCAACAGTCGGGATCAAAGAAAAGGCAGATTATCAGGCAAGGAATGTCACTTATAGTAATGTGGGAATGAATTTTCAAGTTAAAATGGATGGAAGTATCCATAATTTCTCCGTACCACTTTACGGGCTTCATAACATTTACAATGCTTTGTTCTCCATCGCTGTAACCCACCAATTAGGTTTTACCCCAAAAGAAATGCAGCAAGGATTTAACTTTTCAAATCAGATTCTTAGAAATTCGAGGAGGTTATTTGTCTATCGTATTGCGAACAATGTTCAAATCATTGATGATACATGGAGTGCCAATCCCCAAGCAACGAAAGCAGCCCTTGATGTTCTAGAAAACCTCGGAAAGAATAATAATATAGCCGTTCTTGGAAACATGTTGGAGTTAGGTGGTTATACAGCAGATGGTCATAAGGAAGTGGGCGAATATCTCACGAAAAAAAAGGTCCATACACTCTTTACCTATGGGGACTATGCAAAAAACATTGCCGACGCTGCCATTCAATCCGGATTTCCAAAAGAAAAGGTATTTCACTTTATCGAGATCAATTCTCTAAATATGGCCCTAATAAGGACCCTTACTCCAGGAACAACCGTCCTTATTAAAGGTTCACATTCACTTAAAATGAACCGGACTGTTCGATATCTGCGTTCATTTTATAAATGATAAAGGAATTCGAATCGATGTCCTTATTTCTTCTATGCAGGAAGAGAATTTTCGATAATTAGTCTGCGATTTGTCGCTCTTTCCAACAAAAGAGCCCCTTCTTAATTGAGAGGGGCTCAAAAGTTTCATCTTATGTTCATTTAACAAAGAGGGTACGAACCTCATCAAATGAGCTATTTAAGAAATCTTGCAGTCTCTGTAAAAATGACTGCCCTTCTTCTGATTGCAAAAATGTAGAGATTTCACTTAATTGCTCTTTTACCTGGTTCCAGTCAATATCCATCGCCTTCAGACCGTTAAAGAATTCTACTAACCTATCTAACTCTGCATCTGTTAACGTAATCCCAAGCTCTGCGGCCACTTGTTCAATTAACGCACGCAAGTCAGCTTCAGTTTTCGGTTCATTCTTGGCGATTTCTTCTTTGACTTTTCCCATGAGAACAGCAGCATTGTCGGCACCGATCGAGTCACCGAGCTGTGCGGTCTTCACCAATTCCTCATTCGCCGCTTTTTTGATTTCTTCCGGAATTTCTTTATTCGTTGTTGCTTCATAAGCTTTCATAATTCCTGTCAAAGCAGCTGTACCGGAAACATCAAACGGAGCGGAAATCCTTATAGCTGCATCCTTTACACCGGCTGTAGTCAAGGCATTGATATACATTTCATCCGTAACCCATGTAATATTGTTCGTTTGCACTTCTAACCCGGAATCCTTCGCACCCATGGTTATGCTCGCGGATGAAATCGCACGTGATCCAATTTGTGCCTTAGGAATAAACTCCCCTAAATAATCATGCTCTTCTTGATTGGATACCGTAATCATCTGTGCATTTTCCGGTACCCCTAACTCTGCTAACAAATCACTTTTTTGCTGTTCCGTTAGGTTTTCCCCTAAAGAAACTATCGTATCTCCTTCTACTGCATCTGCAAAACTAATAGAAGGAACTGCTACTAGCATCATTATCGTAAGCAACATCGCACGTAATTTTCGTTTCATAAAATGACCTCCTTTAATACATGCAGCCATTCAGATAAGAATCGCTCATGTTCCGCCAATTTATATTTGAAAAATTGGCTTTGCATAATCTTAACATAGCTTTTCAGTATTTCATGAAAAGAATGGATAACATTTATGCTAATTCTATTAAGACTATTACATAGTAGATAGTAATGTTACAGCAATAAGATGAAACCACAACCAAGCTTACTAAATATAGCTTTTGTATTGCAAAACTACTTTAGAGGAGATGATTGGTGCCAAAGTTTGCGGACGAAATGATAGAAACACCTATTAGCCCCTTAAAAGATAGGAAGAATTTACGTTTCTCAAAAATTTTTTATCGGTTACTATAGAAGCATTCATAAAATTACGACAAATTCTTGGAGGATTCTACATGTATTTTCGCGTTCAGCTGCTTCGGGGACTTTATCAATCGCACAGATGCTCTCACCAAATGAAGGAAGCAGAGCAAATCAAGGGAATTTGGACACGTTCAGCACTCTTATTGTTTACTAGTTTGATCCTTTTCAGTATTAGCGCCTATTTTGGTATAGGAAATGAATCTCTTTCAAAGACAATCTATGATCTATCACCAAATGAGTTTGAAACAATCAAAGCGTTATTTGGAATCGGACAAGTAATCCAAGGGATATTAGGTTCGATTCTCTTACTATTTCCCCCTGCTTTATATTTCTGGGTATTTACTCATGTAGATTATAAAAAACTAGTCATCATGCAGTTGTTTATTTTAACCATTTATCTAATCGAACAAGCTTTAAGTATACCCTTTCACATAGTTGGACTGGATCTGGTCTCGTTGCCTTTTTCTTTTGGAGTTATCGCTCAATATTTAACAGACTACGAGTTGATCATAAACTTTTTTTCAACGATCACTCTTTTTAAAATTTGGTCGATTATTCTTCAAACTACATTTATAAAAGTTCTTTCAGAAAAAAGCACAAAGATTAGTCTGCTCATTGTCATCCCTATCAATCTATTTATTTGGATTTTTATAGCTCTTTTTCCATACATAAAAGAATTACTATAAAGGAGGTTCCCCCCATTGAATTGGAAGAAATGGACCATTACGGTCTTCATAACATTTTTTTTGGCATTGAATTTTTTTCTGACATTCAAAAAAGACAATAAAATTACGAAAGTGAATTACATAGATGAATGGACAGCTGTAAAGGAACAAAATTTGGTCCAAGCAAAAAAGAAAACGGGTGTCATTACCCCATCAGAAGAGCAATTTGTCTACTTCGATGACAAAAATGGACAGTTCCAGGAGTTTCTTGTGAAAAAAGGTGAAAAAGTTCAAGAAGGAACGCCGCTGTTTAAATATTCCTCTACCGATATTGAGTCAAGCAAAGCAAAACTGGAAGTGGAAATCACAAGGTTAGAAAGTGAATTAGGCATTATTGAAGAAAATATAGCTCAATTGGAATCATTAAAAACCGATCTTTCAATAGGGCTAGAAAATGAAGAGGAAGTTGCTTCTAATGACAGGATGCTCATAGAAGCAGAAATATATGATAAAGAATTACAAATGGGCAGAATTGAAAGCGAAATAGAAAAATACAAAACTCTTATTGACAGCAAAGGTAAAAGTTTAGACAATCTCGTTGTAAAGAGCAATATTTCAGGAGTCATCATAGAGATAAGTCATCATTTAAAAAATCCGCTCATCACCATTTCTTCAGATCAACAACAGGTTGAAGGAATCCTGGAAGAGGATGAAGTTCTGAAAATTAAAGAGGGAATGAAGGTTGATGTGACTTCTCCTGCTCTAAAAAAGAAAATTGAAAGTACCATCACGGAGATATCTTCGAACCCTATTAATCAGCCAAAAGTAAATAAGAAAAGTCAATACGGTTTTTCTGTCCCATTAAAAGAAGGCACCGAAGAAGAAATAGTCAACGGCACTCATGTCAATCTGAACATAATTAAAAAAGAAGTAAATAATGTACTGACTGTCCCACGTATATCTATTAAAAAAATAGTGGCTAAATCCTATATCTATGTATTGCAGCAAGATGGAACCATTGAAAAGCGAACCATTCAAAAAGGTATTCACGTAAACCAAGTACAAGAACTGAAGGCAGGAGTCGAAAAAGGGGAACTAATCGTTTTTCAACCATCTACTCTAAAAAATAATGTTCCATTTTTTACGCCAATAAATACGAAGCAAATAGAAACAGAATTAATTGGAAAAATGGGAGAAAAAGAGATTATTCGATACATAGGAAGAGGATTTTTAACTAACTAAATGCTTCTCTATTAAAAATATATCGTAAATCCCATATTCATAGGCAATTTTAAAGGAATCCGTTTTGAAAATTTTGATCAAAACGGATTCTTTCTTTGTAATTTAGTATTCAGTTTAATAAAAAGGTTTAATCATTTAAAATTTTCCAATAAAGTATTTAATTTAAATTCTCCTAAAAAACTTTTGTTTAATAAAAATAAATTATCTTTTCTGAAATATGCTCAATACATAGATTAATAGGGGGACGGCAAGAAATCGCCATCCCCCCTAGAACTAATAAATTACAAGGTTTTTTAAGTAACTAAAAGAAGCCTTCCTTAGTGGAGCGCAAATCAACAGCCAAGCTTAACAGAGCCAAAAAATAAAGAATAGACTTCTCTTTTAAATAACCGCACAAAACTCGAGTCGTCTTTTCTCTACCCCTTTAATAATTAATTGATAATAACATCATATCTAGATAGGCTTATAAATTATTGGATAAAGCGGAACATAAACTTATCTTAATTAGAGAGTTTTTATGGAGAAAAAGAAAAAGACCGTAATCAATTGAATTGATTTCGGTCTTTTCTAAATATGTAAATTAGAAAAAGGAAAATTTTTAACTGTTTTTCACTAATTGTTTAGGTGTGATCCTCCCAAACTTTTTAAATTCATTAATGATGTGTGCTTGATCATAATATCCACTTAGTTTAATAACATTCCATAAAGAATGATTTTCGTTTAGTAACATTGATAAAGAATACTGATATCTTGTAATTTGACTAAATAACTTTGGTGAAAGCCCGACACGCTCTTCAAATTGCTTTCGTAAGTATCTGGAAGAGTAGCCAATATCTTCCGCTAGACTATTAATATTAATATTTTCTTTTGAAGAATAAATTTTATTTATTGCATAACTAATAATTCTTTGTGATGAACAATTTGTAAGCAGCTTATTGCCAATCAATTCTTTATATAAATTAATTCTCCTATAAAAGTTATCTTCATTTACTAATAGGTCTATTGTATGAGCATCTAATTTAAGTAAGTCAACTAGGAGGATATCTTTATCGGTAATTTCTTTCATGGAATAATTAAAATTTCTTACATCTTGATTTGGTATAAATCTGATCCCAAAATATTCATATCCGGTTTGAAGAATAGTAGGTGTTTTTTGGAGCCGGCTTCCATACACAATTGCACGAGGGGAACTGTCATTACACCAAAACAAGATGTCAATACAACCATCTGGTTCAATCGAAATAGACTTGTTTAAATTTTTTTTCAATTGAAGTTGATAATACAGTATAGTTGTTTGACTTTTTATATCTATCTCTTTTTTTTCGAAATAGTAATCCGCGTTTTTTTCTAATTCAGGCTGAATTGGTATAAAACAATTGTTTATTAACTGTGAACTCATTACCGACCCCTTCTGCTTCCACCAATATATTTATCCCTTTTTATCATAACTGTATATTTTCAATAATGGTTGTAATTCCTAACCCGCCTGCGATACATAAAGTGATAAGCCCATATCTTTTTCCTGTTCTTTCTAACTCATGCATCGCTTTTGTTACTAAAATGGCACCTGTAGCACCAATTGGATGCCCCATGGCAATTGCACCGCCATTAGGATTTACTTTTTTTAGATCTAGCTTTAATTCTTTTATTACGGCTAAAGCTTGTGCAGCAAAAGCTTCGTTTAATTCAATTAAATCAATCTCATCTACACTCAAACCAGACATTTGAAGAGCTTTTAGTGATGAATTTACTGGTCCGATTCCCATGATATTTGGTGAGACCCCTGCAGCTGCTTGAGCAATTACTCTTGCTTTTGGTTTTTTACCTAATCTCTTTGCTTCCTCCTCTGACATAAGTAAGAGAGCAGCTGCACCGTCATTCCTACCGCTGCTATTCCCCGCTGTTACGGTTCCATTTTCCTTAAAAACTGGTTTTAACTGGGCGAGTTTTTCTACACTAGTTTCTCTTGGATGCTCATCCTCTTTAAACTCAGTCAACCCTTTTCTCGTTTTTATTCGATATGGAACGATTTCTTTTACAAATATCCCAGTCGAAATTGACCTTTTTGCATTTTCTTGGCTTCTTAAAGCAAATTCGTCTTGCTCAGTTCTTGAAATAGAGTACATTTCCGCTAAATTTTCTGCTGTCATTCCCATTGTTAACATGCCATAATCTTCAATCGGCTGTGAACCAGGCTGACTTTCAGTATTTGGGTCCAATAACTGTCCATTGCCCGATTTCAATCCAAAACGAATATTTCTCAAATAATACGGAGCTGTACTCATTGATTCTGCTCCACCCGCAATAATGATATTCCCTAGACCACATTGTATTTGTTGACTAGCTGAATTTATTGCTTGAATACCTGATCCACATTGTCGATGAACAGTATAACCTGGTATTTCAACTGGAAAACCTGCACGGAGTAAAGCGATTCTTGCTAAATTTGATGCATCAGAACTTTGTTTTGCTTGTCCCATTATTACTTCATCTATCATATCTTTTGAAATATTCGCTCGCTTAACCACTTCGTCAAGAACAGTAGCTGCTAGAAAGTCAGCAGGAACATTTTCTAATGCCCCCCCTAGTTTCCCAATAGCGGTTCGAACGGAATCAATAATAACGACATTAGTCACTTTTTCGACACTCCACTTCCTACAAATTCTCTTGAATAATGTTTCAGCTTTTCTTTATCAATTTCCATGCCGAACCCTGGTCCTTTTGGAATTTTCAATTCAAAATTCTCATATTCAATTTGGTTTACTGTTACATTGTCTTTAAATAGCAGGGGACCAAATAGTTCTGTTCCGAACGTTATTTCTGGGATAGTTGAATAAAGCTGTGCACAAATGGCTGTTCCTAATGATGATTCAATCATTGTTCCACCATACATTGGAATTCCGGACGCTTCTGCAATTGCAGCTACTTTTTTAGTTGCCGTAAGACCACCTGCTTTTGGAACTTTTAGAGCAAATACATCTGCTGCTCTGTACTTTGCAATTTGATAAGCTTCTTGAATCGTTCCCAGTGATTCATCTGCCATAATTGGCACTTTAAATCGCGAGGATAATTTCGACATCCCTTCATTATTCCAACGAACTAAAGGCTGTTCAATCAAGTCCACACCGCCATTTTCTAATGCTTCAATACAATAAAGAGATGTTACTTCATCCCAGGCTTGATTTACATCAACACGAACACTCGCTACTTCGCCAACTGCTTCTTTAATTTTGATGACGTGTGCTACGTTCTTTTTAGGATCGCCTTTTCCAATTTTCAATTTAAAAATATTATGTCGTTTTGTTTCTAAGCAATTTTGAGCCTCTTCTATATCCCTTGCTGTTTCTCCACTCGCTAATGTCCAAGCAACAGGTAATGTGGTATGACACTGTCCCCCGAATAATTCATAGCTTGGAATATTCTTATATTTAGCGACTAAATCGACCATCGCCGATTCAACCAATGCTTTTGCAAAGTAATTCCCCTTCACATGTATACCGATCATATGTGAAAGGGCATCAAAGTTAATTGGGTTTTTTCCAATGATTAATGGCTTAATATACTTATCAATATTCAATTTAATGGCCTCTGGACTTTCCTCAGAGTAAGATGCTCCACCAATTGTGGCCACTTCTCCCCATCCCTCTATACCATCATCACTTTTTATACAAGCCAGCACAATCGTCTGCGTTACAATGGTATGCATCGCCAAATGGTGAGGCCTGATTGTTGGTAAGTCCACTACGTACACATCTAAAGAATGTATTTTCATATAGTTCCCGCCTTTATTGGTAGAAAAAAGTCTGCATCAGTCTTTTCTCTCACTTCTTCAATTGTTACACCTGGCATTAATTCGATTAATGTTAATTTCTCTTCTTCCACTTCAAAGACGGCTAATTCCGTAATAATCATGTCTACACTTCTTGTTGATGTAATAGGAAAGTGGCATTTTTTTAATAGCTTACTTTTTCCGTCTTTTGATGTATGTGTCGTCGTTACAATGACCTTCTTTGCCCCCACTAGCAAATCCATTGCTCCACCTACACCCATAATGTTCTTACCAGGCACTGCCCAATTGGCAATTTGTCCTGACTGATCTACCTGCAGTACACCAAGTATCGCAACATCAACATGCCCACCACGAATCATTCCAAAAGATTCCGCACTATTAAAGAAAGAGGCACCGATTGTTTCCCCAACTGCCAGCTTTCCTGCATTTACTAAGTTTGGATCAATTTGTTCTTCTGCCACATCGGTAACACCTAACAAGCCATTTTCTGTATGAAAATAGACATCTTCATCGTCAATGTATTTCGCCACTAACGTGGGAATTCCAATTCCAAGATTTACGACACAAGGACCTGTCAGTTCTTTCGCTGCCCGTTTTGCGATCATCTCTTGAATTTGATTATTTTCATTCATAATCAATCACACCTTCTTTCGTCAGGATTTTTTTCGCGAGAATCAGCCTATCGACGAATAAATGGGGTGTGACAATCTCTTCTGGAGACAGTTCTCCCGCTTCAACAATCTCATCTACTTCTACGATGACCACCTCTGCTGCTGTCGCCATCAATGGATTGAAATTGCGGGCTGTCTTGTAATAAACAAGATTGCCGAGTGTATCTGCTTTCCAAGCCCTGATCAATGCCACATCTGCTCGTAAAGCTGGTTCAAAAATATATTTATTTCCATTTATTTCTTTTTCTTCTTTCCCTTTTGCTAGTTCTGTTCCAACACCCGTTTTCGTATAATACCCACCTATGCCAGCACCACCAGCTCTAATAGATTCAGATAATGTCCCTTGAGGTAATAGCTCTAATTCAATTTCACTTCTTTGGTAAAAATCTCCTACCTCTCGATTACTAGTAAAATAAGATCCTATCGCTTTTTTGATTTTCTTTTGTCTTAGGATTTCCCCTAACCCTTTACCTGCCTCACCTAAGTTATTGCTGATAACCGTTAATTCTGTTACTTCTTTTTTTGTTAAACCTTCAATTAATGTAAGAGGGGCACCGATTAGTCCAAACCCCCCAACCATTATCGTTTGGCCATTTTCCACACAAGATAAAGCTGTCTCTATATCTTTATGGATTTTCGTCATGTTTTTCACCCTCAAATCACATTTTTGAATTCTAGTAATGAATCACTTGCTTCAAACCAAGCTGGGATACCTGCCGTTAATAAACAAACAAATCCCACATCAGCTAATTGTCCTTCAGATGCCCCTTTTGCTCTTGCAGCGATCATCCATTCTTCTACATGCTTCCCTTTTAATTCAGTAATGAAAATTCCAACCATTAGAATATGTTTCAGCGTTTTTGAAACGGCGGAATCACTTAGAATATACTCTTTAAGTAATTCTTCCTCTCCTGATTGAACAAGCTTTATCACATTGGTTACAAAGGATGAGTTCTCCTTACCTAAAAGCTCTACCATATGAAGAAGAAGCTCTTCTGTTGTTTTTTCACTTTCACTTAGTGCCTGAAATTCAATGCCTTTTAAAGTAAGTGCATATTCTAAAGACTTAACTCCTGTTTTTAAAGCTAGTACTCCGTTATATAAATAGGGAACGATGAGATATTCAGCTAACTCTGGTAGAGTTGCGCCGCCATCTATTGCACCTTTGGTGTGGTACACCATACTTCGTTCATACAATCTCGCCGCATTCATACCTACTAGTAAAATATCCTTCTCTTTTCTAGTTAAATCCCCTTCTTTCATAATTTCACTACGTAAGCTTGTGTAGTGATCAAGTACATTTGGGTTATATTCGTACATTTTTTGAACCCAGCCGGGAACCACATCATAAACTTCTTTAAAATACGCTAACGCTTGAGTCATATTATAAACACCTCGTAAAATAGTTTTCTTTATATTCCCTTTAAAAATGTTTTTATCGCTTGATTGATCTCCGGTCTATTTTCAAACACCATAGTATAGTGATTACATTCCGATATAAACGTTTCAATATGACCTGTATATTTCTTCGTAGCATCATAAGCATCTTCATAAAAAAATGGCGGAAACGGACCTATTTCACCTTTTGCATACACTAATAAAGTATGGCATGTAACCTTGGAGCACACGGTTTTAGGGTTAAAGGAATAAAAACTCTCAAAGTCTTCAAGTATTTTGAATTCTGACGATTTATGCTCCCATTTATCTCCGACTTCTTGAAACTCATACTCCACTACCTCTTGTAAAATAGGTGTCCATTCAACACCTAATCGGTGATAAATCCCTTTAATTTCTTCTACATAACTTTCTTTAGAATCATATTTTTTACTTAATCTTCCTAACGATGGGCTTACGATGGCACTTTGCTGGTCAGACATTTTCGCTGCACCGTCTAATAAAACCAAGCCTTTAACCGTATCCAATTTACTTGCTACAATGGCTGCGATAAATGCACCCATTGAATGACCAATTAAGATTGGATTTTCTATTTCCAGCTCAGTGATTAAATCGATGACATCCTCTGCATGTCTAAAGATCGATGGATGTTCATCGGCTTCCGAACTATTCCCACGTCCTCTTAAATCAACAGCAATAAATCGATAATCACCTTTTAGTGCTTCTGCATAATAGTGCATATTTTTATGTGTTCCTGTTAACCCATGAATCGCAATAATGGTACCTTTTTCACCTGGATAATCCGCAATTTGAAAATGGTGGTTATTCATTTCTTTTATATACGTTTTCATAAATGACACTCCTTGTTATTCATGTACCTACTTGAAACGTTATGGTTACTCTTATTCTCGTTTAAATTTTTATGTTAACCGTTCTCATGTAATACTTTGTAAAAAAAAGACTGACCATCCACGAGTTTTCGTCGTTTTGATCAATCTTTTACTAAACAACTCTATCTATTTAGGGAAGAATGGTTTATGTCTATTTGAATTTACGGACGATTTATCTAAATATTTTATAACGTTTGTAAACTAGCTTTGTTAAGATGAGGCGTATCTTGAAGTCTCAATTCAAATTCTAAATGAGCTGTATAGAATGGTTTATTTAACCCCTTCTCAATCAGTACATTAGGATCTTCTTGTTTTTCAAGTTTTGTAATTAATGTCCCTCTTACACCTTGTGCTACGTCACTATCCAAATATGGATCATCTTCAAAATAAATTTGTGTAACTAATTTATCTCCATTTTCAGGCTTTAACAGCAAGTGAAGATGTGCTGGACGATAAGAATGATGATCAATCAACTTTAAAAAATGACCAGTGGGACCATCTGCCGGAATCGAATAATTTCCTGGAACAATCGTTTTAATTTCAAAATTCCCATTTTCATCTGTATACAAAACACCTCTAAGGTTATCACCTGGAATACCTTCGGCAAAGTTAGAGTATTCCCCGTTAGCGTCCGCTTGCCATATATCAATCTTCGTGTTTACTAATGGATTGCCATCAGTATCTTTGACCGAACCACTAAAGAATAATACGTCCCCTGGCTCCTCTTGTCTTTGTGGAAGAGTCCCCGGATTTTGAATTTCAGTTGCATTTTCAATATAATAAGGTCCTAAAATCGTTGGCTCCGTTCCTTTTACGCTCTTATACATCTCTTGCAGCGCATGCGTTTCAAAAAACACATCCATAAATAATGGAATTTCACCTGATTTTCCTACTTGATCCATCCAATTGACTAAATCCTGGTAATCATCATGATCAAGTTCATGTTCACTAATTAATTCTTTAAACTTAACTACTAAACCTTGGTAAACATCGATAACCTTTTGATTTTTCATTCTTCTTGCCTCCTCTAATTTTCATAATTAGCAACGGTTTCGCTCAGCTGTTTTTTCAATAATCATGCTATGCCCTAATCATAAAACGCACGGAAAATTATCACAATCTACTAATAGGTTTGAAAATTCATAATATTTAGCATTAATCATATGGATTTCTACTTTGCTCGTATGGAATCCATTTATTTTCTGCAATCAAATTTATATGTTTCTAAAATATTTTTAGCTGACAAAAGGAAAACCCTCTCACCATCTGGGTGAAAGGGTTTTCTAAAAACGTTATGTTAGTTTCATTGAGCTGTAACAGTAGTGGAAGGAGTTCCTTTGACTTCCAAAGACGTATCCTCCGAATTGGGATAGCTTTTAAGCATTAGTGTGGCTGTAAACGAAACAATGGCAACAAAAACAATATAGCCACTCACTGCATATGCCGTGCCAAACTTGTGTAAAAGAAACGTACAAATAAGTGGTGCGATTCCTCCCGCGATGATAGATCCAAATTGTGTCCCTAGTGACAGGCCGCTATATCGTAACCTAGCAGGGAAGCTTTTCGCAAGAAGCGCACCTTGTGGACCCACCTGCATACTATGAGGAATCATCGCTAAGGCGGTAGCCAGGAAAATAACCCACGGAATTCCTGTATTGACAAGCCCTATGTACGGGAATGCCCATAGGAAGGTAGTGGCTACACCAATCAAATACATACGCTTAATGCCAATTCGATCTGACAGATAGCCAAAGAAAGGAATACAAAATACCATTACCACACTTCCGATTGTGTTAGCATTCACTAAAAATTGCTTGTCTATTTTAAATGTTTCCATGCCATAATTGATCATAAGCACAGCGTACACGTAAAATGGACCGTTCTCAGATAGTCTGATCAAAGCTGCTAATAGAATCTCCCTTGGATGCTTTTTAATCACCTCTAATACAGGCATGCGAGATACTTGTTTGTCCTCTTGTACATTTTGGAAAGAAGGTGTTTCCGGTATCTTTGATCGAATAATCAAGCCAGCAATCAGCAGTAGTACACTAAAGAGAAAAGGTATGCGCCATCCCCAGGTATAAAAGCCGTCACCTGAAATAAACATAATCAGTGAAATGACCATAGAAGATAACAAAAGACCTGCTGCGACACCCATCTGTGGCCAACTCGCCATTAGGGCTTGCCTATTCTTTTTCCCCCACTCCATTGAAAGAAGAACAGCTCCACCCCATTCTCCTCCTACTCCAATTCCTTGAATTAATCGTAAAAAGATCAGCAAAGTAGGTGCCCACATGCCTATGTTGTCATAGCTTGGTAAAAGCCCCATCGCTAGACTGCTTATTCCCATCAAAAACATGGTAAGAACCAATGCCGTTTTGCGGCCCACTCGGTCCCCAAAATGTCCGAAAATGGCTGCTCCAATAGGACGGGCTAAAAAGCCGATTGCCAATGCGCCAAAAGATTGCAGCGTTGCTATATAAGGATCGGAAGCGGGAAAAAATACTTTTGGAAAAATTAATGCTGAGGCCGTTGCATACAAGAAAAAGTCATACCATTCAATAACTGATCCTATCGTCGCAGCAACGGCTGCAATTCTTCCCATTTTTTTATGTTTTACACTTTCAATTTTCATAGACTCACTCCCCTAAAAATTGTCTAAACATAAACGAACAGGAATATACCGCAAACACCATCCTGTTGAAGTGTGATTTCCTCACAAAGTATTTTTCGAACCTTCAGACTTTTTCGGCTACATGTTTCCAAAACCTTAATAAGTTCCCTCATTCATGATAGCTAAGTTATCATCTTTAGGTGCTGTAATAAACCCTAGATGCTGTATTAAATCAATAAATTTTTGAAGAGTCTCCAATTGATATTGGTCTAAATTCGTTTCATCGAAATGATAAAAACCTCTTTTAGTTTTTAATCCGATATTTCCGCTTTTCATTTTCTCTTCAATAATTTCCGGCGGTGAAAATCGCTCTGATTTTAATGATTCTTTTAAATAGTTGCTTGCATGGAAAAGCGTATCGGCTCCTCCCCAATCAATAAACTCCAATAGACCTAATACGGCAAAACGTAATCCAAATCCAACCCTTGATGCTTTATCAATATCTTCAATAGAAGCAACGCCTTCTTCAACGAGCCTGGATGCTTCGTTCATCGCGAGTGCCTGAATCCTTGGAACAATAAATCCTGGGGAAGGTGCACATTTAATAGGAACCTTGCCAATTCCCTCAAGTAGTTTAAACATTTCCTTTAACGATATATCGCTCGTTTCATTACCTGGGCTTACTTCAACTAGAGGAATCAAATAAGCAGGATTAAGCCAATGTGTATTCATAAATCTATCTTTATGCAAAACAAATTCAGCTAATTCATTTACAGAAAAGGAAGAGGTTGTCGAAGCAATCAGTGCATCTTTCTGCAAGGATGAACAAATACCACTATAAACTTCCTTCTTTAATGCTAGAATTTCTGGCACTGCTTCAAACACTATTTCCGCTTCTTTCCATATGTCAGTCTGATCATGAATATGACGAACTTCTATTCTATCGACAATACGATCGATCATTTCATATGGAAAAACGCTAGATAGCGCGAGAATCTCCAGTTGGCTCTTAATTTCAGCTAAGGCTGATGATTTTAAGCTGTTGAATTCTTCATTATTCCTATTTTTTATATCAATAAG
The DNA here is from genome assembly GCF_002272245.1 of Bacillus sp. 7884-1. Lineage (GTDB taxonomy): Bacteria > Bacillota > Bacilli > Bacillales > Cytobacillaceae > Neobacillus. The sequence continues at coordinate 13,225 of NZ_NPDD01000001.1, read as the reverse complement.
TGTTACTGGAAAACCCTGATAAGCAAAGGTTAAGGCGATACCTCTACCCATACGGCCGGCACCTGCGATAAAGATGGTCTTTTTAGCTGATTTCATATTGGAGCAATCCTTTCTCCAGGATTTCTTTCAATTCAGCTTTTGTTTTCGAAGCAAGCTGGAGATTCTCCATCGTTCTACCTGTTACACGCAAGTCTTCACCGACTACAGCGGAAGCAATGGCAAGCAATCCTTTGGCAGTTGGCACGGGAACATCCAGCCATTCTCCAACTGAAACGAGAAAGGCAAGTCCACACGCAACATCCTCTCTCATGTAACGGTGAGTTTTTAACTCTAACGGCTCAAACCAATCCTCTCCATCTACTAGCTTTTCATGAGCACCATTCCCATACATCCATTCTTCCCCTTCAATATTATAATGATCATCAAGCGGAAAATGTGGCTTAGTATACCCTAATGCTTCACGGATCTTTATTCTTTCATTATCAAGTGCTTTATGAACATTTCTAATTGAAGTTTGTGTTCCTTCATTATGGATATCCCATTTGTCAAAATGCTCAATCGGACCAGCGTTCATTAAAATAAGCGGAGGATGAATGATGGGACCTGCATTCATTAATGCTCCGTCCAATGCATCTTGAATTGGTTCAATGGATGGAAATGCTTTTCTTAACACTTCAAATGCCTGCTCGGATCGTTCACTAGGGAATACACCTGTCGGAAGCCGTGTTGCCCTTCCAGAAATAGAAACCGTTAGTTCATCGTATTTTCTTGCTAAATAGGGTAGAGTTCCTGTTTCTGCAAATGCAACTTTCGCCTTGCAGCCCTCATCTACTAGAACCTTTGACATTAAATAGCTTCCAAACGTTCCAGGCGGCAAGAATATCACCTGTCCGTCTTCCAGCACAGGCGCTAGTTGTTTGGCTAACGATTGTTGCGTAACAGCCGGCAATGGAATGACAATTAATTCGGCTCCATTAACCACCTCCTTCAAATCAGTGCTTGCTAGCTTAATAGAAACAGTTCGTGATCCATTATGGTCCTTTACATGGATGGTCTGGTTATCGAGAACTGCTTGAAAAGCATCCTTGTCTCTTCTCCATAGCCTTACATGATGACCATTTTCCGTTAGATCGACTGCTGCTGCATATGCTCCATTTCCTCCACCAATTACCGCAATTTCCATTCCCTTTTCCTCCTAATTGTCATTTGGAATACTGTCATATACAAGCTAGTAACGTTTTCAATTCCTCATCTTCAGGGCTGCCTTTTAATGTAATCCCTCTAAAAAAATATCATGTAACCGCATGGAGATAACGCTGATTCTCTCTCAAGGCCTGTACCCATTTCTCTGACTTCTCATAGCAATCTCCTATTTGCAGAACTCTTTTGTCTGAAAAAGGTTTTCCTAACAGCTGGAGGCCAACCGGTAGAGTATCCGACGTAAAACCGCAGGCAACGGAAAGTGCCGGAAATCCGAGAATATTGGCAAGTGGTGTTTTTCCAAGCGTAAACATATTGCTAATCGCCTGTTCTGGAACCATAGTGCCTATCTCAAACGGTGGCTGAACATTGGTAGGACCAACTAACGCATCAAGCTCTTTCATTTGTTTAAGTGTTTCGGTGATAAACTGTCTTCTTGTTCGTTGGGCATTTATATAATCGGTTGCGGAAATACTACGGCCAAATTGGAAGCGATATTTCAAATCATCCCCATATAAATCTCCAAATCTCTTTAATAACGGTTCGTGAAAGGAAACCACTTCTGCTTGCGCAATTGTTTTTAAAGCATCAAGGGCCCTTTCTATCCCTGGTAGGTTAATAGAAACGATTTCAGCCCCCAGATCGGTTAATCGCTGAAAAGCTTTCTGAATAACGGTCTTCACATTCTCATCGATTCCTGAAAACATGTACGGTTCATAAAAACCTAGCTTAATTCCTTTAAGAGTTTGTAACTCGGGATAGATAACAGACTCATCCCTTTTAACAGTCGAATGGTCTTTGGAATCATATCCTTTCATCACTTCAAGCATGATCGCCGTATCCTTTACTGTTCTTGCCATTGGACCTACATGGTCTAAAGACCAACTAAATGGCAGACACCCCTCACGACTAACAAGTCCATAAGTCGGTTTAAATCCTACCGTGCCACACATTGCTGCAGGCAGACGAATTGAACCCGCTGTATCTGTACCAATAGCACCGAAGGCCATACCTGTTGCCGTGGCCACAGCTGAACCACCGCTCGAACCACCTGGTATTCTTGTTAAATCCCATGGATTCTTTGTACTTCCATAGTGAGGATTTTCAGTTGTTGCTCCCATTGCAAATTCATGCAAGTTTGCTTTACCGATGATGACAGCTCCTGCGTCCTTCAGCTTTTGAACAGTTATGGCATCATCTGAAGGCTCCCAGTCTTGAAAAACTTTTGACCCGCAAGTTGTTCGTACCCCTTTTGTTTGCAATAAATCCTTCACCACAATCGGGATTCCGTGCAGCGGTCCACGAAGTTGATTGCTTTGAATTTCTTTTTCTAAGTTCTCCGCCTGAACGATGGCTTCTTCTTCCATCACGGTGATAAATGCTTGAAGGGCAGGGTCATTTTTTTTTATATGTTCCAATGTTAATGCCGTTAATTCCGTTGGTGAAATCTCTTTCTTTGCCATTAAATACCCGGCTGCTTCAATCGAAGCAAATAGCAGTTCACTCATTTTCATCCTTCTCAAAATCTTCAAGGTTCAACGTAAAAGCAGGATCTATCATAAACATCTCTGCCTTTTCGAGTTCCAGGATATCCTGTAAATATTCATATAAAGTCAAGAAGGTCCCCCCTCTCCTCCTGAATGGCATATCTCTTTTGTTCAACTGTTTAACGCTTGTTTTCTAACAAGAAAAATGGACGTCCAATTGATGCTTCAAGACGGAAGAAGCGATCGAGGCCAGTTGCTCGAAAGGAGTGCGTCATATTTGTAACCGTTTGCAAATTAGGGACATTATATAGAAAACACGCATGCCAATTAACCGGTCCTGCATGCCCGGCTGTTAATATATCTCTGTCAAACGTGCCTAATAATTCCGATCCATTTTCTTTCCACTCCACTAAGACTTCATGAAGCAGCGGCAAAATTTCTTTTTCTTTTTGCTCCTGAGTAGTATCAAACCACCCTGTCGACTCAAACGTCATAAAAACTCTCAATGGATTGGGTATTTCAGGTGCACCATGTTTAATTTCTCCCATTACATTCATCTCCTTTAGAATCTGTTTAACGCATGAGCAAACCACCGTTTATGTCGAAGGTTGAACCCGTAATATAACTAGCAGCATCTGAAGCTAGGAAAGAAACCATGCTTGCCACTTCTTCTGCTTCACCAAAGCGTTTTACTGGAATGCTCTCCTTCATTTTTTCTAATACCGCTGGGTCCATCTTTTCCATTTCTGGTGTTTCAATGGCAGCGGGAGCAACAGTATTTACAGTGATCCCCTGATCAGCTAAAGACCTAGCAAATACTTTTGTTAAAACAAGCTGTCCCGCTTTAGAAGCACAATAATGGGCACCGGATGTCAGCGGACCCGCTTGTCCCCCAAATGAAGAAACATTAATAATACGCCCTTTTTTTTTCTGTTTCATCGTGTTTAGTACAGCTTGAGAGTAGAAAAAGGTCCCACCGAGATTGACTGATAAAATATGATTCCATTCCTCTTCCGATACTTCCTCAATCACGGTTTCTTTACGGACACCAGCGTTGTTAACCAATATATCAATGCGTCCCCAGTCTTCCATGATCGTTTCCACACTCTTTTTAATAGCATTGACATCCGATACATCCACTGTTAAAAACATCGAATAGGAAGAATGGTAACGATGCAAAAGATCAGATTCTTTTACTTCGTTTAAGGCAGTTTCATTCACGTCAACAAAAACAACTCTTTTTCCTTCTGAAAGGAGCTTTATGGCAATCGCATGACCGAGCCCCTGCCCTGCACCCGTAACGATCGCCACTTCTTGATCTACTACATTCCTTTTCAAAAGTAATCGTCCCCTCTCTTAGTTTATTAAAATACTTTTTATCACCCGCATGGCATTCCCGCCTGCTGCCTTGGTAATAGCTTTAGTTGAATAATTGTGTTTCACCAGCCATCCAATCATATTTTTCATGGCCTCAGCAGGATTTTCCACCCCTTCTACATAAGTAGACTCCTTATAAACCTCTCCACTGTGAGAAGCTGATATGCCTAACATATCGTCAAAGGCATGCTGTAAGGCGACGTGGTCTCCAAAAAAAGTGTCGGGTCCAAGACCAACATGATCAATGCCTACTAATTTGCTAATATATTCAAAATGCTCCATCACGGATTGCAGTGAATGGTTAGGTGAGTTTTTTGTTAATGTCGTATTAGGGGCAGCACAAATTCCAATGATCCCGCCTTTTTCAGCACATGCTTGTAAAACATGGTCAGGCTTCATTCGTGGTGTGTTCCACAATGCCCTTGCACCTGCATGTGTGATGAAAACAGGGTGCTCACTTGTTTCAATCACATCTAAACTCGTTTGATCTCCACAATGAGAAATGTCAATTATCATCCCTAATCGATTCATTCTTTCAATCACACGGCGGCCGAAATTGGTTAAGCCGCCATCTCTATTCTCAATCAGCCCTGAACCAAGACTATTTGCTTCGTTATAGGTAATTCCCATACAGCGGATACCGAAACCGTACAAAATATCTACACGATCCAGCTCATTTTCTAAAATGCTTGCCGCTTCTAGTGACGGTAATATGGCTACTTGTTTGTTCCGCTTTGCTTTTAACAAGTCACCGTATGTGCTTGCGACATAAATCGTCTTTTGACGCTGGATATCAGCGTAGCGCATACCAAGCAAATAAAGGACATCATCCCATTTCAGGCCGTTTTTAGAGGAAATGATCGAAATCCCATCCATGAAATTTTCGAATATTACGTCAATTCCTGACATAGATATTCCTTCATAATGAAAAGCAGTGTGCAATTCACCACAATAAGAGAGAATCTGTTCAGATTTTTTTGGGACAATAAAGCCATGGTCACGTAATGAAACGATCGGGTATTTTGTTAATATTTTTTTCAGTCTTTCTGCTTCATTCTCTGTTAATTGAAGCGAGTACGCTGGGACTCGATCAAGTTCATAGGATAACTCATATTGTTTATAATCTTGATTCGCTTTTAAATAACTAAAGGACTGGTAACCATCATATTGCTTCACATTCATCATGAATTACAATTTAGCAACCGTTTTTTTCAATTGAAATTGCTCTTTCATAGGAAAAGCAACTTTCCATGATTTTTGGTTATCATCATAGAGACCATCACTATACAATGATTTGAGTGATGCATTATTTAAAATTAAAGGTGTTTTACCTTTTTGGAATGCTTCCACCTGCTGGAGCAGAATGCGGCGCATATGAATAACCGGTAAATCACTCGTTCCAAGATGCTCATTGGAGCGGTCAACAATCGGGCCCATTGTTTCAGTAGCGGCATGATCTTGATTGGCAATACCACGAATGCCTGTGAAGTTTCCAGTCTTTTGTAATTCTCGATCTTGAGCATATTCGTTTTCAAGATTGATTTGTTTCTTTAATTCCTTATCCAATTTTAAACCTCGGCGCTTATGCTGCGCTTCGACATCAATGGTTCGGTTGTGCGCAAACTGTACATCCCATGACCAGGTACTATAATCGTCTCTTGGAATAAACGCGTGCCACATTCCATCTTCCCCGCCAAATCTCGGTGGATACGTATAAAATGGGAAAATATAATGAATCTCCATGAAAGCATTCTCTTTTTCCGTTCCGATTCCGACCGCAACACAACGCTTCCCATAGTTCGTATCTTCAACAGCCTGTTTAACCGGTGGATTTTTGACAAGCGGATGATCCGGATCGATCCCTAAATCACTGCTTAATATCCCTTCTTCTACTGCTTGTGTATGATGAGCTTTATGCAAGAAAGCAGCGTGAACGTAATCTAGATCATTTTCCATAACCTGTGCATAATTACATTCCTGCCACACACGTTCCACCAATATGTTCTCATCTGGAAGGCCCATCCAATAAAAATCTGGTAATGGCGGCTGCTCTTCTTCAGGAGCCATATAGGTCCAAACAATACCATTTGCTTCTATTGTCGGATATCTTTTCAGTTTGATAGATTGTTTGAACTTCCCATCTTTTTCTTCAGAGGGAATTTCAGTGCAGTTCCCCTTCGAGTCGAACTTCCAGCCATGATACATGCAGCGGATACCGCACCCAGCATTAATTCCAAAATAAAGGGAGGTTCCACGATGAGGACACCGTTCGTCAATCAATCCCACTTTCCCTTCCGTATCACGGAAAGCAATGAGGTCTTCACTTAATAATTTTATTCGCTGAGGCTTGCCATCACTTTCTAATTCCTCAGACTTCAGAACAGGAATCCAATAGCGGCGGAACATATCACCCATTGGAGTCCCAGGACCTGTTTGCGTTAATAATTGATTATCTTCTTTCGATAACATTTTATTCCCCCCTAAATTCAGTTCAGTGATTATGGTTTAATCTCAACGGCTTCTGATAAGTGCCCGATTTTCCCACGGAAAAATAGAAGCGGTTTTTTCTGTTCATCAAATGCAGCACTCTTCACACTTCCTGTTACAATATAATGGTCACCGCCTTCAAGTAAGTCATCAACACGACATTCAATCGTTGCCAAGTTCCCTTTTAAGATCGGTACGCCATCATCTGATAGGAAGTACGAAGCTCCCTTGAACTTATCTTCGGACTTTTTCGCGAAGCGCCAGCAATCTTCTTCTTGTTTCTCTTGTAAAATATTTACTGTAAACGGCTGACCTTTTTTAAACGCATGGACGCTGCCTGCCTTTTTATCAATACAAACGAGAATTAAAGGCGGGTCCAATGAAACCGACGAAAAAGCGTTTGCCGTTAAACCAATAAAACCACTCTCACTTTTTGTGGTAATGACTGTAACACCTGTAGCAAAGTGTCCAAGCGTATTTCTAAATTGACGTGGATCCATTTTTTCTCCTCCTTTGGTTATGAGCTGCCTTCAAATGCAGCATCCAAATTACATTTTTATTTTCCCAAGCATCAACAGAATCTGCAGGGACATCTGAATCTCAAAGCGACTATTAGAGCTTGATAGATCAATAGAAAGCAAGTCTTCAATTTTTTGTATACGATATCTCATTCCACTAATTGAAATTGACATTTCTCGTGCTGATTTATGTAAATTAAATTCATTTTGCGAATAGTAAAAAAGCGTCACCAGCAATTCTGAATTTTTCTTTTTATCATATTCAAGAATGGAATGTAATTTTTCGTTTGCGAATCGTTCCAGTTCCATCGGTTCCCTTGCATTTAAAAATAAGGTTAAATGGCCTAATTCACTTGTTAGGATGACCCGAGAGTCTGACGACCTCACCTTCGCTAATTCAACCGCCTTCTTCGCTTCTTCAGCATTTTTATGAAAATCAGAAAGCTGCTGGGTTTCATTGCTGATTCCAATATAAATCTGCTGTTCTTGGTTTCCAATCTGCTTCAGAAGCTGTTCACCAAACTCTTTAATCGTGGTTCTTTCAGAGTCGATATATTTCTTCAAGATGATAGCTTGAACGGTATTTAATTTAGTTAAAATTAGTGGGGCATCAAATTTATTCTGTTTTTGATAAAATATATTGGTTAATTTATCCCTAATTTTCAGATAATCGTAATTAACAGAGCCCTTTTCTTTCACCTTTCGGTCATTAATTTCCATGTGCAAGATATAATGCTGCTCCGATAAATCATAACCAATGTAGGAAAAGCGGCTGTTAATTTCCTTTGTGTCCACTTCCTTATTGTTAAGCAGCTGCTCAAGCAGCTCACCTTTCATACGGTGTTCTGTTTCAATGGCCACTCGTTCATTCTGTACATGTAAGGCAGCTACTGTCGCTACCCTTTCAAGCAAATCTTTTCGAAAATCATCGTTTTTTTGATCTGAATCTATGGTGATAAACCCATAAATCTGATTTCTGTTTATAATGGGTATCGTCAAAATGTTAAATGTTTTATCCTTAAGAGGTGTTTCAACAATAGTGTTATGATGAATCACTTCTTTGCACTTGTCCCAGATATTTCGTGCAGTCATATATTCATCCATTCCTGGATTTTTTCCATATTTAGCAAGCGATTCAAAATGTTTATTTTCAATTAAAACCTGGCAATGAATACTTTTTCCCAGAAGATTGGCAAAGGACTGGAAACCTTCCCCTTTAAGCATGGCTTGCGTCAAATTACGGCTTAATGAAGAACCTAGTTCAAATCTTTCTTTCTGCTGTTCCACTCGGCGGTACATTTGGTCAAGTTCTCCGGACATATCTTCGTTTTCAAAGAAAAAGAGATCTTCAGCAATTTCATTGCCCCATTGTTCAACAGTTTTGCCCACGTATCGGCAGTGATCATCACCTTTACCTTTGCATTTAACCTCTTTAAAAATCGTTTTCTTTCCTAAACATTCACTGGTGTAACCGCTTGCATATCCTGCTAAATAGAAGCAGACTGGTTCTGTATGCATAGGGAAATGCCGCAGGTGTTGATTAGCTTCATCCGAGTCAATCCAATAGCCAGATACATCAAAGAAACCTTTTTTCATGTCCACATTGAACGTTTCTGGGTACGAAAAAGCCCTTCCTGTCAAATAATGCATTTTGGAGCCGGCAATAAGCCACTCTAGTTCATCCTTCCAATTAATCGTTTCTTTAAGGATGCGTGCTTCGTGTACACCACATTGATAACCATATCTTAGTAAAAATCGTTTTGCCCGCTGAACCCCCAACGCCGTAATTAAGTCTTTTCGGAGCACTCCCCATGCCGTTGCACTAGTAAGTGTCAACTTTAATTCCTTTAAATTCAATCCTGGTTTTTCCGAAATACTCATAAAATGGTCTAAATTAAGGTCACTAGCTTTTATACTCATGGAATGCCTCCCATTATTTTGACTATTGTTTATTTAAACATTCGTCAACGAAATAATAAAGGCTTTTTTTTACTCCGCCTTTCCCGAACTGTAGGTACATTTTCTTATTGTGGTAACTATTTACTGTATGGAGAAACGTTAAAAACTGAATGATAGCTTTGCGGCGTAAAACAATATTCTCCAGTCCATAGTCGAAAAACCAGTGATCAATGACATTAAAGACACCTCGATTGACAGAAAACTGTTTTGAACAATAATCAACAAATCCTTTTTCTGGTAAATGAACTATACATTCAGCCTGATAATTGGATGGTGATTTATTTAAATCTAGTGCGTGCATCGGTAATGTCCTCCTTTAACGAGGTTATTATGGCGCTGAATCCCTTCCACATCTCATTGCCATTGCCGGTTGGCAGGTCATAGAAGTTCTAAGGTAATACCGATGCAGAAAAGGACGCACAGTGGGCTCTCTGGGCAGGTTGCGACATAGTGGCTCCGGTATTGATTGGCAGGGTCAGATGTAGCCAGGCATCGGCGGCACGCCTAGGAATACCGAGCCGGCGCCGTCGTACATGCCTTCGCTGAGGAAGGCGTGCTGGGTCACGACCATCGCGTCGCGCAGATAGCGCTGCAGCGGGTGCCCGTCGTAGATCGCTGCGGTGCCGGCAAGCAGGTAGGCTGACTGCACGGCGCTCGCGCCTGCGCGGGTAGCTTGTACAGCTGCCAGACGCAACATGCTTGTTTGGTCAGCGGAGACACCGTCGCCCCTCAGGATCGAGTCCCAAGCGGAATCGGTTGCCTCGTAGAAGAAGGCGCGCGCCGACCTTAGCGAGGCTTCTGCCTTTGCCACGGCGATTCGCAGGTAAGCGCGATCGGCCATCCTCGGTGCACCGGTGATGCCAGAACGTCCACCGGCCATCTGAGAAACTTCATCAAGCGTGGCGCGGGCTACGCCAAGGTTGACCACCGCCAGTACCTGTGCTGCATAAGCGATGGATGGATATTGGTAAATCGGCTCTTCAATAGAAGGCACACCGCCACGGACAAAGGTCCATTCGTCAGAGACGAAGACGTCTTTCACCAGCAGGTCATGGCTACCCGTTCCGCGCAGCCCGAGCACTTCCCAGTTCTCGACGATTTCCACGTCCTCGGGCATGAGCACACCGGTGAGCGGCTTGCCGCCTTCACCGGTGCCAATACCAACGCCAATAATGTCGGCGCTCTTGCAGCCGCTCGCGAACTTCCAGAGACCGTTCACGCGCCAACCGCTCTCGACCTTCTCTGCGGGCTGGATTGGAAACAAGCCGCCCGCGAAGGACACGTCCGGCCCATTTGCGTATAGGCGTGCGAGCGTATTGCGCGGCAGGGCCGCGAGATAGACCGCAGCAGAGCCGAAGCTCGCCACCCATCCGGCGGAGCCGTCAGCCTCGGAGATGGCCTCGACCAGCCTGAGGAACTCCGAGGGCGAGCGGGCATCGCCGCCAAAGCAACGCGGCGTGTGAGCGCGATAGACGCCCAGTTGCTTTAGTTGCGCTACCATGTCCTGAGGCACGTGCCGCTTCGCCTCAAATTCATCCCGTCGGGCGCGGATTTCGGTCAACACACTGTTGAGCAGGTTCTGACTTTTTATTTCAGCAGTCATGATTCTTTCCTCCCTATATCTTATATAGTTTCACCTAATGATTAATTGATTTTCTCCAATAATAAAAAGGTCGAACAACTATTGCTTCGAGACAACAATATTTATCAAACCTCGTTTATCTGCTTGTTCAATTTTCTTTAAAATTTCCTGATATACTTGCGGATGAGGCTTTTTATTTTTTCTCTGGGTTTTGCAATTCTGCATAAATGCCAAATTTTATTTCCTTCAACCTCCAACTGTTTAATTCTTGATTGATTCCTTTGTACAAGAGTAAAAGATTCAAAAAACGACAGCGTTTCTAATTACTATCTGAAACTTTTGAATATTTAACTTATATTCGTATCTTAAATTATCAAAAAGACATAAACAATCTATCATTAGGTCTGAAAATTTTGATATTTTAGTCCTTTTAGCGCTAAATTATATTTCTTTGCTAATCAGTTCTTTTCTATAGAAATTCTTTATCATAACATTAGAGAGTAAAAATATTATTCTATTGAAAAGGGGAAAAACAATGATTTCCAAAATGGAACATACTGCGATTATGGTTTCGGATATGGACAGGTCCATCGAGTTTTATTCAATTATCCTGGGATTTAAGGTGCGTCTCCGAGGAAACAGTCCAATTAGGGAAATGGCATTTTTGTATCTTGAGTCCCAGCCTGATATGGAAATTGAGCTGATCCGCGATATTAATCCCATTGGAGAGTATACAGAGAGCGGCCTCGTGAATCATCTTGCCTTTACGGTCGAAGATATTAACGGGGCAATCAACCATTTCAAGGAAAAAGGAATTCAATTTACTTCCGAAGAACCAAAGCCGACACTTGAAGGCGGACGCATGATTTTATTCTATGGACCTAACCGTGAACTTCTCCAACTTGTAGAACGGATAAAAGCCTAGCTAAGAAAATTGGAAAAGCCAAGTCTCATTTTCTATGAAATGAGGATATCGCACCATGTGGGTTTCTTCTTTAACCGCTATTTCAAGTGGTTTAAGATATATTTCTCTTAATAACTGAGATAATTCGATACATAGGAATAGGATTTTTAACTAACTAAATGAAAATGGCGCTCATGGAAGGCAGAGTGCTATTTATTTAAAGGAACATTCGTTCGATAAAAACACGACTATAGTAACTGTTTTAATAGATTCTGAATTGTTAAACTATTAGTAACTCCCTAGAATACACAGAAAACCAATTCTGTCAGGAGGGATACGAATGGAACAAAGATTACGTTTAATTCCGTATCAAGTGAATGAAGTGGTCGAAGTGGTGTCTGAGGTACCAAAAGGCATTGAGATGATTGAGGCTCCAAAAATCTGGGAGAAATCGAAAGGTAAGGGAATCACAGTTGCAATATTAGACACAGGCTGCGATGTCAGCCATTCGGATTTGAGTGAACGAATTATCGGCGGCCGGAATTTCACGGATGATGATAATGGAAATCCTAATGTATACACTGACTATAATGGTCATGGTACACATGTGGCGGGCACCATTGCTGCTGTCCAAAACAATAACGGAGTCATTGGTGTGGCACCTGAAGCAAATTTACTGATCTTAAAAGTGCTCGATAAAAATGGATCAGGACAATACGACTGGATCATTAATGGTATCAACTATGCCGTTGAACAGAAGGCGGATATTATCTCTATGAGTCTCGGTGGTTCTGCGGATATACCTGAGTTGCATCAAGCGATTCAAAACGCAGTCGCTCATCAAATTCTAGTCGTTTGTGCAGCTGGAAATGAGGGAGATGGACAGGATTCTTCAGATGAATTCTCCTATCCTGCCTCCTACAATGAAGTCATCAGCGTCGGAGCCATTGATCTGCAGCGACATTCTTCTGAGTTTTCAAATTCGAATAATGAAGTCGACTTAGTAGCGCCTGGTGAAGAAATCCTTTCAACCTATTTAAACGGCACGTATGCAAAACTATCCGGCACTTCGATGGCAACACCGCATGTATCCGGTGCACTTGCGCTCATAAAAGATATTGTCACAAAAAGATTCGAGCGAAATCTGACAGAGCCTGAGCTTTATGCACAATTAATAAAGAGAACAGTTCCTCTAGGAAACTCGCCAAAACTTGAAGGCAATGGATTCCTGTATTTAACAGTAGAGGACTACTTATCAGATGTGTTTAATCAAAAATTATCTGGTCAGGCATTGAAAATATAAAAAGAGCATCCCAACCTAGCAACCCATGTACTTCAAGGCATAACGTACTCGCATGGGAGAAATTGTTGTCGACAAGTATGGTGCAACAGAAACCTTAGGTGCACTCGATTACCTCATTCGAAATAAATGAAAAAGTATCTAGTCCTGAAAAAAAAAACAGTGCAATTCGCATAGAATTAGCACTGTTTTTTTATGAGGGCGGATTTACAGACAGCCGCGTTTAGCCACTTAGCTACCCCTATATATATAAGACTTATAAATTTTTTTAAAAAAATGATGGCTCAGGACGGAATCGAACCGCCGACACAAGGATTTTCAGTCCTTTGCTCTACCGACTGAGCTACTGAGCCATACAATCTATATCTATATCAACAGTAGAGTTAACCTACTGATATAAAAAATGGCGGT